>NZ_JCACKI010000039.1:0-52165 GCF_059505325.1 Tildeniella sp.
AGCTGATAGCTGATAGCTGATAGCTGATAGCTGATAGCTGATAGCTGATAGCTGACCGCTGACTGCTGACCGCTCCCAAAACTCAAAATTCTTTATCCTTTATCCTTTCCTCTTATGCCAAACCAAGCTACTTCCGCAGAGATCAAACTCCTCGTACTCGATATTGATGGCACGATCGCGGGCGTTTCAAACGAGATTCGTAAGCCTGTAATTGAAGCAGTCCGTGCGGCACAGGCAAAGGGGGTTCAAGTGGCGATCGCCACAGGGCGAATGTATCGTGCTGCCATCCGTTTTCATGAGGCGATCGGTTCTACGCTGCCGCTCATGGCGTATCAAGGTGCTCTGATTCAAGACCCAAGAACGGATACTGTGTATCGCCACTGGACCGTACCGAAGTCACTGGTACTTCAGCTTTTAGACTATTTTGAGCAACCAGAGCTGCGATCGCTGCTCTCCGTGCATTTTTACATCAACGACCAGCTTTACGTGCGTGAAATCACCGCTGAGACCAAAGAGTATGCTATTCGTTCCAACGTGCAGCCCATTCCTATAGGCGATTTGCGGACAGCACTCACCACCGAACCGACGAAAGTGCTGGCGCTGAGTGATGATGTCGATTTAATCAGCACACTCTTAGGCAATTTGCAGAGTCTCTACACGCCCGCCGAACTCTACCTCACAAAATCGGTGGCAACGTTTTTTGAGGCAACCAATCCGCTGGTCAGCAAAGGAACAGCGGTACGCTATTTGGCAGAAGAACATTTAGGACTGAAGGCAGAAAACGTGATGGCGATCGGCGACAACTTCAACGACGTTGAGATGATTGAGTATGCTGGCGTTGGCGTAGCGATGGGCAATGCACCAGCACCTGTTCAAGCTTTAGCAAACTGGGTCGCCCCTGACGTTGAAAAGGACGGAGCCGCTGCCGCGATCGAAGCGTTCTTGCTTTAGCGACAGCCGCAACCCGCATCTTGCTGACCGCTGACCGCTAACCGCTGACCGCATCTTGCTGACCGCTAACCGCTAACCGCTAACCACTGACCCGCCTCTTGCTGACCGCTGACCGCTGACCGCTGACCGCTTCAACGCCCAAAAAATTTACCAGCCACACTAAGAGCATCGCCCAAGTCAATGTTGCCATCCTGGTTGCCATCCAAAAAGGCACTGAGCACGGGGTTGCCAGCCTGAGGATTGTCAGTATGCGCTCCGCTCTGCAAAAACTTGAGCGCGAGTGGCACCAGTGTTGGCAGCATTGACTGCACTGTTTGCGGGTCAAGTCCAGTTCGCTGCACTAAATCTTGCACGACCTGTTGCTGCATGACTGGACCCAACACAGCCTCTACAGCCTGCGGGTTTGCCCCAGTACCGCCGTATTGATTGACGGTTGCCTGCGCCTGTTCAGTGCCTGCGGTTGCCTGCTGTTGTTGCAGTGCCGATCGCACATAGCCACCGACCACCGACACAAGCGTTTGTGTTGTACCTGCATCCGCCCCATGACTGCCACTCAGTTGCTGCACAGTATTAAGAATGGCACCAAGCTGATCCGGGCTTCCTTGCTGACCAGGATTACTGACCGCGCTCATCACTGCATCAAAAAGTCCCATAAGATCCCTCTTTCAAGCGTTTTGTAGGTTTGACTTAAGTTATCAGACAACGGACTCATCACCTACTGTCTGTGGTTACAGTAGCCCTCCAAAGTACCCACTGCGGCAGACTTAACAATCTTTCCGGGCAAACGAGGCGATCGCTAAAAAAGTTCAGGGCACTAGAATGAGAGGCAGATGCACCACAGATGCCTTCATGCCGCCGTCGCGCCTTCTCATTCTCATTGCTGGTCTAGCCCTGATTTTGGGGCTGGTGATTTGGTTAATTGATTCGCTCACGCGGCTTTCCTGGCAGCTTTACGCCTACCCGCTGCTGTCTCAGGCACTGCTGGTGCTGATCGTGGCGCTGCTGACAGTGCTCGTTGGAGCCTTAATCTATTACCTGTTTGTGCTGCCTCGCACACAAAAACGACGCAAGCAACCACGACGACAGCCCCAGGTACCTGCTGAAAAAACAGAGGCGGCTGAAGAAACCCTGAAAGCTGTGCGTCAGCAGGTAAGCCAGATTCAAGATGAGGTGGCGCGGCAAGAATTGCTAATGCGATCGCGCGAAATCGAGCAAACTCTCTCACGTGGCAACCTGCAAATTGTTGTTTTTGGCACAGGGTCAGCAGGCAAAACATCGCTGGTGAATGCGCTGATTGGACGCATGGCAGGCAAAGTTGGTGCCGCAATGGGCACAACTGAAGTCGGTGAGACTTATTCGCTAAAGCTAAAAGGCTTGAACCGTGAAATTCTGATCATTGATACACCGGGCATTCTCGAAGCGGGCGTAGCGGGGACAGAACGCGAACAACTAGCACGCCAACTGGCAACAGAAGCCGATTTGCTGCTGTTTGTACTGGACAACGATCTGCGTCAGTCCGAATACGACCCGCTGCAAACCCTGGCGGAAATTGGCAAGCGATCGCTCATCATTCTCAACAAGTCTGACCTGTATCCAGAGAGCGATCGCGATACCATTCTGGCGCAGTTGCGGGGACGGCTGCGTAGCCTGGTTGCTCCTGCCGATGTGATTGCGACGGCTGCCAATCCTGCCGCGATCGTTGTCGAGGGCGAAACCCTCTACCCTGATCCAGACATCATGCCCCTCATTCGCCGGATGGTTGCCGTATTGCGCGCTGAGGGCGAGGATTTGATTGCCGACAACATCTTGCTGCAATCCCAGCGGCTCGGTGAGAAAGCTCGCTACCTGATTGATGCCCAACGCCGACGACAGGCAGAAAAAATTGTCGATCGCTTCCAGTGGATTAGCGCCGGGGTCATTGCCGTCACCCCCTTACCAGTGGTAGATCTGCTGGCAACGGCTGCCATTAACGCTCAAATGGTGGTTGAACTTGGGCGCGTCTACGGCTGCGAGATCAACATGGAACGGGGACGAGAACTGGCGTTGTCGTTAGGTAAAACGCTGGCGAGTTTGGGCATTGTCAAAGGTGTATTGACGTTAGTGGCGACTGCCCTGGAGTTTAGCCTGGGTGGAATGCTGGTTGGGCGCGCGATTCAAGGCGTAAGCGCTGCCTATCTCACACGCATCGCAGGCAAAAGCTTTATCGAATACTTTCGTCATGACCAGGATTGGGGCGACGGTGGCATGACTGAAGTGGTGCAGCGGCAGTTTCAGCTAAATCGCAAGGATGAGTTCGTCCGTGCGTTTGTTCAGGAAGCGATTACTCGCGTTGTAAAACCGCTGAATCTCGATCGCGAACCACCAGACACAGACGACCAACCACTCCTACCAGAAGTCAAGCTCCCGCTCGAAATCAAAGCCAAACTGGATGCAGACTTAGAAGCATGGAACCGATCGTAAACGCTGTCATACCTGTGAATATAATTTCACGCCATCTCACAACTTGGTATAGCAGCTCTCGTTGGAGTGTGGTCAAGTTAGGTTTTAAGGCAGGAGGCAGAAGGCAGAAGGCAGGAGGCAGAAGGCAGAAGGAAAGCTGCCGTGCTCTTTCACTTCTGCCCTCTGCCCTCGTTCGACTGAGCGCTCACGCCGAAGTCTGCCTTCTGCCTCTTTGCGACTGTACTTCACTGAATTTGGGACTGCTATGTAAAGAGTAAGGGGATTGCAAGAAAATAAGATACCAGTGGTTTGGGTTTTGGCTACGCTCAACCCGCTATGACTGAAGGTTGAGCGCCGTCGAAACCTGGTTCATTGGTCGGTGATTAAACCGCAAAGCCCTAATCACATTAAAAACCCCTGAAGCCGACGTTGAGCTACAGGGGATGAGTTTTATGAGTAGCAGTGACCTGAGCGACGGTTATTCTTCGTCCTCTTCCTCTTCGCCTGCTTCTTCGTCTTCCGAGAAAAGCTCATCGATAATAGCGTTCGCCCGGTTTTCTGAAATGCCTAGCGCTTGAAACAGGCTATTGACATATTCCTGCTCTTCTTCCGGCACTTCGCCATCCGCCGCGATGACAATGACTGCGATCATAAACGCTGCTTCTTGAATGCCTTCATCTCTTGCCGTTGCAATTGCCTGTGCCACCACAGCTTCAATCCCTTCTTCGTTGATCAAATTGGCAATCTCAGCGCCCAGAGCAGAAAAATCTTCCTCAGAGTAATCTTCATACAGGTCGATCGCCGATAACATCTCGCCGAGTGCCTCGGTTTCCACGTCCTCGGCTGATTCTCCGTCAGCATAAACAGAAAAAAGCCCGATCGCGGCGATCGCCAATTCTGGGCTTAAAGCAACTTGAGTGCCACCACCACGAGGAAGTTTACGGTTAGCCATCGTTTCTCCTAAGGTTCATTTGATAAACAGCACCTTGACTGGATCTGCTGACGTTAATAGACCCAATCAGGTTGACCTTAGTCTTCCCATTCGCTGTTCCGGTAGAACACCTTTGGAAGTGTCTCCATGTCACCAGTTTTGGGGATGCTAGACGCTTACCCCCGTGGCACCGCGACATCAACAATTAGGGGCAAGTGATCCGATCCAACATTTCGCCCCGTTTGGGTTTTTAGCACTGTGATGCCTGGGCTGACCAGGCAGTGGTCAATGGGAATCGCCAGCAACGATAGCCAAGCTCGTGGAGACCAGCTCGGTAACAGACCGAAGCCAGCTCGGCTGTTTCGCAGTCCACTGTCAGCCTCCAGGCGCTTATAGTAAGGCGACCATAGACTGATGTTGAAGTCGCCTAGAAGAATGACTGGACTCGTTTGCGATCGTACATATGGCGCGATCGCGGTCAGCAGTTGATTGCGCGACTGAAACAGTGCTGCTCGAATCGGTGGCGGTGGGTGAGTCGTGATCAGGGTCACCGATTGCGCCCCTTTTCTGACCTGTGCCACAAGGCTCGATACCTTCGTCTGACCGAGGAACTGTACCGACGGTTGCTCTAGCGGCAGCACACTGTAGATTACATTGCCAAAGCCAACAGCATCCGGTTCGGCATAGGTATACGGGAGTTGATCCCGAATGACTTCCAACGCAGTTAGCCATCCAGCATTCACCTCCTGAAAAACGGCGATGTCTGGCTTCGTCTCCCTTACCAGAGAAATGACGCTGGCGTACTGCCGATTCCGCACCAGCACGTTTGAATGCAGCAAGCGTAATGGTACTGCTGACGGCAAGGTGGTTGCCTTCTGAGGGAGATACCACGGCACAATTTCGACGAGATTGAGCACCACGCAAAGCAAGCTAACGCCAATCAACGCTTTGCGCCAACGTCGATCGCCCCACCAGCCACACACGAGCGTAACAACACCAACCAGCAGATATTGCCGTTTGAAATGTGAGGTCAAATCCAAATACCAGTGCAGCTCTCCTAAATAACCTGTGAACGACAGCACTGTGGCAAAACTGGCAACCAGCAGCAGCCCTATGGTGGAGAGCCACCGCAAGGACGATCGCCGCAAAACCTGAGCCAAAACAGTCACAATCTCATGTGGATTCGGACACGAACTGAGCGATCGCCGTTGCTTGTGGTAGCACACTCATCGGCGCAGGCACCATCTCGCCACGCATATCCAGCAGTTGTACAACCAACAGGTAAGCCAGACTGAGCGCCACCGCGATCGCTCCTGTTACAATCGCCACAATTTTCGATCGATCCATCGTTTCTCCTTTTCATCACTATTGGTTCGCCTACCTCTGTCACAAAGCGGCGTTCGTTGGGCAACCTGAGCACAGACAAAGGCAATGCAGCAGCGAAGCCTCTCCTTCCTCAAATAGCGGTCAAACGCCAAAAACATATAAACAAAGTTTAAGCGTTTATGCAGAATCTTAGTGAACCGCCCCGAATCGTGCCAATAATCGGCAAAATAGGGAATCCACGATGCTGAACATGGCACCAAAGGCTCTCGACCATCGATTATGGAAGTACTCGTGTAAAGCTGTGACCGTAAATCTGTTAAAGTCTACAGTCTATTCACCGTCTGCAATGACCCAAACCCTCGACTGCTGGAACGTCTAATCCGCAAATCTGCCAGACCTTTGAATCAACATGGCTACTGTCATTGACTCGACTAATGCACTTTCCCCCGTTGATCGTCCAGCCGTTGTAGAAACGTACGAACTGAGGAAAACCTACCGGGCTGGGTTTTGGCTGAATCAGAAAGTTGTCTCTCTGAAAGGCTGCACGCTGAAAGTGTTGCAGGGAGAAACCTTTGGACTCTTGGGACCGAACGGTGCTGGTAAGACGACGCTCCTGAAAACGCTGTTGGGGATTGTGCGCCCTAATGCAGGGCGGGGGCTGCTGCTAGGAGCACCGTTGGGCGATCGCGCTGTCAAGCAACGCATCGGCTACCTACCTGAAAACGCCTACTTCTACGATTACCTCACAGGCTGGGAGATCCTTGAATTTACTGCCGGACTGTTCCAAATTCCGCGATCGGTGCAGCGGCAGCGCATTCCCCAACTGCTCGATCTCGTTGGTCTAGCGCCGTCAGCCGCCCGCAAAAAGCAGTTGCGTCAGTATTCTAAAGGGATGCTACAGCGCATCGGTTTGGCGCAGGCGTTAATTAACGATCCAGAGCTGGTCTTTCTGGATGAACCGATGTCGGGACTCGATCCAATGGGGCGCTATCAGATTCGAGAGATCATTCTTTCGCTCAAGGCGCAGGGTAAGACCATTTTTTTCAACAGTCACGTGCTGTCTGATGTGGAGATCGTGTGCGATCGCATCGCTATTCTGGCTGAAGGTGACTTGATTTGCAGCGGTTCTTTGCAAGAGCTTCTGGGCGTTGCCGAAACCTATACAATCAAGGGTCGTGGCGGCAGCTTGGATGTGATTAAGAAGCGAATGCTGAATCTAGAATTTCGGGATGGCTACTGGCAGGGACAGCTTAAGGGCGATCCATACGATTTTCTTGCCAGCCTCAATCTCATGGGTGCCCAAATTATGACGGTTAATTTGGCACGTCCCTCGCTAGAAGAGTTTTTTATTCGGCAACTGAGCGATCGCGGTCTGCACACCAGCAGCTAGGGCAGTGTCTCTCCTGTGATGGATGCACCATAACCATCCAGCCTCTATTTGTAGACAGGTAGTTTACGGGAGTTGAGCAAACCGATGGCAAATCTAATTGAAACAGCCGCTAGTGCAGGTAACTTTAAAACGCTACTGGCAGCGATCGATGCAACCGGAGTCAAGAGCTTTCTGGAAAGCGAAGGATCGCTGACCGTCTTTGCTCCCACTGATGAAGCTTTCGCCAAACTGCCAGAGGGCACGTTAGACGAGCTTCTGCACGATCTTCCCAAGCTCAAGCGCATTGTGATGTACCACATCCTGTCTGGGGATGCACGATCGGACGATTTAGCCCAAATTGACGAAGCACCCACTGAGGAAGGATCAATTTTGGCGATCGAGCATAGCAACGGCAGTATTAAGGTAAACGATGCCACAGTCGTCAAAATGGATATCTTGACTGACAACGGTGTGATTCATGTCATCAATGGTGTCTTAATGCCTGCCATCATAGCTGGTCATTCGTAGCAACTACAGATTGCGCGTTTCTAGCGCTCTTGAGAGGCGATCGAGGGCGCTTGAGGTACGTTCCTGCGCTACAACTAGTGGATCAGGCGCAGTTTCTTCCGTACCGTCCTGGCGGAAGAAGCGCTTCTTCGCCTTTTCAAACGCACGAATCATCAAGAAAATGACAAAGGCAATTACCAAGAAATTGATGATGGCAGAAAGAAACAAACCATATTTAATGCCGTTGGCTGACAATTTTTCGATGCCGTCAACACCAGCCGCCTGTAAGGCAGGTGTTAGCAGCGCGGGTGTAATGATATCGCCCACAAACGACTCGACAATTTTGCCAAACGCGCTACCAATGATCACAGCCACCGCCAGATCAATGACATTGCCTCGCATGATGAATTTTTGAAAATCAGCCCAAAACCCGCCATTCGTCCGTGTCATAAACTCTCCTCGCCCTCCCTGCTTTGGTTGGTTGCATTGTAGGGCAAAGTCGCCACTCAGCCAAATGATGCTCACTACTTTGCGCGATCGGACATCAATAGGCGGGAACGATCGCTTGGCACAAAAAACAATTGTTCGCAGGCGCTAGTCCCCAGTCAGAATTGGCTACTATAGAGTTAAGGCGGAATCATTCCGACATCAGACGTTCGCTGCGAGTGATAGATTCATGACTGCTGAGGTTTTGGTTGAGAAAAAGAAATTAGCAAAGCCACCCCTGGCAATTTATCGGTTGGGCGATCGCGTATTGCGCCAGCCTGCCAAGCGCATTGCCAAGGTCGATACTGAGGTGAAATTGCTCATTCGTGAAATGCTGCAAACGATGTACAGCGCGGATGGTATTGGGCTGGCAGCACCGCAAGCCGCTGTGAACAAGCAGCTCATCGTCATTGACTGTGAGCCTGATGAAGCCGCAACGCCACCTTTGATTTTGATCAACCCCGTTGTGAAGCAGGCAAGCCGCGATCTTACGGTCACTCAAGAAGGCTGTCTTAGCATTCCTGGCGTTTATTTGGATGTCAAGCGTCCCGCTGCGATCGAAGTCGCCTACAAAGATGAACACGGTCGCCCACAAAAGCTCTCCGCGACAGGGCTATTAGCCTGCTGCATCCAGCACGAAATTGACCATCTAAACGGAGTTTTATTCGTCGATCGAGTTGAAAACGCGCTCATGCTGAACGAAGAACTAGCCAAGCATGGTTTTTCGGCTCAGGCAGTGAAGTCTTTGGGACACTGACCTGTGAGAAACTGAGAGTGAGCTAGATTTTCAGGCTGTAAAATCTCACTCAAAACTTCAAACTCAATCGGGATTAAAGTAGCGTGACTCCAAAGAGTGGTGTGTTTTTAGGCGGCTCGTGTATTACCGCGATCGCTGCCGTCGGTTCCGTCTTTGAACTGTCGTCCGGTATCCCGCAGCTCGGCAACGTCTTGACCGGAGTGATTCTAGCAGTCAGCGTACCGCTCAGTGTCGTGTTTTTTCTGGCGGCTGTACGCGATACACGGGCAAACCAGTAGACAGAAGGTAGGGTAGACAGTGTAGGGTGTAGAGAGGACGAAACGCAGCGATCGCTTGTCTTTATTTAGCCCCTTTAGAAGCTGGTCAGAATCCCCCGACGATGACGGGAACGGATCACTACACGACATTTTTGCGGCTGTTGCCCTCCGGTGACAATGCTGGAGGGCAACCCCTGTACCCGCTGTCACTGACGGAGACGGTGATACTTGGGCGCGATCCGCACTGTCAGGTAGTTTTGGATCCGCTGGTACATCGGGCTGTATCGCGGCGACATGCAGAAGTAAAGCCAGTGCTAGGCTGTGAGTCGCCCGACGGAACACGCTTTTGGCAGGTTGGCGACCTTGCCAGCGCGAATGGCACGTTTCTAAATGGAGAGCGACTGAAAGATTACCGGGTTTTGCAACCGGGCGATCGCCTCGCGCTGGGTCAGAATGGTCCTGAATTTGTTTTTGAGTGCCAGCCCAGAGCGAATCCTGTTCCATTGGCACCACCAGCGAATGTAAAGTTGCCGTCTGTGACTCGTCGCAAACTGGCTTCTGCACCCGATCGCCTTGCTGCCACTAGCCCACCACCGCGCCGCCGCGAACCGGATGCCATTAGCCTGACGCAGCTTTTCCCCATTCTTTCTACAGGGCGGCAACTGACCCACAAAGCATACTTGCTTCCGGGCGGCATTACCGTTGCCTTCGTAGTGCTGATGTTTGTTGCGGTTGGCAATCCTCTTGCGTTCAATATGCTCTTAGCAGCGTATCTAGCGGGTGCAGCTTACTACTTTGTCTACGAGCTGTGCGGCAAGCATAAACCCTGGTGGATTCTCTCTGGTGCGGCTGTGTTTACGCTGCTGCTGCTGGTCAGCCCCGTGCTTAAGCTGTTTGTGTTTGTGTTTCGGCACGTCTTACCCGGCGAGTTGCCAACAGGCGATACACCGATCGCCTTCCCGATACTGCTGATTAAAATGTTCTTTGGCGCAGGGCTGATGGAGGAATTGCTGAAAGCAACTCCCGTTTTTGCCGCCTATTGGCTGGGTACACGGCTGCGATCGCCCTACCGCGAGCGCATTGGCGTTTGGGAACCGCTGGATGGTATCTTGCTGGGCAGTGCATCAGCCGTTGGCTTCACATTGCTGGAAACGTTGGCACAGTATTTGCCTGAAGTGTACAGAGCCACGCTGTCATCTGGTGAAGGGGCAGCGCAACTTGCCAGTTTGCAACTACTGATTCCCCGCGTTCTGGGTTCAGTAGCAGGGCACATGGCATACAGCGGCTATCTCGGTTATTTTATCGGGCTAAGCGTGTTGCGATCGCGACGACGTTGGCTCATTCTGGGCATTGGCTATTTCACTGCCTCTGGACTCCACGCGCTTTGGAACACAATGGGCAGCATCAGTCCCGTTTTTCTGGCGCTCGTCGGTCTGCTGTCCTACGCGTTTCTTGCCGCTGCCATTCTCAAAGCAAGGGAGTTGTCACCGACGCGATCGCAAAACTTCGCCACACGCTTCTACAAGTAGTTTTGAGGTTTAAACCGAACCGTCCTATCGCTACCGATAGTCTTCATCATTAGCGATCAGCTTTTGATTAACCGCTGATCGCTGACGGCTGATCGCTGATCGCTGACCGCTTATGACTGAATCGCTTTCATCAAAAATTCTGCCAGCTCAATCAACTGTGACCGATTGAATGCCTCTAAAAGCGCTCTGGCAGCCGCTCTTGGTTCGGCAGGAATGGTAATTTGCTGGGGTTTGGCGGTAGTTACTGCTCGTGTAGCGGGTTGATGTGTTGCCTCTGGAAGTGGTTGAGCGATCGGCTGAGGTGTCGGAACCGGGCTTGCCGTGGGCGTTAGCTTCTGTAGGGCACTGCTAGGAATAATTTCATTGGCTCGTCCTACTAGCAACAGATCGCCAGCCAGTTTGAGTTCCTTAATCACCAATGGAGCCATTGTGGCATAGGCGTTACGGGACTGAGTAAGAGCGCCGTGAACCGCCTGTAAGAGCCTGCGCCACTCTGGTGCGCCATGTAGCTGTACCATGCGACTGCACAGGGTCGCCAGTTGCTGTCGGTTGGTTGGCGTATCCCCTTGCTTGAAGAGTTGCAGCATCATCTTGAGAGCACCATTCAGCCGATTTGCCAACTCTGGATTGGCAGGTACAGGCTGAGCAATGCCGATCGCAGGATTGACCCGTTCTGCTTGCAGTAAGCGGTTAAGATAATTTTGTAGCTCTCTAAAGGTAGGCTCCGCTGCCTTAACCGTCTGAGCGGCATCGTCTTCTTTGAGACCGTAGGGCGATTGGAGTTCTTCCACCAGTTCTTTGAGAATGTCGAACCCCTGCAAAAACAAGTTCTCTAACGTTTGATCGATCTTGACGGGGTGATCGGTCAAAAGCTTGAAGCAATCCTCTAAATAATGCCCCACTTTGTGAATGCTACTAAAGCCCAACATGGCAGCGCCGCCTTTGACGGAGTGAGCAGCGCGGAACAGCTCGTTGAGCCGCTCTGTATCTGCCATAGTGGCTTGTAAATCTAACAAGCCTCGCTCGATCGTATCGAGGTGCTCTTTAGCCTCCTCAATGAAGTAACCCAAGATTTGCTGCTGTTTCGTCGCCTGCACGAGCCTATCCCTCAGAGTGCTAACTTGTACGAGCTAAAGCGGTCTGTTATGTTACAGAACCCTTTCTCAGTGTTCCCATTCTCATTAAACTTTTATCTTTAGAACTGACGCAAACCTCGGAGGTTTTAATCAGGAAGCAAGCATCGTCACTCATTGCCACCTTATATGGCGTTCAGCCTTTTATCGACCACGATCGCACCCCACCGCGATCGACGTAAATATAGGGTGTTTGGCTGTATGGCGAAGAGAGGCGTATAGCGGATGGCAGGGCATGACGTGACTGAAACCCGCCACCCACGTCCTTGGTGAATGTTAGCCACAACACATAGCTGCAAGTACTGGAAAGCTTCTTCCCTTCACCCGATCCACAATTTTGATCTTCTTTCTTTCAGCCCTTGCAAACTTAACCATACAGGCTCACACTAGACTTGGAGCAGAGTGGGAAGATGAGAGGTTTCTTGTGAAAAAAGTTTTAGCCATAATTCTTGGAGGCGGTGCTGGCACTCGTCTTTATCCATTGACCAAGCTGCGCGCCAAGCCTGCTGTGCCGATCGCGGGTAAGTATCGTCTCATTGATATTCCAGTTAGTAACTGCATCAATTCAGACATTTTTAAGATTTACGTCCTGACCCAGTTCAACTCTGCTTCGCTTAATCGCCATATTTCGCGTGCGTACAATTTCACGACGGGCTTCAGTGAGGGCTTTGTCGAAGTGCTGGCTGCTCAGCAAACGCCAGAAAACCCTAACTGGTTTCAGGGTACGGCTGATGCTGTACGGCAATACCTTTGGCTGTTTCAAGAATGGAAAGCGGATGAGTATTTGATTTTGTCAGGAGATCATCTTTACCGGATGGACTATGGCGATTTTATACGTCGTCACCGCGAGACTGGGGCAGATGTCACCATTTCGGTGGTGCCAATGGATCATCGCCGAGCGTCTGATTTTGGTTTGATGAAGATTGATGACGCTGGACGCATTATCGACTTTAGCGAGAAGCCCAAAGGCGATGCTTTAACAGCGATGGGCGTTGATACTACTATCTTGGGGCTAACTCCAGAAGAGGCGAAAAAAAATCCCTACATTGCCTCCATGGGCATTTATGTCTTCAAGCGGGAAGCGTTAGTCAAACTGCTGCGCGATTTTCCGGAGCAGACCGATTTTGGTAAAGAGATTATTCCAGCCTCGTCGAAGGAATGTAATCTCCAGGCATATCTTTTCAACGATTACTGGGAAGATATCGGGACGATCGAGTCCTTTTACGATGCCAACCTGGCGCTTACGCAGCAGCCGCGTCCACCGTTCAGCTTTTACGACGAAGACGCACCGATTTATACTCGCCAGCGCTATTTGCCACCCAGCAAGCTGTTGGACTGCCATGTGCGGGAATCCATCATCAGCGAAGGCTGCATTCTGAAAAATTGCTCTATCACCCATTCGGTGCTGGGAGTACGATCGCGTGTGGAAGCGGGTTGCACGATCGAAGATACGCTGATTATGGGCGCAGATTACTACCAGCCGTTTGCTGAGCGTCAGTCCAGCGACGACTGCCACAATGACCAGGTACCTCTGGGTATTGGTGCTGATACCTTCGTTCGACGTGCCATCATCGACAAGAATGCTCGCATTGGTTGCAATGTGCAGATTATCAACAAAGATCGGGTGCAAGAAGCAGAGCGAGAGAGTCAGGGATTTTACATTCGCAGTGGCATTGTGGTGGTGCTGAAGAATGCAGTCATTCCAGACGGCACAGTGATTTAAGGACTGGGATTCTCGATCGGAGCTTGCAAATCATCGATCGCAGCTTTTAGCTAAGGGTATGTAAGGACTTGCTTCTTGTCTTCTTTTTGCGATCGCCCCCTCCCTCTTAGCCTGCCGCCACTAGAGGCTTCGTCTGTCCGGTTAGTCATCCTCATCGGACTACCCGGTAGTGGTAAATCGTCACTTGCCACCATGCTGTTGCAGGCTTGTTCACAGCGCCACCTAGTTTCGACTGATGCGATTCGATCGCGCTTGTTTGGTGACGAAGCGGCTCAAGGGCACTGGCTCAAGGTTTGGCGAGAAGTGGGTCGGCAATTTCAGCAGATAGCCCAACAACGCACGATGAGACAGGCATCGGAGGCGATTTATGACGCGACTAATGCGGTTCGCCGCGATCGCTGTCGTGCGATCGCCCTTGCTCGTGCTTATGGCTTTACCGATATCGTTAGTGTATGGGTCAACACACCACTAGAAGTCTGCCTGCAACGCAATCAACAGCGCGATCGCCAAGTGCCTGATGCCGTCATCCTGCGAATGCACCGTTGTTTAGTCGGTGCCCCGCCGAGTGTTAATGATGGGTGCGATCGACTAATTGAACTGAATGACATTGAACTGAGTGACAACGGTGAACCATAGAGTACGGCAATTGCGCCCTCAACCGTTGCAGGAGCCGCACCCACTGAACTCGACGTTTTTGGTAGATTAGACGTGAAAAGAACGTCAAGGCAGCAAGAACTGGTTTGAATACGGGGTGTAGAGTAGAAGGAACGCGGATGCTTCATGCTTTGCTACGAGTCATACCGAGAACATCTCACCCTGAAACCGTTGCTCAGACGTACTTAGAGAAATAGGCTGAATCCTCAGAGGAGAAGGATGAATGGCTGCGACTGATTTCAAAGACTATTACGCCATTCTGGGAGTGGCTAAAACCGTCAATGCCGATGAGCTGAAAAAAGCCTATCGCAAGCTGGCGCGGAAGTATCATCCGGATATGAACCCCGGAGACAAAGCGGCTGAGGCTCGCTTTAAGGAAGTCAGCGAGGCATACGAGGTTTTGTCAGATCCAGAGAAGCGGCAGAAATATGACCAGTTTGGTCAGTATTGGAAGCAAGCAGGGCAGGGTGGCTCTCCCTTTGGCTCCCAGCCTCGTGCTGGCAGTGACTTTGATAACTTTGAATTTGGGCAATACCGCAACTTCGACGAGTTCATCAACGAACTGCTGGGTCGGATGGGCAATGACCCTGGTTTTGGGCGTTCTGGAACGGGTGCCCGTACATCAAGAAGTGCCCCTGGTGGATTTGGTGATTTTTCTGGGTACGACTCAAGCGGTACAGGACTGGATGCAGAAGCCACTATTACGTTAACGCTTGCGGATGCGTTTCGCGGGGCGCAAAAGCGCCTGGTTTTGGGCAGCGAGGAGTTTGAAGTGCGCATTCCTCCTGGTGCCAAGCCAGGTAGCCGGATTCGGATCAAAGGGAAAGGGCGGAGCAGTTCCTATGCTCCTGGGCAGCGTGGTGATTTGTATCTCATGGTGGCGATCGCGCCTCACGCCTTTTTCCAGTTTGAGGGCGATAATCTTGTCTGCGAAGTGGCGATCGCGCCGGATGAAGCGGTTCTAGGTGCCCCAATCGAAGTACCTACGCCAGACGGCACCGTAACAGTTAATATTCCGGCTGGCATCCGCTCTGGTCAATCGCTGCGGCTAAAAGGCAAGGGTTGGCGGAATCCGAAAGGCGATCGGACGGATCAGATGGTTCGCGTTGTGATTGCTACTCCTAAAGAGATCAGCGCGATCGAACGTGAATACTACGAAAAAATCCGCTCCAACCGCAGCTTTGATCCACGCAAGAACCTGAAAGATGTGAAGCTGTAAGCGGCTGAGGCGATCGCACTAAAATAAGGTACTTGGAGCATGACACGCACGGGGCGATCGCAATGACATACACCAAACTCTCTTTTGAAGACTACCTCACGCTGGACGCGTGTGAGCTTGAGTGCCCTGCGGAACTGATTGATGGAGAGTTAATCGAATTGCCACCGGAAGCTGGGTTGAATAGCAGTATTGTGATGTTTGTAGTGGCGCACTTGCTAGCGATCGACGTTCCCTTCACCCACATCAAACCCTATTGCTGCGAAGTCCAAACTCCTGTTTTGGAGCGAGGTGATGCAGCAAACCGTTATCCTGATTTAGTGATTTTAAGCGACGAGCATCTGCGGTTGATCGAAAAGCGCAACACCATTACCTTAGAAATGCCGCCGCCTCGTTTTGTGCTGGAAGTGGTCAGTCCGGGGCAAACAAACCGCCATCGGGATTATGTCCGTAAACGTGCTCAGTATGCGGCAGTTGGCATTCCTGAATATGTCATTGTTGACCCAGAGGCGCAGACATTGACGGTGCTGGTTTTAGAACAAAACAATTATCGAGAAGCGGGCTGCTACAGCGGCGATCGACGGGTGCTTTTTCCCACTTTTCCCGAACTTGCTCTGACTGTGACCCAAATTTCTGCCACCAGTTAGTTTTGAGGGCAAATGTAAGAGCCTCAACTTCTTCAAGAAGCTGAGGCTCTTACAACCAACAACTATTGGATGGCTGCCAGCAGCGCTTGAGAATTGGCGACCGCTCCAAACACGCCCCCTTGCATTTTGACCATATTGAGGGCTGCGAGATGGTTGCCGTGGTCAGTAGCAGCGGTGCAGTCAGAGAGCAGGAGGCACTCGTAGCCGCGATCGTTCGCATCGCGCATGGTGGTATGCACACAAACATCAGTAGTAATACCTGCCAGCAAAATGTTCTGAATGCCTTGACGTTTCAAAAGCAAATCTAGATCGGTGGCGTAGAAGGAGCCTTTACCCGGTTTGTCGATAATGGGTTCGCCTGGTAGAGGAGCCAGTTCGGGGATGATGTCCCAGCCTGCTTCGCCGCGCACCAGCACTTTACCGCAGGGACCTGGATCGCCAATGCCTGCACCAATCTGGCGCGATCGCCACTGTTTGTTTGCTGGCAAATCTGCGAGATCGGGACGATGCCCTTCGCGGGTATGCATGACGTGGAAGCCCTGCGATCGCATCACATCCAGCACTGTTTTGATCGGGGCGATCGGTGCCCGCGTCAGCGACAAATCGTAACCCATCTGATCGACATAGCCTCCGATGCCGCAAAAATCGGTCTGCATGTCGATGATCAGAAAAACGGTGTTCTCTGGGCGCAGGTCGCCATTGAACGGATACGGATACGGCTCTGAAGTAACATAGCGTCCCATTATTAATCTCCAGAAGAAGTGCTTTGTGCAGCGGTACGCTCCTATACATCAGTGCTGAACTCAGCGCGATGTTTATGACTCAGCCACTCTCAGCCCCTAACCCTCAGCGCGATCGACGGCAAGCAGTTTCTCAGGTGTGTTCGCCGCTAGTGGAGCAGTCTCATACGTCCGGGTCGGCGCAGGGAAGCCGCAGGAAGTGCCGTCCGTGTAAACGACTTCCTCTTCCCAGGGCAGACGGTATGCACCGTTCACTAAATCCTGCATGTACGTGTAGGGACAGTCCTGTGCGCCGCCTTTGACAGCAACGTAGCCTCGATGCCCAAACTGGTAGATGTTGTTTTCAACTGACCAATGGCGGCGAGCTTCCTGAAGCAGTTTCGGGCGCACCTCTGCGGTAATGATTTCATTGGGGCGACCTGTTCCCATCACGATCGGCACGCCGTCATAGTTGACAATCATGCCTTCGCCCATTGAGTCAAACGAGCCGTCTGACCCACACATACAGACCGACGCTGTATAGATCAGGTTGCAGAACGCGTTCGCCTGATTGGTAATTTGCCAGGAATGACGGATGGGTGCCGTGTAACCTGCCGTTCGCAGCATAATATCAGCGCCTTTGTAGGCACATTCACGCGCCATTTCAGGAAACATGCCATCGTGACAGATGATGAGCGCTAGTGTGCTGCCGTTCGGTCCTTCACAAACAGGAATGCCCAAATTGCCGGGTTCCCACGGTTCGACCGGCACCCAAGGATGCAGCTTGCGGTAGTAGAGCTTCAGTTCGCCCTTGTCGTCTAGAATAATGCCGCTGTTATAAGGGTTGCCGTGAGGGTTGTACTCCATGATGGAAAAACAGCCCCAGATTTTGTGCTCTCGACAGGCAGCGCTAAACGCCTGCACTTCGGGTCCATCCAAGCGGCACATAATCTCTGGATTGGTATCCATCGACAGACCGTGCAGCGCATATTCTGGAAAAACGACCAGATCCATCGTTGGCATGTTGCGCCGTGCTTTGGCAACCATCGCTACAAGGCGCTGAGTTTGCGCTGATAGATCGTCGGGGGTAACGACAGTGGGCAGTTGTAGCTGCACCAAGCCGAGGACGACACCATCGGGTGACTTGTTTAAACCGCCGAGTCCACTCATGCAAACCTCCTACTGATTGCGCTGTTGTCAGAATACAGCAATGGGCGCTGGACTTCTAACGTAAGGCTCTAGATTACATAGCCCGATCGCAAACTCAAATCGGTTCCAGTCAATAATCCAGAGTCTTTAGTCAAAGGTTTAAGCCATTACTGTGCTCACAATAAGGGTTTACAGAATCATGGACACTCAGTGAGTATCAAACATCACTTTTTACGACTTTAGTACGCGATTCACGTCATCAACTCGATCGCCGAGCCGACTTAAACTAGTACAGGCGGAAGTTCGGCAACCGTAGGGCATGCATCTTGCCTGCTGGCAGTCGAGGCGACTGCGCTACGGAAGGGTGGCTAGATTTACGCCACAGACTACTAGGGCGTTGTCTTTTGTAGCTTTAGCAACTCGCTTTGAATTTGCTGCTGAAGGTTAGGATCGCCTTCTTTACGGCGTGTGATGTCGTTGAATTGAGAGATGGTCAAGCCGTTTTCCTTGATAATCTCGGCGGAGCGCTTGAGGAAGCGACCACAGATATCCTGGACAGCCGAGGGAATGTTCTGCTGCCGACAGACATCCTCTGGCACGTTGCCACTCATAATTTTTTTTGCCTCAGCATAGTCTTGCTGGCGCTGTTGCTCAATGTAAAAAGCAGCGCGGGCATACTGGCTCACCTGAGGCGCACTGGCTTGGGCATACGCAGCATTGCTGAGGTTCCAAGTCGATCGCCGCATCAAGTGTGAAGCATCACTGGCAACTAAGCCCACCGTCGAGAGTGCGCTTATAAGGAAAAGTCGTGTAACGGTATTGAGAGAAGGTCGTAAAAGGCTAACAGAACGTTGCATCATAGTTGTGTGTGACACTGCAAAAACTAGCACACGAGAGGTTTCAATAAGCTTTGAATTATTTTAGACGCGATAAGTTCCAGCAATGAGCAAGGATTTAAAACTGAGTTAGCGCTTGTTAAAGTTAGAACGGTTGGTAAACAGCAGCGAGTTTGCAACTTATCGCTAATGAGTGACGAAGCTGACTTTCAAGAACGCATTGCTTAACCCTCTCAGTCAGAAGTTCAAGCCTTGGCTGTATTAGAAACTACTGGGCATTAATTGTAGTGACGGAAATAAGTCTGCGGTGTGCCCCAAAATTGAAGCCATTGCCCCTGATGCGATCGCGCGTTCGCTGCCGTAAAGCCTTGATATCGCCTACCCCTCACTATTGCCAGCCCGCTCAAAACTCAAACATTGCCCAATCAGGCTTGCGATAATAGTGGGTCATGTCGTCAAACTTGCGTAACTCAGCTCGATCGACCCAAAACGCCTTTGTCTCTTGCTCTAGCCATTGCTGGTTGAGCTGCACAAAACTGTCGCCCAACTCAACCAATGCTTCGGGTGATGGAATGGAGCCGAAGTAACCCAAGGTAATATGAGGCGTAAAGTAGTACTGTTGTTCAATACCCAGTCCAATCAGATCAGAATTTTGGAAGACGGCACGACGGAGTTTGAGCACACGATCATACGAGTGTTCATCTGCTGGTGCGAGGCAGACCGCGATCGCTCGTGGCATCACCATGAGACCTAACGCCTGAAACTGTAGCGGTTTGCCCTCGGTCATCGCGTGGGATTGACGAAAGATCGTCGCAATCTGGTCTTGAAGCTGCACCTCAAACTCAGGCTTTTCTTGACTGGCATCACGATAGGCGTTGTCCCAGATCAAGTCTGCAAGCGTCATATGAAAACTTGCGGGCGGCACTGGCACAAATAGTTCTGCACCCAGTTTATGTAAAAGCTGCTGTTGATACTGCGTCAGGCTTTCGTGCAACGCAGCGTTTTTTGCGTCCTCTTTCCCTGGTGGTGTCACAATCGTATAGCCAGGAAACGGAGCGGGTTGTCGCCCTTTTGCTGCCTCTAGCTGAAACTTGGGAGATTCCTGAAGATGCTGCACCTGGGAGCGATACGTTTCCGGTAAGGTCAAACGTACAGCCCGATTCAGGTAAGTTTGGTAGTTCTCGTCCAATGTCGATCGCCTCTCAAGGTTACTTAATCATATCTATGACTGGCTGTGTCAGGAACCCTCTACATGATCTGCTCACTATTGATGATGCGAGGGCTTGCCTGTGATGCTTCGTCTCCAGGAGGACTTGATTCCCACCATAATCTAAATCCAGTCTGACAGGATTGCTAGGGGCTGTCATCAATTACAATCAGAGTCCTGATAATGGCAAGTCTACAGCTCCTAGCCTGCTTTTTGGGGCGGGCGCGGTCAGACTGATGCCGTAGGCTTTTGACCGTTAATTGATGACGCGCCTTAGGACAATACAATTACAGGCGACAGCAGGAGGTATTCTAAATGCCAATTTACCTTTACTGGGGCGAGGATGATTTTGCGATCGCCGAGGCAGCAACGGCACTCCACCGACAGTTGCTTGATCCCGTCTGGAGCAGCTTTAACTATGACAAAATTACTGCTGACCAACCCGATGGTATCAGGCAATGCCTGAATCAAGCGATGACACCACCCTTTGGCGCGGCTAACCGTCTCGTTTGGCTGGCAGACACGTCACTTTGCCAGCGATGCCCAGAAGCCCTCCTGAGCGAACTGGAACGTACCCTACCGGAGCTTCCCGAAACCACAACGCTGCTGCTGACAACGGGTAGCAAACCTGATAGTCGCTTGAAATCGACCAAGCTGCTGCAAAAGTACGCCACTATCCAGGAGTTTGGGCTGATTCCTACCTGGAAAACCGATTTATTGGTGAAGCAGGTGAAGCAAGTTGCCCAAGAGAGTGGTGTCAAGCTGACAGCGCACGGTGCAGAATTGCTGGCAGACCTGGTTGGCAACGATACCCGTCAACTGCATAGTGAGTTAGAAAAACTGCGGCTCTATGTCGGCAACTCAAAACAGCCGATCGATGAAGCCGCGATCGCCACCCTCGTTACAGCCAGCAGCCAGAGCACAATCCAGTTAGCCGCTGCCATCCGTCAGGGGCAAACGGCTCAAGCGCTTGACCTGATCGCCGACCTGCTCCGCCAGAACGAACCCGCCCTCCGCATCGTTAGTAGCCTGGTTACGCAGTTTCGCACCTGGGTCTGGATTAAAGTGATGCGGGAAGCAGGCGAGCGGAATGAACAGGCGATCGCTCAAGCCGCAGAACTCAGAAACCCAAAGCGCCTCTATTTTCTTCAAAAAGAGGTCGAATCGCTGTCAGCCCAAACACTCCTGCAAACGCTGCCCTTGTTGCTAGACCTGGAAGCCAGCCTCAAACGAGGAGCTGATGAACTGCTGACATTACAAACGAAGATCATCGAGCTTTGTGAATGTTGTCGATGAGTGCGCGTTATAAGCGAGGTGTGCGTCTTGAGCCTTGTTACGATCGTTCGCCACACTTACAACATCGCCACCGTCCGATTCAGCTACACTTCAGCCTTCAGGTAGTGAAACCCCTACTTACCAACGGTTTAAATACACCAGGTCATTGAATTAAGATAGTCGTGTCTAGAAGACCCGTGTTTAGAAAACTTTGTGTTTAAAAGACCCGGCGAGCGGTAATTGCTCCAGTAAAAGTCATTAGTGAAGATTTGAAGCGATGGGATTTTTTGATTCTGAAATCGTACAGCAAGAAGCCAAGCAGCTCTTTGAAGACTATCAATCGTTGATGGCGCTTGGATCTGACTATGGCAAGTTCGATCGTGAGGGTAAAAAGCTGTTCATTGAGCAGATGGAAGCGATTATGGATCGCTACCGTATCTTTATGAAGCGCTTTGAACTGTCGGAAGACTTCATGGCTCAGATGACAGTAGAGCAACTCCGCACACAGCTTGGTCAGTTTGGTATGACACCCCAGCAAATGTTCGAGCAGATGAACAGGACTCTGGAACGGATGAAAGCGGATGTAGAGAAAACGCTGTAACAGTTTTTGGTTGTTGGTTTTTAGTTGCTAGAAAGATTGTCTAAAAACTAAAAACCAATCACTAACAACTGGTTTCAGGGTCGGTTAAATTCGGTGGGCGATCGAAAGTTCTCAACCGGAACCCCTTGCAACGCTTGCTGCATAAAGTCGCGCCACACTGGAGCAACGTAGCCACCACCCGTTGCGCCTTTACCGATCGGGCGATAGTCATCATTGCCCACCCAGACCGCGGTTGCTAGCTGAGGCACGTAGCCCACAAACCAGATGTCGCGCTCAGAAGATGTTGTGCCCGTCTTGCCAGCCACAGGACGATCGAGCCTTGCCGATGCACCTGTACCGCGATCGACGGCTCCTTGCAAGACGTTTGTCAGCGCTGCCGTTGCCCACGGATCGAGCACCAGTTGCGGTTTGGGCGTGTTATCTAGCAAGATATTGCCTGTGCTATCCGTCACCTGCACAATAAGCGTCGTCTCAGAATACCAGCCGTTGCTGGCAAAGGTTGCGTAAGCGCCAGCCATTTCTAAAGGGGTCAGATCAACGGCACCAAGTGGTAAGGAAACGACAGGCTCGATCGGGCTACGAATGCCGATCGTGCGTACCACGTCAATGACCTTATTCAGCCCCACTTCTTGCCCAAGCCGTACTGCTGGCACATTGCGGGATTGCTCCAGCGCCGTCCGAATGGGCATGGGACCGTGAAACGAATTGTCATAGTTCTGGGGCGAGTAGTACTCGTAGCCATCGGGATAGCTGACGGGTGTATCGGCGATCGTGGAATCAGGGCTGTAGCGACCAGACGCGAACGCCGTATAGTAAACAAACGGCTTAAAGGCAGAACCGGGCTGTCGCAGCGATTGCATTGCTCGGTTGTACTGGCTCTTGCGGTAATTGACCCCGCCTACCATTGCTTTCACAAAATGGGTGCGCGGGTCAACCGCTACGAGCGCCATCTGATCGGCATAGATGCCCTGGTTCACTAGATTTGCATGTCCTCGTTTCACCACATCTTCAGCAAGACGCTGTAGCTTCGTGTCCACCGTTGTCTGCACACGCATACCACCTTTGAGCACCGCATCCTTCCCAAACCGCTTCGTCAACTCCTGCACTGCGGCTTCAGTGACATAGGGAATCGTACTGCCCTGAAAAGACGTGATTTTGCCCAGTTTGATGGTTTGCTTACGGGCAGCGGCTTCCTGTTGGGGTGTGATCCAGTTCAGTTCTTTCATGCGGTGAAGCACGATTGCCTGTCGCCGCTTTGCAGCTTTATAGTCAATAAACGGACTCAAGCTCTCAGGTGCCTGAATCAGCCCTGCCATCATGGCAGATTCGGCTAGTGTCAGGTCGGCAGACGATTTACCAAAGTAGCTCTCAGCAGCAGTCTCAGCCCCGTAGGTATTGTGCCCCCAGTACACCTGGTTCATGTACATCTCAAACACCTGCTGTTTTGAGAAGATTTGCTCCAGCCGTAATGCCAGCACTGATTCTGCCACTTTGCGGCTAAAGGCGCGTTTGGGCGTGAGGAACAGGTTTTTGACTAGCTGCATCGTCAGCGTAGAGCCGCCTTCAACCGTTTCGCCCTGATGCCAGTTGGCTAAAAAGGCTCGCAGGACAGCACCCGGATTCACGCCATGATGGGAGTAGAAGTAGCTGTCTTCGATCGCCAGTACTGCTCGCTTCAAATCGGGAGAAATTTTATCGAGCGGCACCACTTCTCGGTTTGCTTCACCGTGGATGCTCGTTAGCAGTGCGCCTTTGACATCGTAAATATGAGTAGTTTCGCTGGGCACATAGCTGCGAAGGATGCGAACATCGGGCAAATTGCGAAAGCTGATGGCTAAACCAACCAATCCACCTGCTACCACCGAACTCGACAGCATTGCCACACCAAGCACCATGCCGCCTGTCACTTTGCCAACGGTTTTGACGACCTGATAGATCGTCTCTGGCGCGCCAGGTTGTTTGCGTTGTTGAAGAGTATTGGATGCCACGACGACTTTAGATCCTTACAACGATTGAACGGGCAGGGCTTGCATGTGCGACTTTCAAATCGCGCTGCACAAGTACCCAATCATACTATTCATGCCTTAAACGAAGGTATCAGCATGGCTTTAGCAGCAACGTTAACATCATAACTACGGGACGGATGACAAACCGAGTTAAATTAATGGCAAACAACATGCGATCAATTGAGCCATAATCCTGTGTCTGAGCAACCCTTGCATACGATGTCTAATCAATCCTGGCTGCGGCGCGGCGTTAGCGAGATTTTCCCCAATCAGGCGGAGTCCTCTAGCAGTGAGGAAAATCTGACACAGCGGTGGGCGCAGAGCGATCGCCCCCTCCGTATCAAGCTGGGCATCGATCCTACAGGCACCGATATCCATTTGGGGCACAGTATTGCCATGCGAAAGCTACGATCGTTCCAGGATGTTGGTCACACGGCTGTTTTAATCATCGGTGATTTCACTGCCCGCATTGGCGACCCTACAGGCAAATCCGAAGTACGTCGCCAGTTGAGCGCAGACGAGGTTCGCGCCAATGCCCAGACGTATCTCAAGCAAGTGCGCCCCATTCTGGACTTTGACACGCCAGGACGCTTAGAAATTCGCTACAACTCGGAGTGGTTGTCCAACCTGGATTTGAGCAAGATTCTGCAACTGCTGGCGACCACAACCGTCGGGCAAATGCTGGCAAAAGAGGGCTTTTCGGAGCGCTACGACAAGGGCGACCCCATTTACCTGCACGAATTTCTCTATCCGTTGATGCAGGGCTATGATTCTGTGGCGATTGAATCCGATGTGGAACTGGGTGGCACCGATCAGAAATTCAACATTGCGATCGGTCGAGATCTCCAGCGTCATTTTAGTCTGCGCCCTCAATTTGGGCTACTGGTGCCGATTTTGCTGGGCACCGATGGCGTACAGAAGATGTCGAAATCGCTTGGCAACTATGTGGCGCTATCAGAAGACCCGCTCACGATGTACTCCAAGCTAGAGAAAACACCTGATACGCTGTTGAAATCGTACTTTGAACTGCTGACCGATTTATCGATCGACCAACTTCCCGACAATCCCCGCGAAGCACAGAAACTGCTGGCGTTGACGATCGTCACTCAATATCACGGTGAAGCAGCCGCAAAACAGGCACAGCAAGATGCGATCGCGCTCACACAAGGCAATACGTCCCAGGCTGATACCGTCCCAGAGTTTTCCTTGTCCTCCGTGCAGTTTCCTGCCAAGCTCTTCTTTTTGGTCAGCACCAGTGGGTTGTGTAAAAGCAGTTCCGATGCACGACGGCAGATTCAAGGTGGTGCCGTGCGGTTAGATGGTGAGAAGGTTGATGCAGTCGATCGCACCTTCGATGCGCCAGACGATCTGGTTGGCAAAGTCTTGCAACTCGGCAAAAACAAGTTTGTTCGCTTTGTCGTCTAAAGCCAAACGAACTCTGCATCTCTGCGGTTTGATATCACCGCTGAGGCGCAGAGAACGCTGAGGATTCTTGGAAGTTGTTGGCGATCCGCTTTAGACCACTTTTTAGGACGGGGACGTTGAAGTTGATCAGCAATCCCAGCGTTAATCGAGAGAGTTTGAGATAGGTTAATAGTTGCGCGTCGTGGATTGGTAAAAGCGTTTCAACGGCTTTCAGTTCCAGAATTAATCTGCTTTCTACCACCAAATCCAGGCGATACCCGCAATCTAGCCGCACACCCTTATAGACGACTGGCAAAGGTTTTTGTCGCTCAAACACCAGACCCACTAACGACAATTCATGACAGAGACAGTGTTCATAAGCAGACTCTAACAATCCCGGACCAAGATGACGATGCACCTCAATACACGACCCGATCGTCTGCCGTGTCAACTCACTGAAACTCTGCGCCTCCGCGTCTCTGCGGTTCATCCTCTATTCTCCTGTCTCAAACTCTTCTGTTAGCATTCCCAAAACTCCCTTACAAATGCCCGATTTTCTTTCCACCTACGGCTTTCTCATCGTCTCCATGCTATTGGGAGCAATGTTAGGTCTATCACTCTATCTACCTTTGATGGCGGGACAACTGTCGTTAGCCAGTCCCGGCTTTTATGCGCTGGGTGGTTACATTGCCGCCATCTTATCCACCCAGGTCTTTAAAATAGAGGGCAGCTTTCCCATCCCCCTCCTGCTGTTAGAAATGCTTCTTGCTGGAGTCATTTGTGGCTTAGTGGGAATCGTGGTAGGCATTCCAGCCTTGCGGTTACGGGGCATTTATCTGGCGATCGCCACCATTGCCTTTGTCGAAATTCTCCGCATTCTGGCGCTAAATCTGGACATCACAGGCGGCGCTGTTGGTATTTTCGGCATTCCTCAACCGTTTCAGACGGCGATCGAGTATCTCTGGATCGTCCTGCCCTTAATAGTAATCAGCATCGCCTTTGTCTATCGGCTAGAAAATATCCGGGTTGGTCGCGCCTTCATTGCCATTCGCGAAGACGAACTCGCCGCCGATGCCATGGGTATCAACCCGACTTACTACAAAGTGTTGGCGTTTGCGCTGGGTGCTATGCTGGCAGGCATTGTCGGTGCTGTCAGTGCCCACTTCCTCAACACCTGGAATACCCGTCAAGGCACCTTTGATGCCAGCATCATCTACCTCACGTTTGTACTGATCGGCGGCTCCAGAACGGTCGTTGGTCCTGTTATAGGTGGTATGGTCTTCACCGCTTTACCAGAAATTCTGCGTGCTGCCGCTGACACTCCCGGGCTACCCCTGTGGTTGGCTCAGTTTCTACGTGATGGTCGCCTCATTTTATTTGGTCTTCTGATTGTGATCGGCACTGTCTTCTTTCCTCAAGGATTGGTGACTCTGAACCTGTTTAAACCACGCAAACGACGACAGAGAGTATAAAAATACCAAGCTATCATCACAGCGTAGTATTCACTTTTTAGCCGAGTAGAAGTTCGTTTGAATAATGTCTGGTTTTTTCACAGCACTTGATGATGGCTTTAATTGTAGAAAAGGGTGCTCGATAAAGCGGTAAGTAATGCCTGACAAGCCAATTACAAGCAAGCCACAAACACCTGCCAACACCCAGAAATAAAGCGGGTGCATTCCCTTAATGGGATAGACCAGATTGACAAGCCGTAAGACGCAAAAAAGAACAATGCCATGCAGCAGATAAACGCTGTAGCTAATAGTGCCAAGATATTTAGATGCAGGTGCAGTCAGCAAACCAAACAGATCATTACCACTAGCAATGAAGACAAAGGCACAAAAAATGAGCACGATCGCCCACTGATTTGAAATATAAGGTTGTGGAATCAAAAGGGGAATCGCCGCCAAGAGAAAAATAATACCTAGCGACACTCGTCGATCGAGAAACCATTTTTTCGACTCAAACCGTTTCACCAGATAAGCCGCCGCCATGCCAAACATAAAGTTCATCAACGTTAGCAGCGGGAAGTAACGTGTCAACAGAATGCACGCAAGCAATGCAACGAATAATCCTATAAACCTCAAAGGCTTCACAAACCAGGCAAGCAGCGGCAGCAAGAGATAGAACTGTAGCTCGTACCTCAATGTCCACTGCACTGAAGCATTAATCAAGCCAACGGAGCCATAGTTTATATCAGGAAACAGAACCTTGTCAGCATCAGAGAAACCATAGATGCCACAAATCAGCCAACTACCAACTTGCAGCAAGAATCTTGGCAGACTAACCCTTAGTGAAAAATTGGACATGATCAGAACGATCAGAATCATGATAGCAAGTGAAAACCAATAAGCTGGCAACACTCTTAATGCTCGCCTGATGTAGAAACGCTTGATATTAAATTTAGGCTCAACTATGATCTTTGACCAGAATAAAAATCCGGTGATCATAAAAAAGAAAACAACCGCTCCCTGTCCCAAAAAGGCATACACGTTTGATGGTGCTGATTGCCAAATGCCAAGCTGAAAATACTGATAACTCACAACCGCGTGGTGAAAAAACACTCCCAACGCTAAGAAACCCCTTAAGCCATCTAATGCTTTAAACTGTGCTTTATTAGCAGTCTGAATAGCTGATTGATAAAAAACTGAGCGGCTGACAACTAATTTTGCAGCCCCAAAGAACAGAATGCTAAGACCGATCGCAGGAAAAATGCTGGTAAGTGTCATAACGAGGAGCCGTGAGCTAATTTTCAGTTCAAGATCGAAAATTGGGCGCGATCGGAGACAATGAAAGCATCTGCGGTCAATTGTGCTTTTCCCTCACTACTCCATGCCTCAAACGGAACCTGTCAATGTTAGCCCAGAATTCAAAAGTGATTTGGCACTTGAAGCAAAAGGACTGACTCGACGCTTTGGCGGACTTATTGCCGTCAACGATGTCTCCTTTACCGTCAACAAAGGCGAAATCTTTGGGTTGATTGGTCCCAACGGAGCAGGTAAGACAACCTTCTTCAACTTGATTACAGGGTTGATCCCACCGTCCAATGGACAAATGCTTTACCAAGGGACAGAAATTTCTCGCTTGCGTCCGCATCAGGTAGCAACGAAGGGGATTGCTCGAACCTTTCAAAATATTCGGCTGTTTGGTAACCTCTCCGCGCTAGAAAATGTGATGATTGCTCAGCATGTGCATAGCCGAAGTGGCGTATTCACTGGAGTGTTGGGGTTGCCGCCAGCACCTCAAGAGGAGCGGACAATTCGCCAGAGGGGGATGGAACTACTGGAGCTAGTGGGGCTGAGCGATCGCGCTGACGAACCAGCTCAGAACTTCGCTTACGGCAACCAACGTCGTCTCGAAATCGCCCGCGCCCTGGCACTACAACCGCAAGTTTTGCTACTCGATGAACCCGCCGCTGGCATGAACCCCAACGAAAAGCATCAGCTCAGTGACTTTATCCGACAAATTCGTGACCAGTTCAACTTGACCATACTGCTGATCGAGCATCATGTGCCGCTCGTCATGGGCTTGTGCGATCGCATCGCTGTGCTCGACTTTGGACAACTCATTGCCTTGGGCGAGCCAGCCCAAGTCAGAACCGATCCAGCCGTCATCGAAGCCTATCTAGGCGCTGAATAACTCACTCTTCTTCTGCCCTCTGCCCTCTGCCCTCTGCCCTCATGTCCATCCCCTTGCTCGAAATCCAAAAGCTTAGCGTGAACTATGGCGGCATTCAGGCGTTGCAGGCGATCGATCTAGAAATCAACAGGGGCGAAATTGTCACGCTCATTGGAGCAAACGGCGCAGGCAAAACTACAACACTCAAAGCGATTTCCCGCCTGCTCAACATTGGTGATGGTTCAATTATGTACAAGGGGCGGAATATTACCCGCGAACCAGCTCATACGGTGGTCAAATTAGGCATCGCCCATAGCCCCGAAGGGCGCAGGATCTTGGCACGCCAAACTGTGCTCGACAATTTGCAGCTAGGCGCTTACACCCGCTCCGATCGCCTCGGCATCAAAGCTGATATCGAACAACAGTTTCTTACCTTTCCACGTCTTGCAGAACGTCGTGATCAATTGGCAGGTACCCTTAGTGGCGGGGAACAGCAAATGCTGGCGATCGCCCGTGCCCTCATGAGCCGCCCTCAACTGCTGCTGCTCGATGAACCCAGCTTAGGACTTGCACCCGCGATCGTCCGTGAACTTTTCACTATCATTCAAAACCTTCATGCGACCGACGTTACCATTCTGCTAGTAGAGCAAAACGCTACTCTGGCGCTGCAACACGCCGATCGTGGTTATGTCTTGGAAGCTGGACGCATTACCCTCACAGGCGCTGCTGACCAGCTATTGACCAATGATCAAGTCAGAAAAGCCTACCTGGGCTAAAACTACACTGCTTTTACGCTGTTAAAGCTTGGCTGGCTTGCTGCCTAAGAGCTTTGTTTCTGTCAACTTCATCTCTTGCTTAGAAAGCCGTCCCGTTCTTCAAAGACTCGATAAAGATGCTGCCGACGATTCCGCAACCTTACTATGATTCTACCTATAGGGAATAACGGTTCTTGGGTGATCGATCTACTGGCATTGAAACCTTCTCGAACGAACCATTAGTAGCAACGCAGCAAGCATGGTGCCCCCACCTAGCAGGCTACAAGAACGTTCAAATGTCTCTCTCAGTCGTTCTATGAGCCGTAACGCCGTCCGTCGTTGACTTAAAAAGCAGCCGATCGCCTTGTAAGCAGCCCCGACACTAGGCAAATCTGTAAAACTTAGGGCGTTATCAGAGCTGTGACCTTGCCGTCGCCTCAAGGCTCTCCATACAGCCCTCAAAACAAATGTTGGTCGATTGAACGTTTGCACACATTGGCGTTTGCCTGTGGTGCTGATGAAAACCAACGTAGTCATACAGTCGCGCTCTGAAATACCTGGGGCTGATGCAAACCTCCGAGGTTTTCACCAAGCATCGTCACCAATGTAGTCGCTTAAACCTCCGAGGTTTTGGTCAAAATGCGTCAGTTCTGATGCCTTTAGCCGTTGCCTGAATGGCAGGACTGTGCCGCCACTGTGGGTAATAGACTGTCACGTTGCGCTTTAAAGGTGACTGCTTAAAGTCCTCACAAGGTAACCGCCCCATAACCGGAATAAGAGACGTTCAATTCAGTTTTTTGCCTTGCCCCCTTGACAAAGGGTTAGCCCACTCGCTTCGATCGCACGTTGCTTCGTCCATCTTTTTGTCCTCTGTCAAGCGCCTGACCAGGGTGAAATTCACCCTGGTTGCCCGTAATGCATCACTATTCACAGCATCTTTTGAATCATGCACATACTCGATGACATTACGTTAATGCAGCAATTTATCAGCGGCGAAGCGACGTTAGCGGCGAACCAAAAACTGAGAATCGAACCTGCGTTCAACAGTGTGCAGTTAATGGCAAAACGGGGAGGGTTAATTGCCACAATGAAGCGGAGTGGCAGCCGTCAAACCGTCTTGCTACGGCAACAAACCGACTACAGCGCCACTATGCGTCAGATCCTGCTTGCCCGTCGATTTGTTCCAGTCGCAGGGGTGGGCGACCAATCGGGCTTCGAGCAGTACCGGGCAGACGAAATTCCGTCAGGCTATGAAGCAACCTACGCTACAGCAAACGTGTTGTGGAAAGAATGGTGGAGAACTGCCCGCAAGAGAAGTAGTCAGGGCATCTATATGGACATACTTATTTTTGTCCGCGACACCTGGTACCCCATTCGCAATATTGTTTGTAGTCAGGGTTCACTGTTCGTTACGACTTTGGTGAGCGAGGTTTCGTTTGAGAGTAGTGAGCAGCTTACATGGCTGCGTCAACTGCCTCCATCACGACCCGATAGCGCCGAACTACAGATTTCGCCAGTACCCGCCCGATCGCTACAACCGTTAAACTCACCACTTCAACCTAGCATTGCTCACAAAGAGCAGCAGCCTGTATCTATACCGCCTGCCTTCTTGAGCAAACGAGACGCGTTGGACGATGGCTCTCGTTCTGAGCTAAAGCAAGTGCTGCGGTTTCGCCAGGGCAAGCTGTATGTCACAACTGCTTTAGGTGACATTGTGGTAGAAGGAAGTCACTTGAGATTCCGCTTGGACGACGCATCGCTCGATTTACAGCAACCGATCGATCTAAAGGGCTACCGCGAAGGGCGGGCGGTTAACCAGTAACGGAATAGCAGGCACCCAATGATTTGCCCAGGTTGAATGACTCAAAAGTACCCTTGAGGGGGTAGTGAATCTGTTTGCAAATGGTTAGAACAGTAAGCAGCGAGACAGCAAACGGCTGATGAACCGCTTGGTGTACATAAACGCATACTGGGCGAAACAGGTGTATCTTGAGCTACAACCTGTACTGTCTGGCTGCAAGATGATGCACTTTCGGCAGAGGCTAGATGGTGACGAAGTGTTACATTAAGAAAAGTAACAAATGGGAGTGCTGAACAATCTGCAATTCGGTACAAAAACGTTGTTTACGCTTTGAGTGAGGATTGAACAAAGTGACTTCTTTACTGCATGCAACCCAAACGGCTGAGGTGTCCCTCATTGCTGACTTTTTTCGGCAATCAGCAGGGCGTTGGAAATCCGAGCGACGCTACTACACTCTCCCAGATGGAGAAACTAAGGAAGTCGTGAGCTTGATTACCATTCGATTTTTAGAGCAAAACAGCCCTGAGCTATGTCATTTGGCATCTCTACATGGTGTTGATGCAGCGTTGCTGAGTTGCGGTGCTGAAGTTCTTTGGGACAGCCATGATTCGGCGACCGGCAAGCCACAATCGGAGGGTTCTACCGTGTTTGGTGCGTCTGGATCAATCTTGTATCGCGATCGTGGGTTTGCCACGACTAAACCAGTTTCAGCCACATTCTACTTCCCTAACCCGTTGACGCTTTGCTTACGGACAGAATACAAAGGGTCTGTGTTTGAGGAAGAGCTGAAGCTCGTTGGGCAAAACTACCGTACTCGCCAAACCATCATCTCCCGTGCGGGAGAGCAACAGATGATTGGTCAGTACCTGGAAAAACGACTTTAGCTGAAGGCGATGACAGCGGGAAAAGGCAACGCTAAGGAAATGCTGTCCTGTTGCCTTTCTACCAGCCCCATGTTCCTAACGAGCCTTTGAACGGTCCCACGATATCGCTGGTGATCCAGCCACCATAGAAGTTTCCGGGCTGTGGCTCTACTTTCTCGCCATCAACGTAGCAGGCATCCATTGGTGCTGGATAGAACGCGACGTAGTTGGCGATCGCTGCAAAGGCAGGCGTTGGTTCAGGATAGTACCAGGCGACATCATCAACTCGCTTCTCGTTGACGGCGAGACTGTAGTAGGCACCGTGCCCTTTCCATTCACAGAAGGTCGATCGTGTGCTTTTGATGAGGTATTCCTGCTTGATATCATCAAGTGGAATGTAGTAAACCGGAGGATGACTGGTTTCTAAGACGCGCTGTGCCTGATGTGTGTCGGCGATCGTGACACCATTAAAAATAATCTGGATGTGCTTGTGGGTAACTTCCAGTCGAGGCGGACGTGGATAATCCCAAACGGATTCCTGTCCGGGTTGAGGTTCAAGGCGTTGTTGGCTCATACGGCTATTTTAACAGCGGCATAGGGACGTTTGAAGCCAGTTGCTCTTGGTCAAACGTGATGGAACGTTGTTTGAAGCAGGGAAGATTGTTGCTAAGGGCGACCGCTCTACCGTCCAACATCAATGCTCAAACAAGCCTTGATATTGCAGCAGGTCGAGCTTGGCGATCGTCGGAATGCACTGAAAGCACTGCTGCGCCAGTTCCCACCGTTCTTCGCGCTTCAACATCATGATCAACTTCTGACGAGCGCTGAGTAAATAGCGGACATCATTCGCAGCGTAGCGGAGCTGTTCGGGCGATAAATTGGCTGCGTTGCCCCAGTCCGAGCTTTGAGCGCTTTTGTCGAGTTCAACCTGCTCAAGCTCCTGCACCAGGTCTTTCAGCCCATGTTTGGGTGTATAGGTACGAGCAAGCTTGCTGGCAACTTTTGTGCAGAAAAGCGGGTTGACACTGATTTCTAAATGGTATTGCAACGTCGCCACATCAAAGCGAGCGAAATGAAAGACTTTCACACTGCTTTCAGCTTCTAGTAGCCGCTTAAGGTTCGGTGCATCGGTTTGTCCACGGACAATCTGCACGACGGTCACTTGGTCGAGGGGATTGCAGAGTTGCACCAAGCAAAGTCGATCGCGCTGAGGCAGTAGTCCCATCGTCTCTGTGTCAACCGCGATCGACTCTGCCTGCAAATAGCCTGCAAGCTGTTGTTCAGAGAGATCGCGATCGCAAATCTGGAAATCTACCAATGCCATCGTGAGTTAGAGAGTAAGGTACAACCACTAGGGTACAGGGTATCGGGGAGGCAGTTTAGCATTACTCGTAATCGCTGATTCGCCTAAAGAACGAGATTTTTATTAGCGCTTTGTCAATTCCCTGACCTGTGTTCGCAGCCAAAGAGCGGTAGGTGCTTGATCATCACAGTCCCAATTTTTCACGAATGACTTCGGGCTTGTCTTTGAAGCCGACCATGACAGCCGTGCCATCTTTGACAAAAAGGGGACGCTTGAGCAGCATGGCATCGTTAGCAAATGCCGCTACCCATTGTGCATCTGTCCAATCATCTTTGGTAGTCCCTAGAGCGCGGTAAGACTGACCAGACGTGTTTCGCATGGGTTTGGCACCGATCGCCTCGACCCAGCTTTGGATGAGCGCTTGATCGGGCGGGTTCTCCTTCGTGTTGATGAAGTCATACGCGACACTGTTGCTGTCCAGCCAGCTAAAGGCTTTCTTGCAGGTGCCACAGTTGGGAATGCCATAGACTTGAAGAGACATGCTTGAATGATGCGATACAGCTTTTCTTAGTTTAGGCTCACGCTGATCGTTCATAAGCAAAGTCGTACGATCGCCAACATCAACGCATAGCCGGATTGAGATCCCCGACTTTTTGGAAAAGTCGGGGATCTGGTAGCCACTAAGAGAAGAGCGACAGGGTTAGGAGGCGTAAAAATGGTACAAGTCCCTGAAAAAACACTGACGTTGGACGCGTTTCTGCAACTGCCAGAGACAAAACCTGCGAGTGAATATATCGATGGACAAATTATTCAAAAACCAATGCCGCAGGGAAAGCACAGCAGACTTCAGGGTGAACTGGTGACCCAAATCAACGCCATTGTTAAGCCTCAACAAGTTGCTCTCGCATTTCCTGAGCTGCGTTGTACGTTTGGTGGACGATCGATTGTGCCAGACATCGCGGTCTTTACCTGGTCGCGCATTCCCCTGGACGATCGCGGCGATGTGGCAAATGTGTTCCAATCGGCTCCTGATTGGACGATTGAGATTCTTTCTCCCGATCAAAAGTATATAAAAGTCACTAAAAATATTCTGCATTGCCTCACGCACGGCACTCAGATCGGTTGGTTGATCGATCCAGAGGAGCAAATGGTGTTGGCATATGCACCCAGTCAACAACCTAGCTTTTTTGAGGAAGCAACTGATTTGCTGCCTGTTCCAGCTTTTGCAGGGGATTTACATTTGACCATAGGGGAATTATTTGGCTGGTTGAAGTTGGGTGGCGATCGCTAGAAAGCCTTGTTAGTTCAAAGTGCCTGTACAACTAAAAACAAAACCCTACTCCCTACTCCCTACTCCCTACTCCCGCCGTTTGCGCCAATTCTGTCAGGAAGCGTAGCGCCTTCGCCACATAGCTAGCGCAATCGTAAGGTGAACTGGCGTAGAACGATCGCCATGCCGCCGCCTTGTGTTCATCGTAGCGATCGCGATGATCAGGATGCTGCTCCAGCCATGCCAGACGAACGGCGTGACCGACCAGCACATCCAGAACAATGTAGTCTTCGATTTGTAAGTTGGGGTTGCGATCGCCGATCGCACTCAGTTCCATGAGTGCTTCGATGTTGACCTGGCGGTATTCGGGCGCTTGCATTTTGTTGAGCAGGTGCTCCACCTGAAGGGCAAAGTTTTTCTCGCCGGGGGTGGTTTCTGCCAGCAACAAATCGCTATCCAAACGGTTGCGGCGTTCTAGCTTGTCCCCAATGACTAAGCCTTTGCAGTGCTTCAGCAGGTTCCAGACGCTAGGGTAAAAATCTTTGGGTACACGGTTCAACGAGCCATCAAGCTGGCGTTTGCGCCACCAGTTTTCGATCGCAGGCTGAGAGCCATCGCTGGTTAGTTCTTGATCCGATCGCACGACCCATTCAATGTTCATCTGCCGCTGTTTGACGGGCAACGACTCCTGCTGAAAGAGAGCTTTGTCCAAGCCTTGATAGCCTTCTAGTACATGCTGTAAACGAGTCTGGATTTCGTGGGGGCTGAGCTGCATGAGACGTTCGTATGCTTCATCTTGAGGCACATCCAGTTCCCACGCCAGTTCGCTAGTAATTAACAAAATGAGGTAGCCGACTCTCAGGGTAAGCAGTCCATCAAACAGCGAGGGGTTGGCTTTGATTAACAGGCTCAGGTAAACCAGAATCTCCTGGGTGAGCATCCGATCGCGAATGTCTTCTCGACAGAATTCAGCGATTTTCTCCAGCATTTCGGGTGGCGTTCCGGGTCGGGTGATCAGCGAGGCTTCACTATAGGCACGACCGACAGCAATTTGCTTTTGCCGTACTAAAATGTCAATGACTGCATCGACGAGACTCATGTCCACCTTGTTGCGGAGTCCAGCAGCCCGACGGACGATCGCCCAGAGTTTCAGCTTGCCCGCTTTGGCGTAAATTTCATCCAGCAAATTGCCGACGGTGATCGATCGAGCGGGTTGTCCAAAGCCCGTATCAAAGTCCAAACCTTTCAGCCGCACTAGTGTACTCAAGAGTTCGACTTGTTCATACAGGTTGGCAGATTGCTTGAGGCTGGAGAGCAAGAGCGTAATGTTCGTTTGGCACTCTAGCTTGAATTCTTGAGTGATACTGAGTGGCACCAAACTGTCGGGATGAAAGCTCAGGTACGGGGTTTCGGGCAGCGCATCCTGTACGGGCGATCGGGTGAAGTCGAAATCGTGCAGAAAATCAATGCGTTCGACTGCCGAGGTCAGCATCAACTGGTTTAGCCGTCCCAGTTTCACTTGAACGCCGTTACAGTCGCCGCTGTTTAATTCCTTTAGAAGCGTTAGCAAGGGCATTGTATCGCTGGCTTCCAGGTTGTCGGCTGCCAGCATGTCTTGGGTCACGAGCAGTGTCATTGTCGGTCGTCCAAGCTGGCTCCAGTGTCGTTGAATGTGTGCCAGTTCGGTACGAATTTGGGTGACTAGAAAATGTGGATCGAAGGTGAGGTAAAAGTGCTGTTTATCCAGAATGGACGGTAGGAAGACGATGCGATCGCCCCGAATTTGAAAAATGCGCGATGTCGTGAGGCTCCGTAAGCGACGGGCAGGACGACCCGTCAGTCCTAACTTATCGTTGCGCCCAATTTGAGTATAAATGGCGGCTAACTCCTGTGCTTCCCGCACCTGGAAGGCTTCTGCCTGAGTTGGCGTTTGAGTGGCAATGCCATAACCTGCTAACTGCGACTGGAGTGCTTCATTTTCGGCTAAGAGCGCAAGCTGCACTGGCGGTTTTCGTTGCTGTCGCACGTGAAGATGGCGACCGAGTGGATCGATGTCACCAACCGCCAGCAGTTTTTCGCTCAAGAGTTGCCCCAGCAGATAAAGGCTTTGTGCCCACACCAACGGAACATTCTCGTTTGGCAGGCGGTCTTGACTTTGAGGTTCTGCCTGTTCTGCCTCTACGCAGTCTGCTGAGACATAGTACAGCTCTGGCAGCAGATGCAGTCCGTCTCGTTCTACCAAAACTGCCTGTAGCTTTTGCTGGTATGCGTCTATCTGTTCACGATCGCCCCGAAACACCGCATCCAGCAGCAGATAGGTAAAAAACAGGGGCCATTCACACTCAATATGCTCAAACTGCTTTAGTTCCCACGGTTCGTAGTGCAGACGGCTGGTGTCTTCCAGCACTGTCTGGTGCCCATCGCGCAAAAAGCGTTTGCAGCCGTACTTGCCCTCAAGCTTGGTCACAATGTCGTTGCGAGTGCGATCGCGCAGTGCTTCATTGTCCACCGCAAAAGCCGGAAAGCCAATGACGCTCAAGAGTGCTGCATCGACTTCCTTAGAACTGGATTCTCTCGGCAAGAGCGATTCGAGAGTGATGCGCGATCGGGCAATTTCATCGGGCAGCACGTGAATCACAGACGTTTGGCTACCGTACGCGCCAAATAAGTTAAGCCCGCTCATGGCTTCCAGTGCCGCTTTTGCCATGCCGACAGAACTCGCGTTTAGTTCTGGGTTGCCGTGGTTGATTTTGTTGCCTCGCTCCCAAATGCCAAAGTCGGGTGTGCGATAGGCGCGTCCAATGTAATAGACCAGATTTTGAATAAAGTTGACTTCATCGGTTGTGAAGACGATGTGTAGTCCGGAAGCCGTCATCTGCGCCAGAATGAGCAGAAAGATCGAGGTCGCATCCAGCTGTAGGTGCCCCCATTGGTCATCTCCCACAACGGTACCGCCCGTGTGGGTATCGTACTTGGCGTGCAGCGCATCTAACGGTAATTGAGTCTCTTTGAAGCGTTCGACTTTCTGTACCTGCCGCATCATGGCAAACAGCAACCCGCGCATGAGCTTAATGACGCTGTGTTCCAGCTCAAAAGTGCGCCCGCGATCGTCATCCAGACGGCGATACGCTAATCCCAGCCCCCAAACGGCGAGAATGCTATAGACGTTATCTCTCACCCAGGCATCGGTGTAGTCACCGTGAGCATTGACCGCTGTACTGGCTGGCAGCAACCCCGTGATGGGATTCTGACGCACCAGGATAATTGCCTGAATCTGTTCGTAATAGCTATCGAGTCGTTCTTGTAACGTCGCAGTTCGCATCGACATACTCTGTTCAAACGGGCTGAGAAGGGACGCAAACAGAGTTTATAAAAAGTAGCAGCGTACATTGGACTTACGCAAAGATCCCCGACTTCTACAAGGGCGCAGGCTTTGATGGCTGAGGTTTCATCAGAAGTCGGGGATCTAAACCCCTTCGTAAGTCCTAGTACAGTAGCAGTGGTTATGAAGTAATGAGTATGAAAATGAAAGTGAGCGTCTGGTGAAGAAACCAGCGATCGCACTGTTAAATTTTTTCATTATCGCCTTTTCGGTCTGCACTGTCGTCGCCGTTTACACGCAGAGGCGTTTTAAGCATTGACTAAAACCTCGGAGGTTTAAGCGACCACGTTGGGTACGATGCGCGATGCTTGCTTCCAACCGCCGAGGTTTGCGTAATTTAAGCAAAGCTCCCGTTTGCTCCGGATCGGCTGCGAAAAATGGGAACAATGTAGTGGTAGATGCACCCTGATCATAGTCCTCGGCTCTTGTAGTCGGGGCTTTTTCTTTTCAGTCAGTCTTCTCAAGTCCGGAGCACCCTCACGCCAAATGTAACGGTTTGCAACGTATAATGAGGGCTAGCCAACCTTGAAGAAGTTTAAAGAAGCCACATGCGAGTTGCGATCGCTGGAGCAGGTCTGGCAGGTCTTTCCTGTGCTAAGTACCTGATCGATGCGGGACATACCCCCATTGTTTTAGAAAGCCGAGATGTTTTAGGCGGACTGGTCGCTGCCTGGAAAGATGAAGACGGTGACTGGTACGAAACGGGACTCCATGCCTTTTTTGGAGCCTACCCCAATATGCTGCAACTGATGGCAGAACTCGGCATTGCAGACCGACTTCAGTGGAAGCAGCATGCGCTGATTTTTAACCAGCCCGACAAGCCTGGAGTGCTGTCGCGCTTCGACGTGCCGGATATTCCTGCACCGTTCAACGTGATTGTGTCGATTCTACGCAACAATGACATGCTGACGTGGGAACAAAAGATCCGCTTTGCGATCGGGTTGACTCCTGCGATCGTGCGCGGTCAAAAGTACGTTGAGGAGATGGATCAGTACAGCTTTGCAGCATGGCTGGAACGGCAGGGAATCGGCGAAAAAGTAAGCAGTGATGTCTTTATCGCGGCGTGCAAAGCGCTCACGTTTATCAACCCCGATGAGGTCTCATCAACGATTCTTCTCACGGCTCTGAATCGCTTTCTGCAAGAACGCTACGGCTCTAAGATTGCCTTTCTGGATGGCTCGCCGACGGAGCGATTGTGTCAGCCGATCGTCGATCACATCACAGAAGGAGGTGGCGAAGTCCATCTCAAGAAGCCGCTGAAGGAAATCCAGCTTCACGATGATGGGACGGTGCGTGGATTCCTGATGCGCGGTTTGGATGGGGCGGCGGATGAGGTGATTACTGCCGATGCATACGTCTCTGCCATGTCAGTTGATGTGATGAAGGTGTTGATGCCGCCTGCCTGGAAGTCGATGGCGTTCTTCCAAAAGCTCGACGGCTTAGAAGGTGTGCCTGTCATCAACCTGCATCTGTGGTTCGATCGCAAGCTGACGGATATTGATCAACTCCTCTTCTCGCGATCGGACTTGCTGAGTGTCTACGCTGACATGAGCGTGACCTGCAAAGAGTATGCCGATCCCGATCGCTCCATGCTGGAGCTAGTGCTGGCACCTGCAAAAGATTGGATCGATCGATCTGATGACGAGATTATTGCCGCAACGATGAAAGATTTAGAGCGACTATTCCCGCAGCATTTTGGCACTGAGAATCCTGCTAAGCTGCGAAAATTTAAAGTCGTCAAAACGCCACGATCGGTTTATACCGCTACGCCAGGGCGACAAGCATACCGCCCTGATCAAGTAACACCGATCCCGAATTTCTTTCTTTCAGGCAGTTACACCATGCAACGGTATCTTGGCAGTATGGAGGGTGCCGTACTTTCTGGTAAGCTGACAGCGCAGGCACTTGTGAACAGTCGCTCAGTGACTGACGTTGTGAAACCAACCACCACAAGTAATCAGCCCCAGCCAATGGCGAATGTCTAACCGTTCGCGATCGATATAATGGTCATACTTTTGACTGGATGCTGGTTCTCTCAGTCAACAGCATGAGTGAATGATGCCACTAGAAAACTGGGGCTAAGGGCGAAAAGCTCTGTCGTTGGAGCAATCTAGACAGCGCGTTACCTCCCTTTTCTGTCGATCGAACCACTGCCTAAATTGAACCTGCTTCCCTGCTATATTCGCCAAGCGTTCTCAAGGAAATGCTGAAATTGCCTGATTATTCGTGCGTGAGGACTCTCGCTTCCTTAGACGATGCCTACGAACTCTGTCGTCAGATTACGGCAAAGTACTCGAAAACGTTCTACCTGGGCACGATGCTGATGCCCGAGGTCAAACGTCGTGCAATCTGGTCAATTTACGTCTGGTGTCGTCGTACCGACGAACTAGTGGATGGTCCCCGCGCCAGCTTAACAACCTCTGAAACACTCGATCAGTGGGAAAGACAGCTAGAATCGGTCTTCGCAGGTCATCCTGTTGAAGACCCCGACGTAGCCTTGGTGGATACGCTAGAACGCTTTCCCATCAAGATTCAGCCATTTCGAGATATGATCGCTGGTCAACGCATGGACTTGCACCGATCGCGCTACGAAACCTTTGAAGCACTGAAGCTCTACTGCTATCGGGTCGCAGGCACGGTTGGCTTAATGACCACTCCTGTAATGGGCATTGATGCCACTCTACGCACCGCTCCCTGGGATCTCTACCGCAAGGTCAAGACCGACCCAACCGACGAAGCCGTTGCTCTCGGCATTGCCAACCAACTCACCAATATTCTGCGCGATGTCGGTGAAGACGCAAGCCGTGGCAGAATTTACATACCGTTAGATGAGTTAGCGCTGTTCAACTACACCGAGCAAGACTTATTCAACGGTGTGGTGGATGAACGTTGGCGCGAACTGATGCGCTTCCAAATTCAGCGTGCCCGCAAGTTTTTCACCTCTGCCGAACGCGGCATCCGCGCACTCGATCGAGATGCCCGCTTCCCGGTCTGGGCAGCCCTAATGCTCTACAGCGGCATTCTGGATGAGATTGAGCGCAATGACTATGATGTGTTTCGCTATCGGGCATATGTGCCCAGCGCTCGTAAGCTAACGTGTCTGCCGATCGCCCGTTTGAGAGCAGCCGTGCTGTGATTTTGTTAGTTTTAAGTGATGAGCGTTGAGTTTTGAGTGAAAAGAGCCAACTTAAAATTTCAAGCTCTTTACTCTTATCCTCTTGATTCCTCCTATGTCTTCTGTATCACTAGAAACATCATCGCCATTATTGGGCAAGTCTCTTGCTGAGTTAACCGAGTGGGTACAGCAGCGTGGACAGCGTGCTTATCGGGGGAAACAGCTACACGAATGGCTTTACCAAAAAGGGGTACGATCGCTCACTGATATTTCTGTCTTTCCCAAACAATGGCGTGCTGAGTTAGAGCATGTTGACATCGGGCGATCGACCTTACACCAGCGGTCTGCGGCTCCAGATGGCACCGTCAAGTTTCTTCTGCGCCTTGCCGACGGTCAAATCATTGAAACGGTAGGCATCCCCACCTTCAACTGGGATCAGGAAAGGGGAGAGGAGAGAGGAGAGAGGAGAGAGGAGTGGGAAAATCAGTGGAATGAGGAAACCTCATTGCCGACAACTAACAACCGAAAACTAACAACGCCCTTACCTCATCCCACACCCTACACCCCACACCCCTCTCTCGATCGCCTTACCGTCTGCGTTTCTTCACAGGTCGGTTGCCCAATGGCGTGTGATTTCTGCGCGACTGGCAAAGGCGGATTTGTTCGTAACTTGACCACAGCAGAGATCGTGGATCAAGTGCTGACCGTGCAGGCTGATTTCCAGCAGCGTGTGAGCAACGTTGTTTTCATGGGCATGGGTGAACCGTTGCTGAACACAGAGAATGTGGTGGCTGCACTACGCTGCTTAAACCAGGACGTGGGCATTGGGCAGCGTACTATGACCGTCTCTACGGTTGGTATTCCCGATCGCATCCGTAAGCTTGCTGCAAGTCAGCTCCGCGCAACTCTTGCGGTCAGCCTCCATGCCTCTAACCAAACATTACGAGAGAAACTCATTCCTAGCGCTCGACATTACCCGTTAGAAGCGCTGCTAGACGAGTGTCGTGACTATGTTCAGATCACAGGTCGGCGAGTCACGTTTGAATACATTTTGCTGGCCGGGTTGAATGACTGCCCAGAACACGCGATCGAGCTAGCAAAGCATCTACGTGGCTTCCAGAGCCACGTGAACTTGATCCCTTACAATCCTATCTCTGAGGTTGATTATCAGAGACCCAGCCCTCAGCGCATTCAAACGTTTGTCAACGCTCTGAAAGCCAAGCATATCGTCGTCAGCGTCCGCCAGTCGCGTGGGCTTGCAGCCGATGCCGCCTGCGGTCAGCTACGTGCGTCTGCTACGAAGTGATACTTGCACTATAACCAGAGTTGCTTTCTAACGACAGGCGTAAAGACCAGGCGCGTAAGCTTCAATTACCCTACCCGTTTGTGAACAGGTGACCATCAAATAATCACAGGCTGAGCATTGCGTTCTGGTCAAGTGATCAATGGTGAGATAGTAACGTTCGGCGTGGCTACCGCAATTGGGGCAATGAACATCTAAAGCAGTCGGTGTCTCTAAATCTAAAACAGTAGACATATTAAGTGCTTTCGGATTCAGCGCAGTTTGGAACATTGAGCTAAAGGGCGATCGTCACCCTGCACCGTTCTAAATTGTTATCAGAAAGATGTATCAAAAACAACAAAGCAAAAGCGTGATACGAACGTTTAATCGCTCCGGCTTATCTCCTTATTATGTCGATATTGCTGCCGATTGGCAATGAGACCCTGGTTAGAGATCGCTTGTTTTGCACACGTTCTAGTCAGGGATCAACGCTTTTCTAAACGTTTTGAGTCTGGTGCTATAGCAATCCTGTTGGATTTGTGAAAGTTGTGCTGGGTTAGCTTTCAACTCCTAGCTTTCAGCGGTCAGCCCTCATGTCCAAGCTGACGGCTGACCGCTGAGTGCTTAACCAATGCATACTTTTCATGAATAATTTAGGACTGCTATATCAGTTCCAACTGATCACAAAGACGGATCAGCTTGTAGGTAACGAAGACGACAATGCTTTAAGACGTTGAGAGATGTAGACAGCAAGTTAGGCTGCCTGCAAAGATATGGAATCAAGGGGGGAGAGGGCATGATGATGTACGTTCTTGCTCCCAATGCCAGCCCGTCACCATGCGTACGCCAAAAAAAGCTTGAGCCTTAACTCAAACTGCTAATTTTCTCTAGTGTGTAGCTTAATCTTTGAAGCTCAATCGGGATGACAGGATTCGAACCTGCGGCATCCTGCTCCCAAAGCAGGCGCGCTACCAAGCTGCGCTACATCCCGTCGTCGGTCTTTAGCTTAACATATCCTGGTCACCCTAATTTTGCTTGACAGCGTGAATACAGCCCGTTAAGCAGGAAACGCAGGGGTAAGGCGATCGGCTTCAATGTCAGAAAAGGGACTTCTACCAAAGAGTCACTACCTTGGGCACGCAGCAAAATATACTCTAGCCGGATGGCATGTAGACGTATAGATTTGGCAACCAAGGCTGTCTGAGCTGAACCTGCGATCGATCAAACTCGTGGTAGAAGGCTAAGGTTGATGGGCAATCTGAAAGTCTGAGTGTTTCGTTGCTCAGCCTCAATACCAACTCACTGCTTAATCTGGATACCAGAACATACCTTTAATGCCTTCTGGATCAGACATAAAGCCCAAATTCCGGTAAAAATCGACTACTTGAGGATCGGCAAATAACGTAATGTTGCTAATATCTTCGCTCCGCAGTTTTTTGATCACCTGCTTCATGAGTGCCTTGCCTAGCCCTTTGCTCTGGAAATCTGGATGAACCACAACATCCCAAATGGTGGCGTTAAAGGCGTGATCAGACGTGGCGCGTGAAAAACCAATCAGTCGCCGATGCGAACCCTGTTGTTCCCACATCGAAACGACTAAGAAACTGTGTTGAATCGCTTTTTTAACTTTTCGCAGAGGGCGACGAGACCAGCCGACTGCGTCACATAGTTCTTCTAGCTCATACAGATCGATTTCTCGCTCTGTACTGAAGAAAATTCGAGCGTTAGCGCGATCGCCAGTAGCTCTGCTGGTATAGTCCTCCATCTGCAGCGCCTGAGGTGCGGAGGTAGCATCAGAACTGCTAAACAGGCTTTTCCAAAAACCCATGCGAGCGTGGTTAAGGTAGTAGTAAAGTCACAGTAATGAATAGTATACGCTCTGTGCTCTTTCCTCGTGTGGTTTTGCCACGCTGGATTTATAACAAGTCATCATTCTCCTGGGAAAATGACGACAGAGCTTGGAAATGTGGTGAGCATTGACCTAAAGTTAAAGCTTCAACAGCAGACGATCGGCTCCTTGTACAGATGGGCTTAACCTAACCAAACGAGTTTTCTGATTATGGCGCTCGGCTTAAAGTCATCGACGCTAGAACTGTTGAAGCGCTTCAACCGAGCGTTTCCACAGTTTTATGAGCAGTTTGTCAGCAGCGAGATTCAACTACAAAATCTACGACTGGCGTACCATCTTTACAAAACCAAACAGGCTGTCATCGAACTCAAGCAAGAGGGTAGCAAGAGCGCCCTCCATTTTGCGTATCGCAACCAGTCTTTCTTGCTCAGCGACATTTTTGGTGTACTGGCTGCCTATGGGCTAACCATTCACAGTCTGAGCCTGTATGGTCAAATTTATCCTCCGATGCTGGTCTTCATCAAGCTCATTGTGTCTCGCAGTGGCAAGACGTTGAGCGAGAAGACCGCCGAGAACGTCTGCCGAGCCGTTCGGGAAGCGTTAGCAGGGCGCTTTGAAGTGGAGGAAATGCTGGCAGTCGAGTTCAATCTGGATGCCGGATTGGAGCAGGTCGAAACTGAGTTCTACGTTGACCCCGTGTTTCACCTACCAGCGCTGTTGATTGAAGCCGATAACCAACCAGGATTGTTTTACAAAGTGATGTATGCGATCTGGCAGGAAGATCTGCTGGTGGTGAATGCTAACCTGCTGGTCTGGCGTGGTCGCACGCGCCTGATCCTCTATCTGCTAGGACCAAATGAAAGCCTCATCCCAGAGTATCTGGGGCAAAAAATTGCGGAAGGGGTGAAGCAACGTCTCTTGGGCAGGCGGTTTTAGAAGAAAGTATGAAGGCTAACGTACGAAGGCTAAAATTTTTAGCCCTTAGCCTTTAGCCTTTAGCCTTCTCCTATCGGGTTACGATAGAGCTATGCAGACGATCGACATTCTGGGAGTGCCACACGCTTACGAGCTGACCGCTCCCACTGCCTCAAACGATGTGTTGGTTTTTATTCACGGTTGGCTCCTTAGCCGCCACTATTGGCAACCGTTGATTGAGCAACTGTCACCACGCTATCAATGCCTATCTTATGATTTGCGTGGCTTTGGTGATTCTCAACTAGCTCAAGCGACAGAGGTAAAGTATCGCGCTTGCACTGGCTATAGCTTGATTGATTATGCCAAGGATTTAGCGCTGTTGCTGAAGCAATTGCAGCTTGAAACTGCCTGGTTAGTGGGGCATTCGATCGGCGGCAGCATTGCTTTGTGGGCAGCAGACCAACTGCCGCAGGTAAAGGGCGTGATTTGCCTGAATTCGGGTGGGGGCATTTATCTGAAGGAAGAGTTCGATCGCTTTCGGGCAGCAGGACAACAGTTGGTAAAGTTGCGTCCGCGCTGGTTGTGTCAGGTGCCATTGCTTGATTTGCTGTTTACGCGGGCAAGTGTGGCACGGACGATCGAGCGTCGGTGGGGACGGCAGCGCTTAATTGACTTTGTGACGGCAGATGCCGAAGCCGCACTAGGAATGCTCCTGGACTCGACCACCGAAGCAGAAGTCCACTGTTTACCGCAAGTCGTGGCTCGGTTGCAGCAACCCGTTTATTTTATTGCTGGGGCACAAGACCCAATTATGGAGCCGCAGTATGTGCGCCATTTGGCAAGCTTTCATCCCCTGTTTGAAGCGTGTGGAGCGAACGTGGCTGAAATTAGCGATTGTGGACACATGGCGATGGTGGAGCAAACGGCAGCGGTTGCGGCTCAACTGCAAACCATTCTTGCCAGGTATGATGCATGAGTTTTAGCGCGATCGTTTGGGAGCGGGTGCAATGTTGGTCTGGTTTATGCATGGAGCATCGGTGAGGCAAAGTGGCTATGCCGACCCGTTGCGATCGCGCATTATTAGTGAGTTTTCCGATCAAGGGCTGTCGGTTCCAGAGTTCTATGCTTGCTTCTGGGGCGATACTCTGGGCAGCACCAATCAGCTTTGGGACTGGATTCAGCAAGATCTGGAAGCGTTTAAGTGGGATCAGCCTCAGACTGACATTGATGACGTGTTTCACTATCGTCTGCGTCGAGAACAACTGATTACAGGCTTCTTCAACGACATTTTTCACTATCTCAACACAATGCAAGGGCGCGAAGCAAGGCGAACGATCGCAGTGCAGTTTCTCACCTTTTTGACCGACAACCCGTTTGAGGAAGACCTGCATATCGTGGCGCATTCTCTTGGCAGCGTCATTCTCTGGGATCTTTTGTTTTCAGACAGCTTTGATAGCTCTGATCCCGCGTTCTATGTCCGCAATGCGATTAAGGGGTTGAGTGGAGCAAGTGAAGGGCGCAAAGTGAAACTCAGAAGCATCACCACGATCGGCTCCCCTATTCTTATTTTCAACCAGCTTCTCAGCCCTAATGCAAAACGCTTAAAGCAGTTTGCCAGCCGCTATACGTCTGAGCCGCTGCGCTGGGTCAATGTCATCCACGCGTCAGATATCTTTGCGTACCCCATACGTGCTAGTCTGGAGCTAGACGACTCATCGCTGTACTTTCGTGACCATTACCTGGGCGAACGTAATTTCCTCAAACGGCAGATGGGCGATGTGACGATGGCGCTTGGATTGATGGCAGACCACAGCCGCTATTGGAGGAGCAGTCGGGTAGCGAATTTGGCGATCGCCAACCTGCTGGGCGACTACCCCACACTAGAACAAACCAGCCCCATTCTAGAATTCGGCGAGTTTGATTAGTTGATAGCATTTTGCTTCTCGACCATAGACGACTATCCAGGCTTCAAGGGAAACGCTCAAGCTTGAAAGCGGAGATGTTGGAGCGATAGCACTTGGGCAATGGTTTCAAAGTCGCGATCGTTGTGGATCAAAAGTAAATTATTTTCTAGTGCGGCTTGAGCAATACAGCAATCGATTGGACTGCGAACGGTCAAGCCTTGGCGACGCAAATCATAGTAAATGCGTGCAGCAGCTTGCCAGGAATGAACTGTGAGTTCAATGTAATCTTGTGTCGCAAGGTAGGTTGAGAGGAGAGTCCATTCTTGCTCGTTCAGGCTACCTTGAAGCAGTTCAAGCTGAGTGAAGCGGGTCAGTAGGACTTCACGATCGGCGATTAGTGTCTCTAGTTGCTGGCGGATTTGACCACTTCGTTGACCTTCGGTCGGTCGAAGACCATCGCGAAAGACGCTGACCCAAACTGATGTGTCAATCAGCAACATGACGAGTTGCGCGCAGTGCCTTGTGGTCGAAGTCTGGAGCCAAGCGAATTTGTCCAGCGAGGTCGAGAAGGTTCTTCTTTCTGCGCGCCCTTACAAGTTCTTGCAACGCCAGATTAATGAGCTCTTCCTGATTGGTAAGATTGGTTAATTGGAAAGCTTCGTTGAGAAGGACTTCATCAAGATTGATAGTGGTTTGCATGGCGTAACTACAGGGCGCTCAGCTTCAGGGCGATCGGTCTTCAATTTAGTATAGCTAAGGGATTGAAACAGCGATCGCCAACCTGCTAAGCGACTACCCTACACTAGAACAAACTAGCCCCATTCTAGAGTTTGGCGAGTTTGATTAGTCAAGGTTTGCAGGTATACGCTCATCAAAATCTTTATCCATACAATTTAACAAGAAGTCTGAGATGATTTGAGACACTTGATCAAATCGTTTTGGCGATAAACCCATCGCGTTAGCTGTTAAGATGCCGTGAGCAAAAACATGGCGTATAGATTTAGCTAAACAACTAACATTAATCTCCTTTTCGTTGCCTATGAAATCACACATCGTTCGTTTTAGCTTGACACCTGTCAAATGCTGTAAAAGAAATGTTGCAAAAGCATTCTGCGGATCTAAGTCACGAATGGTTTTAATAGTTGCTTGTTGCGATAGAGCATCTTGAAGCGCTTTTATTTGAGATTCTTTACTAGACTTGAAACAGATGATGTCGCAATAAATCTCAAAGGCTGAGTAAACAAGAAAAATTCTAGTAATTGCTGAATACAGTTGAGGCGTATCTGAGCCTGAATAGGCATCGCCTAAATCTAGTGATTTGAAGCTTTTTGCTAGTCTAAATCGAGCCGACCATCTAGCTAACTGCCCAAAATTATCCACTAACTCTTTAGGAGTTTCACCATCTGGCTTACGCATCTGGGTAGTAAAACGCGACCACGCTTTCGGGTAGTTGCTACTAGACATAATTCGATACCACTAAATAGTTAATCAATGAGATATGGCAACTGTTGAATAGAGCTTTTCGTTCAGTTATCTACTGAAGAAATGAGCAGATTGGTTGCTGCTGTCCATCTAAATGTAGTGGATGAAAGGGATGTGTCTGCATACTAACTCTGATGTGAATAGATAAGTAGAAAGCTTCTGTAAAGCTTTGGAATTTATTCCATCTATACTTTGGTTACAGTAAACTCGATGCAAAAGAGATAGGCAGGAGAATCACGAGATGGATCGGCTTTTATCGTTCATCGGGACAGTTCTTGCGCTTTTTTTAGCGTTGGGTATGCCTGATGGGTTAGCGTCTGTGCATACTTATCCCGAAGGCAACGATCGCGTGATGTACCGCTCCTTACAAACGTTGCGCGATCGTACTGATCAGGCGTGGCAGGTCGTTTTCTACAAGCGAATGCAGGGAGGACAAACTGAGAGCATTCATTTGCGATTAGTCGGCTTTCCAGGCGGGTCAGCGTTGGAGCATCCTCATCCGCTGAAAATTACGACAGGAACGGAGCGTGTTTGGCTGGCAGCAGAGACAGCGCCCGTGACCAATGCCGTCAACGTTGCTGAGTATGACCTGTTTGAAGTGATGCGCCAGTTGAACTCGACGACACCGCTGCGGTTGACGTTGCCACTTGAGGGAACGGCGATCGAACTGCCCATTCCGCCGTTTGTAGTTGAAGAATGGCGACAGGTGGCTCAGGAGTGAGCGGTCAGCGGTCAGCGGTCAGCGGTCAGCCGTCAGCGGTCAGCCGTCAGCCTTGAATTTAGAGCTGAAAGCTGATAGCTGATAGCTGATAGCTAATAGCTTCAAGATTTTGAGTGCTGTTGAGCCTGTGCTGCCAGCGCGATCGCGTATGGAAAGATACGATGTTCCTGCGTGTGGATGCGATCGTGGAGTGTCTCCAGTGTGTCACCGAACAACACAGGCACCGCAGCCTGAATGATAATGTCGCCGCTATCGACTTCTGGTACGACGAGATGCACTGTGCAGCCCGTGATTTTTACGCCTGCTGCCAGCGCTTGCTCGACGGCTCGGTTGCCCTTAAAGCTGGGAAGCAAGCTGGGATGGATGTTCAGAATACGTCTGTGGAAGGCATTGATCAAAACAGGTGTGACAATCCGCATCCAGCCCGCCATGATGACCCATTCCACCTCATGCTGTTGCAACGTGGCGACGATCGCCGCATCCAGTGCTTCCCGACTGGCAAACTCACGATGGTTGAGCAGCACCGACGGAATGCCCCAACGATCAGCTCTGGCAGCCGCCTTTGCGCCAGGATTGTTATAAAGCAGGACTTGTACCTGAGCATTGAGTTGTCGATCAGCAATTGCCTGGGCGATCGCCTCAAAATTACTGCCGCTGCCAGATGCCATCACGCCCAATTTCAAAGGGCGATCGAGCGTTACAGAAACGGGCACTGTGGGCGAAATCAAACTAGCAACTGTTGTCATGCCGCTCATACAAGCTCTCTGGTCAATATTGAATAGCGAACGCAGCATTGGAATGGTTGAAACGCTTTACACTCAGTCGCTGTGATCTCCTTAGAGTGCAACATTCAGCGCTTACAACCGAGCTAGTTAACGGAACGGCTTAATCTCAGTGCCCGATGGCGGAGTGGTATCGTCAGAAATCTTTTGAAACAGCGTGGCATGATCTGTCAGCTTTACAGGACGAGGCTTACCAGGGCGCGTACCCAACATTTGCAAGCGCAGATCACCGTTCGTGGTGAATTCAAACAGGGTTTCAACCGTAGTATCCGGTGTTAGAACGATGTCCAGATGCATCGGCTGGGGTTTGGCATCAAGGCGGTATTGGAATTGGGTCGCGATCGCATTCCCCGATGCCGCTGCGCCTGACACAATGAACGCTTTCCCATCGGGTGCAAAGACAAACATGATCGTATCGCCTTCTAGCGGTTCCTTCGCCAACCATTGCCCCAAAATTCGCTTGGCAACAGGAAGCGGCGCAACCGACTCTGGTTTAACCGTGGGCAATGACGGCGATGGCACAACCAGAACAGGCGTTGGGACTGCACTTAGCGCCCGATCGGGAAACAAGACCGCTACAAAACTAGCCAACGTGAAGCATCCAATAACTAAACATGCGATCGTCTGACCGATCAGCAGGACAGCGCGATCGCGGTAAGCTGATTGCCCAAGGAAACTGTTGCTAATAGTGGAACGGTGCCTTCGAGTGGATTGTTGCATGAACAGACTGCCAGCGGATTACCAGCATCTTACCAGCGCAAACCGTCGATCGCCCGACTGCTAAAATGCAAGCTGTTTAGTATAGCGACAGTCACACGGGTTAGGACGGGGTGCAGGGGTGAAACCCCTGGCTGGGGGCGAAGCCCCCACACCCCTTTTAATCCCAATGTCTTAACTTTTATGGCGACAGCTATAATCCATCACTTTAGAGTGATCAATCTAGCATGGCACTTGAGAAGACACCGCGCACACTCATTGATTTTGACAATGATGGAGTGGCTGCCTGGATTTTTCTAGCGCCTGCCCTCCTCTTGCTGGGCATTTTCGTCCTATATCCGATCGTGTACCTGTTCTACCTCAGCTTCACAACAGGCAGCTTTACAAGAGCGGGCATTCACTGGGTTGGCTTGAACAACTACTGGCGCTTGCTGCTGAATCCTGACTTTTGGCAAGTGTTAGAAAATACCCTCTATTTCACGTTAGCGACCGTGATTCCTAGCTTGCTGCTGCCGTTGGGTTTAGCCGTGTTACTCGATCGCGCGATCGCCTTTCGTGACCTCCTGCGGGCTGCTTACTTTCTGCCATCCATCACCTCCCTGGTTGCCGTTGGTTTAGGCTGGCGTTGGCTCTTTCAAATGGAAGGACCGCTCAATCAATGGCTAGAAGTGCTTGGCATTGCCCCCATCCCCTGGTTGAGCAGCACTGTCTGGGCGATGCCTGTCCTCATTCTTTTAAGCATCTGGAAACAGCTTGGCTTTAACCTGGTAGTCTTTCTCGCTGGACTCCAAACGATTCCTGTGAGTCGCTATGAAGCTGCCGAACTGGATGGCGCTGCACCGTGGCAACAGTTCTGGCACATTACGCTTCCGGGCTTACGTCCCACGCTGATCTTCGCTGCAGTGACGACGGCTATCTTCACCTTGCGGAGCTTCGAGCAGGTTTATGTGATTACAGGTGGTGGACCGCTCAACACGACTAATCTGTTGGTCTACTACATTTATGAACAAGCGTTTGCTCAGTTTGACTTTGGTTATGCAGCAGCAGCAGCAACGCTACTGCTAGGCGCAACGCTCGTGTTGGTGTACGTACAGCTCAGAGCAGGACGGGAAGACACTGAACTGTAGCAAACCTGCCGCCGCAGTTATAAAGCCCTTGCAGCTCAGTAGTCTGCATTGGCAGACTTTGTTTTCATAGTCGCGGTTTTAACCGCCAGACACTTTCCAAACAAGCTCTTAGCTCGACTTTGTCCATTGTGAAGGGGAGGAAAGGTAGCAAAATCAGGAA
>NZ_JCACKI010000040.1:0-49709 GCF_059505325.1 Tildeniella sp.
TAAAGCGAAGGCTAAGCTCGGTTGGGAACCATCAGTGACGTTTGAGCAGTTGGTTCACCTGATGGTGGGAGCTGACTTAAAGGCATTAGGCTTAATTCCCTTAAACGGTCATGTTGTGCCATCGGTACCGGACATTGCAACTGTTCGCCAAGTGGCTGGTAGTTCTCTTTCTTAAGAGGCTCAAACTTTCTTAAGAGGCTCAAAGATTCCTGCACAGTTACCTGGTTGAGAAGCTTTCTTGATGACAGAGACTGAATTTGATCTGACTGACAAGCGCATTTTGGTTACTGACGGTGCAGGTTTCCTGGGCAAACAAGTCATCAATTACCTTTGTAAAGCTGGGGCAGATCCAACCAAGATCACGGTGCCACGATCGCATGATTGCGACCTGCGACTGATGGAAAACTGCCAACAAGCTGTCGATCAGTAAGATGTGGTGATTCATCTCGCGGCACATGTAGGCGGCATCGGCTTAAATCGGGAAAAATCGGCTGAGTTATTTTACGACAACCTAATGATGGGAACTCAACTGATTCATGCTTCCCATCAAGCTGGCATCCAAAAATTTGTCTGTGTGGGAACGATCTGAGGCAAGGACTGCAAAAGACAATTCATTGGTATCGGAAGCACTCGATTGGCGTATGAGTTACTTAGTTGAAGACTGCAGGTTGAAGACTGTAGGTTACATACGAGGTAGTCCTAAATAGGTAAGGATGAGCATACGTCTTAGCACATAAGGCTTTCAGAGCTTAGAGTCAACCTTACAGGCTTGAAGCATCCTGGCTTTTTTGATGCCTTTGCAGCTACCAGCTAAGACATTAACAAAATAATTGGCGCTGTGGCTCCTGTCTTGGGCAGATACTTAACGCTTTTCACGCGGCAGCAAATCAATGGACTCTATGCTACTGGGGATTTCCAAGCATCCTTACTCGTTTAGGACTACCAGGTTTTTTAGATTCGATGGATACCAAGGTTCCTGCCAAAAATCATGGGGCGACCATCGTCTTGCCAGACAATTGGAAAATCTGAGTTGTTGATTAAGGTCACTTGGACAAGACGTGCAGGCATGGAATTACTCCTTGGATCGTGCTGATCTAGCTTTTAAGCTTCATAGTCGATTGCACTCAGCAACGGGTCTTGGGTTAGTCCGCACCTTTTTCAACTTGTATGAATCTGCTACGAAGATACGTTGCGATCGCCTACAAAGCAATTCGTCATTTGACCCATGCGATCGTGAAGCGATCGTTACAGTCAGTCTGAGTAGAAGCATTTGGCAAGCGGAACTTATACTGAAATGACGGAGGGAAATTGACATGGTTAACACACTGCCATCCCCACAAAACCTGATTACCGACACCTGGGTACGTGCAACCTGGGAGGAATTTTTGGCAGTGTGCGATCGCCTTGACCTTCCTTCAGACGATCGTCCTGCCTTAGAGAAAGCACGGTGCTACTACGATGCGGGTTGGATGAGGATTGAAGCTGTGGGTATTGGTTCAGCTCATGGGCAAGATAATTCGCTTCTAGCAGCCGTAGTCACGCTCTACGGAACGCTGCGAAATATCCCTCAGATTGCGTTTACGAATGGCAGTTTTCGCAAAGTGGGTGAACGAGAGTGTCAGCCCGATCTGGCTTACTACATTGGGGCTGGAGTGCAACGCCCGCCGAAGAATAACCAGCCTGTGGATGTCAATGCCTATGGTGCGCCAACTTTAGCAATTGAAATCGCGTCTACCACGTTAAACGATGATTTAGGGCAAAAGCGCTTACTGTATGAGCGTTTAGGAGTGCAGGAATATTGGGTGGTGGATGTGCAAAATGCGATCGTGATTGCCTTTGCAGTCGCAGAGGGAGGCAGTCGGCAAATTCAGGTATCGCAAGTGCTACCGGGGTTGGCGATGAAGACGGTTGAGGAAGCCTTGCAACAGAGCCAGACGGCTGATGATACAGAGGTTAATCGCTGGCTCATGCAGCAGTTTCAAGCCTTGGGTTGATTGTATTTCCCCACAGCCCAGCAGACCTCACTCAAAAATGACAGTGATTCTTATACGGATGGCAGGCTCCCAGTCTACTTCTCCCCTTACTATGAATCGGTTGTTCAGTGGAACGACGTTATAGACCTTCATGGTAGCGTCCCCTTGAAAAGGAGTGCCATTTCTGTCAACCTCGGTAAGCGCCGCAACCGCACTGTTTCCGGGTGTCACTCCAGTTCGATCAATTGATTCAGTAAATATCCTACTAGCTGTTATGACCTTTTGAACTGATGCCATTCATTCTCTCCTTTTGTTTTTGCTGAGGACTGCTACGAGGATAGGTTGCAGGCACTGATGAGGCAATTCGTCATTTGACCCATGCGATCGTGAAGTTTTTGTTACAACTTCTGGAAAATTTATTGCAATCAGGGATTAATTTGAACAGCCTCCAAATTAGCCCCCAAAATGTATGGAATCTTTGTCGCTTAGCGATACGCAAAACCTCCATCAAGGCATTCAGAAGCTCTACACCCTTCACAATCTTGATACGTTTGGTGTAGATGCGCTTTCAATCTTGAATCAGCTTGTTCCCAGCGATATTCCAACCTTTCATGTCACTTACGTTCGGACGCGCCAAACTTCAGATACTCACCTACCCGGCTTTCCTGGCTTTACCCCTGAAATGAAACGGGTACGTCTGCAACATTTTGATGAGCATCCCGTTATCCATCACATGCCGCAGACCCTTAATGGAGTCTATAAAGTCTCAGATTTTGTTAGTCAGAAAAAACTTCATTGCCTTGAAGGATTTTATCAGCAGTTTTTACGACTGGTTAACATAGAAGATCAGATGGTCTTTTTTCTACCAAATGCTAATTCGGGCAATTGGTGCAACCTTGCTCAAACAGATGCAACCCTGGTGGGATTTGCACTGCATCGCACTCAGCGAAACTTTATGGAACGCGATCGCCTCATTCTCGATCTCCTGCGTCCTCACTTGTTCCAGGCATATAGCAATGCTCAACACTATCAGCGATTGCAACAAGATCTAAGCCAACTTCAGCAGTCCCTCAATCCTCTTGGCTTGATGATTTTAGATACTGAGGGACAGGTACAGTTCGTCACGCCCCAAGCCATAGTATGGCTGGAAGCCTATTTTGCCAAACCGACTGGCAACTTTCAACTGCCTGACCATTTATGGGCTTGGATCAAGCATCAAGTCACTAGCGCTCAAACAGACCTGCCAAAGGCGTGTTTGCCACTGCGAATCGAACAGACTGATAAGCAGTTGGTGATTCGTTTAGTCGTCGAACCTGGGAATCAATACCTGCTTTTTCTGGAAGAACAGACGCTACCCGTGTTGAATTCACTAAAGCTATTGGGCTTGAGTCAGCGAGAGACTGAAGTTCTCTTTGAGGTGATGCAAGGCAACGATAACAAAGCGATCGCAGCCCAATTGAGTGTTGGCAAAAGCACCATCCGCAAGCACCTGGAAAGCATTTATCGCAAGTTGGGGGTGCAAAGTCGCACCGAGGCGATCGCGCAGGCATTGACAAAACTAGGGCTTTTACATGCTTTGCCATTGAGCTGAGGGTTTGAGGGTGAAGGGAAGGCTCACAGCGATTACTAATCGGGTAAGCTACAGTCCTGTGAAGACGGGTGTGGGGTGTAGGGTGTGGGGTAGCACCTGCTGACAGTTTTTCTAGAAGCCACTACGCCTCAGCAAGACGTTGAGTAGCTGATGACAGATAGTTTCTTGACTGTGCTTTCTCGATCTACGGTTTGCTGACTCATTTTGACCATTTGCTGACTCATTTCAGTAGTTTCCGCAAGCAAAACGGCAATTTGCTGTCTCATTTTGACCATTTGCTTTCTCAAACTGCGGTTTGCTGTCTCATTTCAGTGGATCGCGCATTCATTTTGGTGTTTTCCGCAAGCAAAAGGGTTGCTTGCTTTCTCAAACTGCGGTTTGCTTTCTCATTTCAGTAGATCCCGTATTCGTAACAGCGATCGCACTGTAGCAAAAGCGATCGCAGATTTGCCGAAATTCGCTCAGGCTGATCGACACGAAAATTCTTTAACGTGAGGGATATTAACCCGATTAAATCACAACGTACCCGTTATGGCTCGTCGTAAAAGAACCTCTCAAGTATTAGAAAAAGCCGTCCGCCGTGCGGCTGGCATGACTTCCATCGATCCTCATTTAGATGTTGGAACCGGACTCACTCTACCGTCCTTTTTCACTCTGATCGAAACCATGCGAACCAGAGAGAACGCCTATAATACTGCTCTTTCTAACGTGGATAAGCTCTACCGTGAAATGCTGGAAACCGAGCGCGAGTTGTCCGATATGGCAGAACATATGCTGTTAGGCGTTGCCACCAAGTACGGCAAAAGCAGCGCAGAGTATGGCATGGCAGGAGGCGTTCCCAAAAACCAACGCCGCAAAGGGCTGCGAGGCGAATCGCCAATCTCCAGCTCTGAGCAACCTGCTTTCGTTGCCAATACAAACGGCAATAGCAACACAAACGGCGACAAGAACGGCAAGCCAGCAGTTGCAACAACGTAGGCTATGTGCAAACTGATGCAGGATCAAACGTGCTTGCATGTAACGCGATCGCCCTCTGACAGCACGGTTTAAAAACAGCTTCAAACCATCATTCACAAGGGACGCTGCGTAGAACTTGGGCGATCAACGGAAACTTCTGCATGAGTCCGACAGTCTCAAGTTGCACCCAGGTAGCTGGTCAACTCCTTTAGGGGAGGGGTTTTTCCTTTTTCACCTTTGACCGCCAGCGACGGTGCATCACCCTGAAGCACTCTGCTTTCAGTCGAACCCAACGTTAGGAAATTGCACTATGAAACGAATAATGCTTGCAGCGATCGGGATCCTTCCGATCGTTGCTCTGGCATCGTTGCCCAAGCCAGCCTCAGCCGGGGTGGTCATTCGGGAATCGAATGTCCGGTATCCTGTAGTCGTTATCGATCGACCTGACTACTCCGATCGACGAGGCTACGACAACCGCAACGACGATCGGCGTGACTACAACAACGATCGACGCAACAACGCTGGCTGGCGCGACAACGACAATCGTAACAACGATTGGCGTGATAATCGCCGATGGAACAACCAGCGCCGGGTTTGGATTCCCGGTCATTGGGAACGCGGTTTTCTAGGGATTGGTCGCAAATGGGTGGCTGGTCGCTACGAGTATCGTTAAAAGTTCTCTGAGGCTGATTTAGGCAGCAAAAGGGGCTGGACATCAGCCCCTTTTGCAACACATCAAAAGACTTCTTGCATCAATCATTTCGCCCTCACCCTCACCCTCACCCTCTCCCTATGGGAGAGGGAACATGATTTCTAGCTCCCTTCTCCCTGGGGAGAAGGGCTGGGGATGAGGGTTTGAACGATTCGCGCAAGAAGTCTGATGATTGAATGATCAGTAACGTCGCCGCTTTCTAAACCTGAGGTTCAAACAACGCTTGAGTTACTTCGAGAGCACCGGATGGGCAATCACAGGACAGTTGATAATTGCCTGGGTGGGTCGCAGTCCAAACAGCCAGGGATTGCCAGGTCCTTCAGGATTAATGGACGCACTGGTTACCAAGCCTGCTTCCACCAGTCCTTTGAGGTCTTCAAACGACGTGATTCGTCTGACCTTGTTTGCCTTGATAGCAGCATCCGTCCACATATTCACATGGGCATCCCACAGAGGGCTGTAGTTGTTAGCAGCGGAGCGATCGTCGTTGGAAGGCGGAATGGGGAAGATATTGATGGGGTCAATCCCCCCGTTTGCCAGGGATGCAGTAAAGCCCTGATCTTGACCCGTGCGAGTGTCAGTAATCCCATTCAAGACAGGCGAGAAACCCAATAAAGCGGAGCGATCGGTTGCTCTTGATTTGCCGATCTCAGGCAGATTGGCAAGCCGAGGTGCAAAGACCCCTTTTTCGAGCACCGATGGTACTTCTGCCGAGACATCCGTCACCAGATGGTAGAAGTACTGTTTGCCACCCTGGAACCCATCCAAAATCGACATGGTTACCGTCTGCTTCTTGAGGTCTAGCGCGATCAAGCGATCGTGGCTCCCCGAACCGTTATGCACCATTTGTACATTGAGTACGACTTGGCTGGGCATCACCACCATCGAAGACCACTGTGCATCACCAATCGCCCCTGGCTTTGCCACTTTAGGTGGAAACGGATTAGGGGAACCCGGCTCGACTTGATACTCCGGGGAAAAATCCACATTGCCCTTGAATTGAATCAAGCCACCGTTCATAGTGACCGTTTGCGCTCCAGCAGAGCCGATCGCATTCTTCATTTTGGGCGCAAAGTTGATGCCCAGTTTCTTTGCAACATTGAAATCAGATGCTTCGGTGATGATGTAATAAACTGGCTCACCTTTGGGTGAACGACCCTTAAACAGGGGCAGCGTAACGGTTGCCTTGCCTGGTGTGAAATTAACTGCTAAAGCGCTTTTAAGGTACACATTGTCGCTTGCCTTAAACTTAACGGCTGTTGTTTCGGAGTAGCTGGGGCGACCGGATTCCTTCGCGGCGGTTGACAACAAAACCTGTGCTTCTGCTACTCCACTTGGTGCAGCTACAACATTGGTTGACACGAGCGGTACCATCAAAGCAAGCAAAAATGCGATCGTCAAGCCTATTTTTTTGTTCATGTATCGTTCCTTTAAGGGCGATTCAATTCATAAAGGTCTTCTCCATTTGGCGACTGCAAGCTGAGAGTGGTCTGAGAGAACATAGAGAATGACTTAAAAGTTGCCATTGTCAGCCTGTAGCATTCACATCAGACATCTAACAGGGCAGCGGTTGGTCGATTAGAACAGAAATGATGCATTTGACCAAAACCTCGGAGGTTTAAGCGACTATGTTGGTGACGATGCTCGGTTCCGGGTCAAAACCTCCGAGGTTTACGTAAGTCCTAAGAGGTTGTTTGAAAAGTGTCTGGTGGTTAAAACCGCGACTACGTAAACAAAGTCCGCCTGCGCGGACTACCGCAGAGTAAGGGTTTTATCACCTGCAACGGCAGGTTTTGCCTCTGTAGCCGCGACTTCAGTCGCCAATGCTACAAGCATCTGGACTTTTAAAACGTCCTCTAAGGCAACGGTTGATAGATTAGAGGTGGAAATTGATCTGCCAACTTGTATGACTGCACCACCAAAACAGAAGACTGCCCTACCTTCAGCATTCATCATTCGGTTTGGTCGTTTCGTCTGGACGACACTCTGGCGCTTGATGATGTCTCGCTTAGCCCCGCGTGATGATTCTGGAGCCTACACTCGCCCCGCCAGTACGTTTAGAGGCACCGTAAGCGCAGAGGCAGGACAGCCATATTTGCCTGCTGCACAGCGGTATCGCCTCTATGTTGGCTGGGGCTGTCCCTGGGCACATCGCACGCTTATGGTTCGCGCCCTGAAAGGGTTAGAAGCTGCTATACCCATCACGATCGTTTCACCATCACCGGAAGCGGGCGGTTGGGTGCTCGATGAACCAGAGGCAGGCTGTCAGACGTTAGCTGATCTGTACCGCAAAGCGACACCGGGCTATTCTGGACGATCGACGGTGCCCGTGCTGTGGGATGACCAGACGCAGACGATCGTCAATAACGAAAGCGCCGACATTATCGTCATTTTGAACGCACAGTTCAATGACTTTGCTCAGCAGCCCGACCTCGACTTGTATCCAGAGCACCTGAAAGTAACCATTGACCAGTGGAACGAGACCATTTATCATGCCGTCAACAACGGTGTCTATCGCTGTGGCTTTGCCCAAACGCAAGCGGCGTATGAGGTTGCTTGCAACGAACTATTTACAGTACTTGACGAGCTTGATGCGGTCTTAAAAACCAAACGATACCTGTGTGGCAGTAGTTTGACGTTGGCAGACGTGCGACTCTTCACAACGCTCTATCGGTTCGATCTCGTCTATTACGGGCTTTTCAAGTGCAACCGCCGCCGCATTCAGGATTACCAGTCTTTGGGCGCATACCTGCAAGAGTTGTATCAACTGCCCGGTATAGCTGATACCTGTGACCTCGAAACGGTGAAGCGGGACTACTACGGCAATTTGTTCCCGCTCAATCCCGGTGCCATTATTCCTTCAGGTCCAGATCTGAGCTATCTCACAGCACCACCGCAGCGATCGCTGGTAACTCATGAGAAAGTTATACCTTAAATTGCTGCCTGTATCAGCGATCGGTTCATTCAAACTGCGATGACGATGTACAGATGACTGGAGTTTCGACTACCAGGGCAGGTTATCCTGGAAGTCTGCGTATTACTGGTTGCCTATGCTTCCGCTCCGTCGATCGCTCCCGTCCCGGCTCTATGCTCGTGGGCTGACGTTCAAACAGTTTGCTAGAACGATCGCTTTGCTGCTGACGCTTTTACTGAGTTGGAGCATGGTTCCTGCTGTTGCTCTGGCGCGCACTGAGGTACCAGCAGTGAAGCCGTCGCAGTCGATTCAACCATATCTCGATCGGGTGATTCAACAAATCACAGAATTTCGTTTGGCGAACGGTATGAAATTCATTGTGCTGGAGCGGCATCAAGCACCAGTCGTCTCCTTTCTCACCTATGCGGATGTTGGCGGTGCAGATGAGCCAGAGGGCAAAACAGGAGTCGCGCACTTTCTAGAGCACCTGGCATTTAAGGGCACGACCCGCATTGGTACCACCGATTACAAAGCAGAAGCCCCACTGTTAGACAAGCTCGATCGGCTCTCGGAGCAGATCCAGGCAGCAACCGCACAGAAGCAGAAAGCAGAACTTGACAAGCTAAAGGCAGAATTTGCTCAGGTGGAAGCAGCGGCGGCAAAGCTAGTCAAGCAAAACGAACTGGGGCGGATTGTGGAGCAAGCAGGTGGTGTCGGGCTAAATGCCAACACTTCAACCGATGCAACGCGCTATTTTTACAGTTTTCCGTCTAACAAGCTGGAACTGTGGATGTCGCTGGAATCGGAGCGTTTTCTGGAGCCTGTCTTCCGGGAGTTCTATAAAGAGAAAGACGTGATTTTGGAAGAGCGGCGACTCCGAACCGATAATTCACCGATCGGTCAGATGGTGGAGGCGTTTTCAGATGTCGCCTTTAAAGTGCATCCCTATCGTCGTCCAGTCATTGGCTATAACCAGGATATTCAGGGCTTAACTCGTAAAGATGTGCAGACGTTTTATGAAACGCATTATGCACCCAATAATTTGTCGATCGCCATTGTTGGCGACGTAAATCCAACTGAGGTCAAACGACTGGCACAGCTTTACTTTGGTCGGTTTAAGGCAAAACCTGCACCCCCGGAAGTTGTAGCCACTGAACCCGCTCAAGCCGAGCCACGATCAGTTACCCTGCGGCTAGAAACGCAGCCGTGGTACCTGGAAGGCTATCATCGTCCGGCAGTCAAGCATCCCGATGATGTGATTTACGACATGATTGCGAGCATTCTCAGCAGTGGGCGCACCTCGCGGCTGTATAAGTCGTTGGTTGAAAAACAGCAGTTGGCGCTGAATGCGGCTGGTTACAGCGGTTTTCCGGGCAATAAGTTTCCTAATTTAATGTTGTTCTACGCGCTCACGGCTCCGGGACATACCGTTGATGAAGTGGCAACCGCTTTAGGCGCTGAAATCGATCGCTTGAAAACTACACCTGTTTCGGCAACCGAACTCGATCGCGTAAAAACTCAGGCACGAGCAGGCTTGCTGCGATCGCTCGACTCGGATACGGGTATGGCACAAGCATTGTTGGAATACGAAATTAAAACCGGAAGCTGGCGCAATTTGTTTAAACAAATCGACCAAATTGCAGCCGTAACAACCCAGGATATTCAGCGCGTCGCGCAGGCAACCTTTGTGCCCCAAAATCGCACGATCGGTAAATTGTTACCAAAAGCATCATGAAGTCAATCAATTGATCATCCCTTCCACAGCTTGGTAGAGAAAGACACTAATGCAATTCGCTTTGTGCATTAACGCTAAAGCTCTTCCAGGAAACAAAGTCGAGATTCAAAACTTATGACACTCACTTCTGTAGTCAAAACGTTAAATGTTCTTTCTTTAGAAGACTGGATGCAGAATCCTCCTCAAGGGAAAGAATGGGTTGATGACAAATTGGTTGATAAGCATCCTCTTGTGTGGATAGATAACCAGGGGAGCGAACAGAATGGTATGACTTTAGAACACAGTCGTATTCAAGCCAATCTGTCATTTTATTGGCGAAGTTACCGAGATTCTAGTGGTCAGGGCGGTGAGATTTATACAGATGTTCCGTGCCGTACCACGAAACAGGGTCGCTCTCCGGATGTTGCCTATCTCACGCCAGCGTTAGCCAATCAATATGGTGCTGCTAATGTTCTCCCTCAAAGCTTTCCGTTGAGCGCTGAAATAATCTCGCCAACTGACTTTGCTGACGATGTGATTGCGAAAGCATACGAGTATTTGCAGTCTGGTGGTGAAGAGGTCTGGCTAATTTTTCCGGCAAATCGATGGGTAATCGTTCTTACTCAATTCACTCGACAAATCTTTGTCTCAGGTGAAATCGTAACAACGCAAACTGCTCTCTCTGGTTTTAGCATAGCCGTTGATGATGTGTTCGCTTAAAACTAAAACACTGAGCGTTAGTGGTTGAAGTGAAAAAACTATCTATGAAAGCAAAGATTATGAAAGCAGAGAAGCGTCAGCAAATTGTTAAGCTATTTACTCTCATTTTTTGCTTTTTGGTGATTCCTATTTTGCTCTTAGTTTTGGCGCTGCGCCCAGCGGCAGCAGAAACGCCGAAACACTATACAGACTTGACGTTTTCGTCACCACCAGCAATCAAACTGCCGGACTACACGCGGTTTAAATTGGCGAATGGCATGGTAGTTTATCTAGTCGAAGATCACGAACTGCCGTTGATTAACGGGACTGCCATTATTCGCACGGGCGATCGCTTGGAGCCGTCGGAGAAAGTGGGTTTAGCAGAACTGGTCGGTACGGTGATGCGATCGGGTGGTACGCAGCGACGCACAGCCGATGCGATCAACGAATTTCTAGAGCAGAGAGCCGCATCGGTAGAAGCCGCGATCGACGAAGATGCTGGTAACGCGGGGTTCAATACGCTGACAGAAGATCTGCCAGAGGTCTTTAGCCTGTTTGCAGAAACCTTGCGGCAGCCTGCGTTTCCGATCGATAAGCTCAACCTGGCAAAAACACAGCAGCGGGGCGGCATTGCTCGTCGAAATGACGAACCAGACTCGATCGCCGATCGTGAGTTTCGCAAGCTGGTGTATGGCGACAGCAGCCCCTACGCCCGTTTTGTCGAGTACGCCACACTTACCAATATTTCTCGTGACGATTTAGTGAGTTTTCACCAACAGTACTTCTATCCCAACAACATTCTGTTGGGCATTGTTGGTGACTTTGACACCAAGGCAATGCGTCAACGGGTGGAAACCACATTTGCTGACTGGAAGCCTTCGGAGGCAAAACCCGCAGCGTTGCCAGCAGTCACTCAAGCAAAGCAAGGCGGTATCTTTTTTGTCAATCAGCCCCAACTGACGCAGAGCAACGTGCAGATTGGGCACTTGGGCGGACAGGTGAATAGTCCAGACTATCCAGCGCTATCGGTGATGAATGAAGTGCTGAATGGGTTTGGCGGACGGCTGTTTAACGAGGTGCGATCGCGCCAGGGCTTGGCGTACTCGGTCTATGCGTATTGGGGTTCACAGTACGACTATCCAGGGCTGTTTGTAGCAGGCGGACAGACGCGATCGGAGGCAACAGTCCCCTTCATCAAAAGTGTGCGGACAGAGATTGAAAAAATCCGTGCCGCTCCCATTGCCACCGCAGAACTTGCCTTTGCCAAAGACTCAGTACTTAATTCCTTTATTTTCAACTTTCAGCAGCCCAGCCAAACGCTGTCTCGTCTCTTGCGCTACGAATACTTTGGCTATCCTGACGACTTTATCTTTCGCTACCAAAAGGGTGTGGCTGCAACCACGATCGCCGATGTGCAGCGCGTTGCCAAAACCTATTTAAAGCCCGAAAACATTGTGACGCTAGTCGTCGGTAATCAAGCGACCATCAAGCCACCGCTGAATACGTTAGGACAGGCTGTCACCGCTGTTGATATCACTATTCCAGGATCAAGTAAAAGTTAGGGGACTGCTCTGTGTAACGCTTTAACGGGTTTTAGCCTTGCCAGGGCGATCGTGGTTCTCACGGCACTGCAAAAGTTTTAACTTGCAAAGCCTTAACTTTAGACAAGCAGATGTGCAATGATAACGGCGAGGACTTAAAAGGCAACAGTGTCCCCTAGACACTCACAAACATTTCAGGCTTGAAAATTTCACGTTCGAGTCTTATCCCTCAGAGAACGATGTTTAGAAAAAACACCCCACCGCCATCAAAAGTACTACCAACCTACATTGCGCCCAACAGTGAATTTCAGGGAACGCTCCACGTAGAAGGTGATCTGCTTGTGGAAGGTATCATTCACGGCACCGTTGAGGTGAGGGGCGATATGCAAATTTCTGAAAATGGGCTCATCGAAGGACCCGAAGTACGAGCCAGAAACTTGACCGTCCACGGAGTCCTCAAAGCGCGAGTCATGGTCGAAGGGAAGCTCACCCTCAGTCGTACTGCTCGTTTAGAAGGCGATGTGAATGCCAGCGCACTCAGCGTTGAAGAAGGCGCATTCTACGTTGGTTACATCGAAACGGGTGAAACCAAAGCCTTGCCCAGTGTGAGAACGCGACCAGAACTGGCAGGCAGCGGTGATGCCTATACTGGCGGTCTCGGTAGCTAACTAGCTCCCTGACTTCTTCCTTCAATCATGATTGGATTGCCTCAAGAAGCGATACAGATCCCCGACTTCTTTTTTCAGCCCTGATTGATTGCCTGAACCTGATGCAGAAGTCGGGGATCTCATTGACGTATGACACTAACGCAAGTTTGGGGTGCGCTGTTACTTTTCATCGTCTGTCCACTGTTGGGCGGGCTACCCCTCATCGCCTGGATCACCTATGCCCTGACACAACGATCGCTAGCAACGCTGGGCACTGGCAACATCAGCGTTTCAGCGGCTTTTTATCACGGTGGACGAGTTGTAGGCATTCTGGCTGTCTTGTCAGAAGCGTTAAAGGGCATTGCAGCGGTTTTGCTGGCGCGATCGTTTTTTCCATCTGATCCGGTTTGGGAGCTGGTGGCACTAATAGCACTGGTTGTCGGACGCTACTGGTTTGGCAAGGGCGCAGGGACAACCAACGTCGTGTGGGGCTACGTCGTGCATGACCCGATCGCGGCTGGCTTTGTCTTCCTCATCAGCGGCATCAGTTTTACGATTCTGCGCGAACGGCGACAGGGACGACTCAGCGTTCTCGTGATCTTTCCGCTCATGACAGCGCTACGCCATCCATTAGACCAGGAACTGATTGGAGCGGCGATTATCCTTTCAGTCGTGCTGGGCTGGATTTATACCAAGCTTCCCGATGACCTGGATCTGCCTTCAACATCGGCGCAAGCGGATACTCAGTCAACGTTCAAATTTTTTCGGCGCGATCGTGCCATTCGTTCGTTGAGTGATCCATTGGATGCCCGCAAGGTGGGGCAAAAAGCCGCGACACTCGCACGGTTGAAGCGATCGGGCTATCCCGTGCCAATGGGCTGGGTGCTTAGTCCAGGTGATGACCCAGAGCCGTTAGTAGAGTTGCTCAAGCCGACACCCAAAGCGCCGCTCATCGTGCGATCGTCGGCTGTAGGCGAAGATTCCGAAACAGCATCAGCAGCAGGGCAATACGAATCCATTTCGAGCATCATTCGCCGCGAACAATTGTTGCCTGCCATTTCTCGCTGCTTTGCCTCGTATAACGAATCCGGTGCGGTGCAGTATCGACGCGATCGCACTCTGCCTGATGCCGCGATGTCAGTCTTGATTCAACAACAAGTACGGGGAGTCTTCTCTGGTGTTGCTTTTAGCCGCGATCCAGTCACGAGGCAAGGTGATACGGTAGCGATCGAAGCTCTACCGGGCAGTGCCTCTCAGGTTGTGTCTGGTCAGGTAACGCCTGAAAGTTATCAGGTGATCGTGCCTGCGATCGATGTTCAGCCCACGACAGGCTCGGCTAAAGCCGATTGGGTGTTGCTGGACGATCACACCTTCACGGTTAACGGCATCGGCACCGTGCCATTGCGTCTCATTCAACAGGTCGCGTTTCTGACCAGACACCTGGAAGCGCAGCACCAGGGCATTCCCCAGGATATTGAGTGGAGCTACGACGGTCAGCAGCTTTGGCTTTTGCAAGCGCGACCCATCACCACGCTGCTACCCATCTGGACGCGCAAAATTGCGGCTGAAGTGATTCCTGGGTTGATTCATCCCCTCACCTGGTCGATTAACCGTCCGTTGACCTGTGGCGTTTGGGGCGATCTCTTCACCCTCGTTCTGCGCGATCGTGCTCGTGGGCTGGACTTCAACGAAACCGCTACCTTGCATTACTCCCACGCCTACTTCAATGCGTCATTGTTGGGACAGTTGTTTCGGCGGATGGGCTTGCCACCCGAAAGCCTGGAGTTTTTGACGCGAGGCGCAAGGTTTAGCAAACCACCCCTGCAAGCTACCCTGCGGAACGTACCAGGACTCTTGCGCTTAGCTAGTCGAGAATGGCGGCTAGAAAAGGACTTCCGGCACGATCATCGTCGTCACTTTGCACCCGCACTGGCAGAGTTTTCCCAACAGCCAGCCTCTGACCTTTCTCCGGTAGCGATTTTAAAGCGGATCGATCGCCTCCTCAACCTGCTGCAAACCGCCACGTACTACAGCATTCTGGCTCCTCTTAGTGCAGCGTTGCGGAAAGCTATTTTTAAGGTCAAGGATGAGCAGTTGGACAATAGCGACACGCCAGAAATTGCAGCATTGCGATCGCTTCAGGAATTGGCACAAGCGGCGAGAGAAGTCTTAGAGAGGGAGTCGGGAGTCAACGTTTCTAGCTCCACAAGCGAAGCAGGAGATGGAAGCGTTGAAAGGAATCGGGAATCGGGAGAGGCGGCGGAAGTAGGGGAGGCAGGGGAAGCGGCGGAAGCAAGAAGAAGACAAAATGTTTCCACTCCCCACTCCCCACTCCCCACTCCCCTTACGCTGCTGGCTCAAACCTTTGAGGGACAAACAATCCTGGCGCAGTTTGATGCACTGATGGAGCAATACGGCTACTTAAGTGAAGTGGGAACTGATATTGCCGTGCCAACGTGGCGGGAAGATCCGCAGCCTGTGCGATCGCTGTTTGTCCAGTTTTGTGAGCATCCACCTGCGATCGCGTCCCCAATCGATCGTCAAAGTGGCAACGTCAAACGGGTACAGCGTCGTCTGGCGCTTAAAGGTCGAGTGACGGAGGTATACAGCCGCTTGCTGGCAGAACTGCGCTGGAGCTTTGTGGCGCTAGAACAGAACTGGTTGGAGTCAGAAAAATTGGTAGCTACAGGCGATATTTTTTTCCTGGAACTGGTGGAAATTCGGCGTTTGGTGGAGAGGGGAGAAGAGACACACGTTCGGGCACTGGTGGAGCAGCGACGATCGCAACTGGAAGCCGATCGCGCACTCGAAATAGTGCCGTTTTTGGTCTATGGGAATGATCCACCCACACCAATAATGAGTGTTCACAACTGGCAGTCATCGCAGCAGCTACGGGGCATTGGCGCGAGTCCGGGACAGGCTGAGGGCATTGTTAAAGTGGTGAGGAGTTTAACCGCATTGCCAGAGATCGATCGCGACACCATTCTCGTTGTGCCATATACAGATTCTGGTTGGGCACCACTGCTTGCCAGAGCGGGAGGGCTGATTGCAGAGGTCGGGGGAAGGCTATCGCATGGCGCGATCGTGGCTCGTGAGTACCGCATCCCGGCTGTGATGGATATTCACAACGCGACTCAATTGCTCCAAGACGGTCAGCGCGTCCGCATCGATGGTCAACAGGGCACCGTAGAAATTGTGTAATTGAGGTTGCAACGTTTAGCTTTCAATACTTCTATGTTTCTCATAACGATTACCAGAAACAAGGGATGTTGCTGAACTCTCTCTACTCTACTTTGTCCGTCACGCCTTCAAGGTAGCCGATTACGCCTTTGCCCCACGGAGTTTCTTCGGCAAGATGTTCACCCACTTTGAGTAGACCTTTTTTGACCCCGTTCCACTGTCGTTGCAGGTTCAGAAAGCTTTGCCAGCGTTGAGGCTGCGATCGCTTGATTTCTTGAAACTCGATATCGACGATCGCCGGAATTTGTGCCTCTGTCGCTTGAGGATATTTGTGCTGTAAATCAGCGCCGCTTCGACCTGAGTTTGAGTCAGTTCGTATTCTTGCATCACAGCTTCTTTGGACATGCCGCCTGCAAGGGAACCAAGAATGATGGCAATGGGAACGCGAGTACCCGTGATGACAGGCGTACCGTGGTGAATCGCCGAGTCTACGCTAATATGGGGTGCGATTTCCATTCCCTTACATCTCCCTATTCGCCTACTTCTCGCAGACTATATTCGTATAGTGTTCGCTCAACACGGAAGCCTGCTTGGATAATTAATTGATCGAGCAACGGTTTTAAGGCTGGGATCAGTCCTTGATCTTTTGCATTGATCAGAATGCCGAGAATTCCTCGTATAGAAAGTCCGTACTGCGTAGCGATCGATCGTCCCAACCGCTCATCAATCAGCAGACGATCGACCTTTAGTTGAAGAGCAAGGGCGATCGCTTCAGATTCACCATGATCAAGCGTTTGTTGGAGAATTTGAATCAGTTGAAAGTTGGTGGGTGTTTGAATTTCTAACCACCCCGCTGATACTGATGAAGTAACCATAGGTTGGATTTCGCGCAGGCGCATGAGTTCATCATAAACAGCAGGCGGAATGACGATTTTTGGGTAGATCTGCTGAAGTAGAGCAATCTTGCCAATGACAGCAAAGTTACTCAATGGCGAAGTATTGCTGACAACACGCATTACCAACCTTCTTCTCGCAGGCTTTTTAGGTCTTGCTTAAGGTCATCTACATCGTAGTGAATGTTAATGCCGCGACTGGCGATTAATCGTTGAAATTCAATTTGGTGTATCCCAGCGAGTTGGCTGGCGCTGCCGAGGGTGATGCGTTCTTGCTGAAAAAGAGCAATGGCAAGTTCCTGTCGCAAATCTGCTTCGGTGAGTTGCAAATGGTCTGGTAGGTCGATCGTGATTTGCATATTTAATCTCTTTATGAAGGTATATCGAAAGCTAGAACTGTCAGGAGCAATTTACGATCGTGGTCGTCTGGATGGTGAACAATAAACCGAAACTGAGTTTCTGCGTCAATAGCCACTTCTCGCACAAAATTGGGGTGTTCCCGAACTGCTTGGGTTGTCTGATTCAAAACAGCAATAAAGTTTTGTTTTGATTAAATATTAGCATTGCAAGCTTTGTATCATGTCGCGCATCAAGCAGTATGATTGCCCGTCGAATCTAACCTATGAAGCGGGCAACCGTATTGAGTTAGCCGATTATCGATCCAACCTAGCTCAAAAACAGCGGATGGATTGATATCAGAGACTTTGGGTATATTTTGAAGGCTAACTTTAAAGTTTACCTTCGGATTTTCTCTTCTTAAGGCGAAATATAAACTAAAATGATATGACATTTGAAGGATTAAACCATGAATGAACATATCACGGAAGAGAGTTCTGTAGTGAATCTAGAGCGAGAAACAAAAGGTTGGTCTCTTCAAAAATTTCTTCCAAGTCTACAATTATTAGTGACGATTGGGATTGCAGTAGGTGGATTTCTGGTAAGTACGAAAGTTGATACAACCAAATTAGAGATTGATAAGGCAAATCAAAAACTCACTGAAATCACAACTAAATTTGAGAAAAACAAAAAATTTGCTGATGAAGTCAATACTGCCATTGATCAACTTTCAGGAGAAAAACCAGTCAAGGCTAAAATGACTCTAATCAGGCTTTACACATTTGCTGATACTGAAAATCCGACTTACAAATATGTTCTAGTTAATCTCGCTTTAGCTAGCGATAAGCCTGAACTTTTAGAAACAATGACTGCCTTGCTTGAAGGAGATAATCCGCAAGGCATTGATGAAAGTGTCTTTAAAAAATATCCCGTTCTTGCAGCAGCAAGAGCTAAGCTAGCTAGAAAAATCGAAAAAGAGGGTGCAGTTACTCAACAAGAGTTGAATACTGGTCAACCCATAACTAGTAACAGCCAGAATAAGCCTTCATCAAAAGCAGAGACTTTGGTCAAAGCAGAGGCTAGTCTTTTAAGTCAGTTGACTTCCAAAGATCTAAAAGGTTGGGTTTTTCTAGGTCGAGCAAATCGTAAAACGAAAACGCTTGAGAGCGATATCATTTCTGGCAGTCAGCTTGATCCCAAGATTAATCAAGAGGTCACAGTGACACAAAGTATCAATATTAGACTGAAACGCCCACCAAATAACTACACTCTTAACAACCTACCAAAGCTAATCGGCACCTCAAGAAAAGGTTCAAAAGTAAAAATTATTAAGGTTAGCCGAGTTTATTCTGAGAGTGGAAATATTGGCGTTTGGGCTGAAGTTGAGGTCATCGAAAAAGTTTAGATTGCATAAAAACTGGCTTCCTACAGTCGATTTGATTTGCATTAACTATACCTGTCCCTAAATCTACAAGACTGTGGCTTACTGATTAGAGAACTGTTGTTGTAGGCGCACACCCTATGTCTCGCCAGCACCTTAAACCATTTCTGCTTTTGCGATTCCTATTAGCGTTGAGCTATTGAGGTGTCTGGGCATTCTTGTACGATCGCCCTCACCTTCAACGGCAACTCAACCTGCGTTGGCGTGTAGCGATCGCCCCAGTCTTGGTTTGCTGGATCGGGAAGGATGGATTTGAGGTAACGCTGAAAGTCGATCGCATCCGCCATAAAGAACCAGGCAGCAGAATTTTTCTCCTATCCTACGCATTAAAGTCGGGCACCTGCCACTTATTCTCGTTCGATCGCGCTTAAGACGGTATGCCTTGTCCGTTTGAATGTGTCGCCTACGATTGCTGCTGCCGTAGAGGCTATTCAAATGGCAGCACGAGGCATTAGGACTACGCTTCATCACTGTGCGAATGCGTGTAGTTGCATTACAGGTGTGTCGCCTGCGATCGCTGCTGGCATAGAGCACATTCAAATGGCAGCACGATACATTGTGAATGTACTCTATGGTTTGGCGAAAGCGCGTACTCACGCCAAGCATCTACGGCATGACAACACGAAGGTATCATCTGCTCTCAATTAGTTGTGAACCAGATGTGGCTACTTGAGCAATCAACCGTCAATGGTCAGCGCTGAATCTAGAGTTGAAGGCTAAGCCCAAGGCATGAACTTGAGCATCCATTTAGTCGCACGTTGGATCGCAAGACTGTGCGCCCCGACAAGGGGTCAAACCAAGTCGAGCTGGGAGCGCTAGGGCGATGATTTTAGCAACGGAGAGGGGGAGATTCGAACTCCCGTTGGGTTGCCCCAAACCTGATTTCGAGTCAGGCGCATTCGACCACTCTGCCACCTCTCCAGAAGGGGCTTAGTTTCAGTTGTGAGGTACTCCAACAACTAAAAACTAATGGCTAACGATCTATTCTACAGGGCAGACGGCGAGTTTTCCTGCGATTCTAAAGTTGTCTTGAAGCCATCGGCAGGTGTCCACTGGAGCGCACCATCCCGATCGATCGCGTAAAGCTGAATACCGAGTTGCTTAAGCTGTGCTTCGGCTTGGGGATGGATTCGACTGGTGGCGATCGCCACTTTTGGTCGTAATACTTGAATGATTTCAGGTTCTAGCCGCTGACCCGACCACAAAAGTACCTGCGTTTCGGACAGGCTCACCGTTTGAAGCAGCGTTGCTTGTTCTGGTGGCAGAGTGCCTAACCATGTCCATGTTTGCCCATGTAGATGCAGTGACGCGATTAACGGTGCGGTGCTGAGCAGTTTAAACTGACTGGAGCCAATCTGAGCGGTTTGTCCGATCGTCAGTGGCGTGGGTTTTACCGTCAGCGAGGCTCCCTGCATTGCAGCTTCATTGACGCGATGCAGTTGCGTGATGGGGAGACGCTCCGCAATTTTGCCCCAGCCGCTTGGTCGCTTGGATGGTGCGTCAGCCGCGATCGCCCAGTTAATTTCGTTGATTCCTGCCTTTTGTAAAAACGGCAGTACCGCAAAGCCAGCAGTAGAGGCATCCCCACTATTGATGAGTGCTGTGCGTCCAGCATCCTGAAGCACCAGAATGGGCTGTCCTGCTGCCAGTAGCGTGACGCGGAAGATGGAAGCGTTTGCCTGCCATGCGGGAACGATCACCAGCCCGATCGCCACCAGCAGCGCCACCCACCATTGCCTCTGCCACCAGGGTTGAAGCCAGGTCAGCAAAAGCAGCGCGTAGAGAGCGATCGCGATTACGGTTGGAATGGTGCCCACCGCATAAGCATTTCCAGGCAATTGGCTGAACCCATCCACCACAAGCATGAGTGCCTGCGTAGGATACTTCAGCAGCCATGCGAGAGCGCTACCAGCAGGCGACCAGAGCAATGCTGCCAGGGCGCTTGCCATGCCGCCAATGCTGAGAATGGAAATCAGGGGCGTTGTAATCAAGTTGACTAGTACGCTGTAAGGCGACAGCACTCCGAAGGCAGCAAGCTGAAGCGGTAGTGTCCACAGGTAAGCGGCGATCGGTACTGCAAACAGAGGCGCGATCGCGCTGGGCATCCAATCCAATTGCTTCGTTAGAGCAGGAACGGTAACCATCAATCCGATCGTTGCCAAAAAGCTGAGCTGAAAGCCCAAGTTCCAGATCCAGAGCGGATTAAACAATAGCAAAAGGACTCCAGTGACTAGCAGTGCTCCAAGCGGCTTGACTTTGCGTTCCAACCAGAGCGCGGTTAAACCACCAAAGCCCATGATTGCCGCACGGAGCACCGCAGGCTGAATGCCCGTGAGTCCGACAAACACCAGTAGCGCCGCTGTACCTGCGAAGAACTGTACCTTGGTTGAAAAGCGACGGGTTAACGCCAGCACGACACCCAAAATGAGCGACGACTGGAAGCCTGATGCTGCCAGCGCATGAGCGAGTCCCGCACGAGTAAACTGATCTTTCAAGTCAAAGGGCAGATCGACTCCGCGACTACCTAACACCATGGCGCTGACCAATGCTCCAGCGGGACTACCGAGCCAGAGAATCTGCGATCGCATCACCCGTTGCCGGATCTGCCACCAACCCCAGCGCGATCGAGCCTCCATCACCTCGGTCTGTTTGCCCCGCATCCCCGCAAAGCAACCTTCTTGCCTGAGATACGCCTGAAAATCAAAGCCACCGGGGTTCGTGGCAGGCTGCGGCAAGTACAAAGCACCCATCACCTTCACCAGTTGTCCCGGATAAAGCCCTGTTGCCTGGAGTAGCGGCACCGTGACGTAAAGCTGACCCGTTGGAGCTTTATCATCCACGTACTGCACTTCGCCGCTGACCGAATTGACCTGCCTCACCGTCAACCAAAACTGTGCCTTTTGACTGCGGGTTAGCTGTGGCACGCTGTCTACCTCACCCACAACAACCCATTCCTGCTTCGGCGCATTTGCAGGTGGAATGAGGCGACTAATTTCGGTAGCGGCTGGTTGCGGTGTGCGCATCTGAAAATATAGTCCAGCAACCAGCCCTATCAGCCCAGCCGCCAGCCAAACCCATCGCTTTGGTGCCGATCGCCAGACGTGCTTGATACCAAACGATAGCCCTACGCCCAAAACCAAGATGCCATAGCTACCGTAGGGCACCTTCGTCAACAGCAGCCCTAAGATGTATGCCAAACACAAAACCACTGCACCCATAGCAGTCATGAAGCACCCCGATCGCAGCAAGAAAAACTACGTTAAGAGTGCCCAACAGGGATAGAAGGTTTGAGTTTTGAGCGGAAACAGTTTTTGGTTGTTAGTGGTCAGTGCCTGAGTCATTCCTGAGCACTTACTCCCCACTCCCAATGCTGTTGCTTCTTCTGCCCTACTCCCTACTCCCTACTCCCTACTCCCCACTCCCCACTCCCCACTCCCCACTCCCTACTCCCTCTCTGCCTTCAAAGTGACAGCCCTAGCTTCACTCCCAGCACGGTATGAATGATGAGAAGACCAAGCGTTACCGTGCCTAAAGAGGCGTGGAACATGCGTAAACCAGGCTTGTCACCCCAAAAGTCGGCAAGTGAGAGTGTGCTGCTGATTGATAGAAGGGCGATCGCGGTGGTACCCGTCCAGAAATGAGGGCTTTCGAGAATCGGTTCTTGCTGCATCACCAGCGATAGCACCCCGCCCGTGTAGCCCAGGGCAAGAAACAAAAACATCAGGGGAGCCAGTTTGCGGTGGTCTGCCCGATGTTTAGCAGCAATGTCTTTATCACTGGCAAGCCGTCCGCGCCAACCAGCATACGCGACGTAGCTACCCATCACGAAGATCACAATGCCCATCATGGCGGGATGTCCCCAATGGGTGATGGGTTCGGGAATGCCCAGAGCGCGAAACCAGGCGGCGATCGGCTCCAGCAGTTCACTCAACGTCGTCATAGATTGCGCTCGTTCGATGGGGTAAGGCTTGTTAGATTAGTTTACATTTTTAACTTGCGATCGCAGAAGGCAGAGAAGAATTGAGTGGCGATCGCTGACTTACAGCCGTTTTCGTTTGCATTCACTACACCCCATACCCTACACCCTACACCCGTGGTTACAGGCTATGGCTGACCCAATCAGTAATCGCTGTATTTGCGTCTGTCTCGTGACATCAGGTATTCTCACACCATCAACATTAGTCTTGGTTGAGCGATGCGATTTCGGCGACAACTGCTTCAGCTACAAATGGTATTCAGCGATCGCATGGTTCTGAAGGCACTGCGAAGCTTTGAAGGGGTCATTTCTAAGCTGCTGTCGATCGCAATGGTCTTTGTGATTTTGATTGCAGTCTACGATCTGGCAGATTACCTGGTTACAGATGTCTTTAGTGAACCTCAGGAGCGTTTCAGCACTACATTATTTACCATTTTTGGCTTGTTTCTGAATATTTTGATTGCGCTAGAAATTTTAGAAAATATTACAGCCTATCTGAAAAATCACGTGATTCAGGTTGAGTTGGTCATTGTCACCTCGCTGGTAGCAGTGTCTCGAAAAATCATCATCCTGGATTTGCAGAAAACGGCTGGCTTAGACCTGATTGCACTGGCAGCAGCCGTTCTCTCGCTTTCCATCAGCTACTGGCTGGTGCGGGGAACGAACCGTCGTTCCAAGCCTCATGATGATGAGACTTGAGTTGGAGGTGAAGAATAAGTTTTGGGGTGTAGGGTGTAGGGTGTAGAGAAATACAGCTGGCGTATGACTCAGTTTTTTCAATTTGAGGCAGATTTTGTGGAGTCGCTGCGTTGCATTCCAATGCAGGTACGACTAAAACTTGATACCTGCGGTGTGAAGCTGAAACTGGCGCACTGGCATCAGTTTAACCAGGACGATCGCCAAGCGCTGATTGAGCTGCCCTGCGAAACCGCAGCAGACGTACAGAGCTATCGCCAGTTTCTGGAGCAACGGCTGCAAGAGCGCACAGGCACAGCGGCTTCAATGTTGACGATCGATCCCGCTCCGGCGTGGCTCGATTCAACCATCATTCCAGAGAGCGTACAGGCAAAAGCTGAAGCAAGTGGTGTTGCGATCGCGATCGATCAGTGGGCACAACTGATTCCTGTAGAACGCTTTGCACTCATCAAGCTCAGCCGTTCCAGCCACGAAAACGCAAATTTTCTACCAGCGCTAAGGGAATTCCATTTAGTCTGATGGCAAAGGCAGAAGTTTCCTGTCAGCAGCAACAGGCACAGCGATCGCCTGCGATCACAGTCGTTTACAACAACCGATCAAGAACGTCGGGGTTTCGAGTTAGGTGCAAAGTCAGTCAAGCCTGCGATCGAGGTCAAAGCTAGCTACACCAACGACTGGAACGATGTCAGCAAAGCGAAAGAAGCCACACAGGCATTGCTGGCAAGTGGGGTTGATGTCGTGTACAACATGCTCGATGCCGCAGCAGCGGGTGTCATCGAAACGTTGGCAGAGAAGAAAGCCTACGCGATCGGCTATTTTGAGGATCAGCTCACACTCGCGCTCAAAACCATCCTTACCAGTGCGGTACAAAACTATGGATTGGCGATCGAAACAGTCGCTGCGATCGCCAAAAACGGACAGATGAAAGGCGAAATTTATACGCTCGGTCTCGATAAACCCGCCATTCTCAATGTGGGAGACTTCAGTACCGCCGTCCCTGAAACGACAAAGCAGAAGGTGTTGCAAGCAAAAGACGCACTCATCGCGCAGAACGTGACCTTTGAAGATTGCAAAATCAACGGCAAAGCCAGTTGGTGCCTTAAGGTCGCAAAAGCCGCCTAGACGATCTGCTGCTTACAATCAGCACCGCCTTTAGCAAAGAAGTGGTTGCTTTAGCGTCGGTTCCTGACGTAGAAGCGTTGCGTAGAGGCGTACCATTGCCATGACCTTGCAAAATGTGGTGCCTCAACGCCACTAAAATTCCTTGTGCAAGGATTTCCTGATCGAACACGATTGAGCATGAAGAAAGAAGGAGAAGCTCAAGCCCCCGCTCCAGGATCGCTACAGACTGCTGGTGCATCTACAGCCACAGCAGCCATTTCAACCATTAAACAACCCTACATCAAGCGGTTTGAAGAAGCTGTGAAGCACCGTAACTGGCTCAATCTTTCGGAGTACGCACTACTTGTTGGCGCAGGCATTGGCTCATTGGCATCCGTTGCCTCCCAGCAGATTTTATTTACAGCAGCGCCTGTATCGGCATTGCTGCTGGTGAACCTGGTCAATCGGCGGCGCTTAGAAGAAACAGCGTTAGCACACACTGAATCGTCTGTAGCACAGCTAGATCAGAAGCTTTCAGCGGATCTCAGCGCACTGCGACAGCAAATTCAGGTGCTGCCTAACTTTTTAGACCTCGCCAGCTTGAGAAAATCTGTCTTGCACGAAACGGCAGAAAGTACAGCAGGGCTGTCTCAAGATGTGACCCAACTGAAACGCGAACTAGCGAAGCCTGAATGGCGTTTGCTGGCGCAAGATGTGCGCCAAATGCAAATCAACTACACTGATTTAGCTGATTCGGTGAACGCTGTAACAACCTATTTGGGAAGCTTATCTACGATCGATCGCGTTGATGAGTTGGCTTCTACACTGACCCAATTGAAAGCAGAACTGGCTCAACTGCGAGGCAACCTGCAAAAACTGGGTGACGAGCAGCAAAACAATAATCCTCGCGTCATGCAGGATCAACTGAACCATATCAACCGTCGTCTGAACACCTTACCAACGCCATTTGATGCCAGCGCCCTCAAGCAAGATGTCGATTCGCTGGTGAAGGTACTGGGCGAGATGGTATCACGGCGCGAACTGGCGCGTTTGATGACGCAAATTGAGCAAATTAGTCAGCAGCAAGAAGCGTTAGACCAGACCGTCACGCCAATCAAAATGGCAACGACGATTCTCAAAAAGCAGCTTGATACGGTCACAACCAAGCTGAATATGACCGAGGAGAGCTTTGGTCCGCTGATGGACAGTGGCTTGCTGCAACCCGATCCAGCGATCGTAGAAGGGCTAAAAGCCACGATCGCTGCTCTGGAGCACCGTTTGAATCAGTTGCCGATCGCCACTGACTTGACCCACCTGCGATCGGATATCCAGCATATGGTGACAACTCAGGTGAGTCACCTTCAACAGCAACTTGGCGGTGTGCAGCAGTTTGCCCAAACCCTGGAGCATCAGCAAAAGTCCCTACGTGATTGGGTCAATCGCCTGCCGCAGGTACTCGACTCCACCGCCCTCGAAAGCCAGGTGAAATACTTATCGGCGCGGGTCGAATGGGCGGAGAGCAACGCAATAGATGTGGAAGCGCAAGTGGATGCAGCCGTGAAGAGCCACCTGGAAGACATCGCGCAGGTGCTGCAAACCACCGAAGCCCCTGTCTACGAGTTGGTGTTTGATGTGAAGGGCGCACAACCGCAAGGGGACGCGACCGTTGGATCTAGTCGCTTACTGTTGGAGCAGGCGCTAGACAGCGCACAAGCACGGCTGATTGTGGTCTACCCCTATCCAAGTTCGCAAACGCTAGATGCAGCACTGATTCAGAAATTTAGGGAGTTTCTCGATCGCAAAGGGTGTCTGGATTTTGGCTGGGGGCACCTGGGCGACATGAGTCAGGGTTATGCGTCACGATCGATCGATCGCCGTCGTGCCCTTGACCCAACCAACAAGCAGTTTCTCCACAAAACACTCAATCAGTTGACCCAACTCAAGCGAGAATATCCCGCGCAGTTTCGCTTTAAGGTGCTCGGTACGGATGAACACTTTCTAGTGTGCGATCGCAGCTACGCCGTTTTGGGTACGCAATCTGTCGCCATCGCCAGTGCTGTTTTTCCTCAAGCAGCCGTTGGTTTACGTACGACTGACAGTGATGTCATTCAAGGCTTAGTCGATCGGTTTGATCACCCGACACTGGATGCTAAGGACGCGATCGCCTACTTCAATCGCGCCTCTACCCGCTATGACCTGGGCGATCGTTTGGGCGCGATCGCGGATTATACCGAAGTGGTGCGGATTCAGCCTCACAATGATGTGGCGTACAACAACCGGGGACTGGCTCGCTATGACCAGAACGATCGTGCTGGTGCCATAGCCGACTTTGAGCAAGCGGTGCAGCACAATCCCGAAAACTTTATTGCCTACTGCAATCGAGGGTTCGTGCGGTCTGAACAGGGCGATAAACTGGGCGCGATCGAAGACTATACCTACGCGCTCCAAATTAACCCTGACTTTGCCACCGCCTACTTTTACCGGGGCTTGGCGCGCACTCGCCTACAAAACAAACTCGGTGCCATTCAGGATTACACCGAAGTGATCCGCCTGAACCCTCAAGACGCAACGGCACACTTCTACCGGGGGCTTGCCTGCGTCAAAATCGGGCAGCGCCTTGATGCGATTCAAGACCTTCGCCAAGCCGCGCAACTGTTCTCCGAGCAAGGTGATACCACTAACTATCAGCAAACCCTTAACACAATCAAAAAGCTACACAAAACGCTGACGATCGCCACCTCAAGTCAGCCCCTGGTAACCAGCGAAGCACGATGAGCCGTCCTCGGTTTGCAGTGCTTTGTTGATTCACCCCATTGGGTGAGCCTGCCCGGTGATGGCGCTCCATCCATAGCCCAGTACTTTAGTCAGTATCAAATGGCTCTGGAGGCTATGTGCTGCCTCCTTTGTCCAGCGCTGAGTGTTACCTTGTGCCCGTGACTTCTTATCCATCGCCTCCCCAACCGCTGCTACAAATCGGCTCTACCGATGTTCAAGTCGTCGCCATTCAAAAACTGCTAACCCACTGGAACCTCTACGATGGCGCGGTGGATGGTATCTTCAGCGTGCAGCTTGAACACGCCCTCAAAGCCTTTCAGCGGCAGGTCTTTTTGCCCGAAACTGGCGTTGTAGACACGTTGACGTGGCGATCGCTCTATGCGGGAAGCCCGATCGACATGCCCATCCTGCAACAGGGTAGTCAGGGCAAAGCAGTCTTTTTGCTCCAGCAAGCGCTACAGGCTGATGGATACACGGCAGTGGCACTGACTGGCACGTTTGACCACCAGACAGAAACAGCGGTTCAAGCGTTTCAGCGGCGCAAAGGGCTAGTCGCTGATGGCATCGTAGCTGCCTGCACATGGCTGGCGTTGAGCAAAATTTCCCGCTGATGGTCACTGAGAGCGTAGATGTAAAGAGCAGTGTAAGGTTGTAGAGATACAATGCCTGTTCTTTGCTGCTTTGCGGCACTCTTCTAGCATGATCATGAAACTGACTTACATGGGTCGCTTTGGTTTGGCGATGCTGGTGGGAGTCTTAGCAGCTTGCTCTCGACCAACCACCGATCGAGCTTCAACGGCGATCAATCCTTCGACGGTGCCTTCAACGCCAGTGGTTGAAAACCCGATCGCCAAAATTATTGAAATCCAAAAGCTACCAGTCTTTGTACGCTTGCTCAACGCACCTCAAGAGCAGCCTGCGAAAGAAGGTATGGGCTTACAAGCAGGCGAAACCATTCGGACTCAAGGCAAAGCACTGACTCAGATTGATCTGATCAACGGGCTGGCGTTTCGGTTGGCTGGGGATGCCGTCTTGACGCTTCAGCCTGATAATCGCCTTAATCTCACCGCTGGTGACATGATTACCTGGGTTCAACCTGGCAAAAAGGTGCCCACAGAAATTGTTACACCTGTAGCGGTCGCTGGCATTCGCGGTACAACAGTGTTTGTCAAAATTCCGAAAGACCCTAAGGCAGGGATATTGTTTTTCGCGTGGGAAGGCTCCGTTACCGTCCGACTACCCGGTCAGACAGAAACCGTGCTGTTAAAAACAGCGGATGAAGTGCGAATTAAACCGGGCGATCGTGACATTCGTCAAATCCGTCAGCGAGTGCGGCGGCTGAGTCGGGCAGAATGGCGACAGAAACGCCAGACCGATCCGCTTTTACGCAGCTTTAAGAAAGGGAAAATGTCTACACTGTCAATCATCGAGCGAATCAAACCTGGAGAGGTGACATTAGGCGCACTCTCTGAATCACCTCTACAAGTGAAGACACTCATTGACAGTAACGCGGACATGCGTAAACAACGCGATCGCATCAAACAAAAGCTGTCTAAACGAACAGACAAACCAGGCAAACCAGACAAAGCAGACAAACCAAGAAACCCAGGCAAACCAAGCAAACCAGACAAACTAGACAAGCCAGACAAAGCCCTGAAGCTAAAGGTTGTGCCCGGTGCCCGTAAACCCGATGCGTCTAGGAACAATCATTCCAGACCAAAGGATAAGAATGATCGTGCTCCAGCAAAACCTGAAGCATCTCGAAACGATCGTGCCCATTCACATCGTCGTCAAGCTGACCCATAGCCCTGATCGACTGACAAAAGTCCTGAACGCCAACGGGGTCGCAAACACGGCTCTTGATCAAGCGAGTACTAACTGTTCAGCAAGCAACCTTCGTGGCAATGTTAGCTCTGACACTGGTACGTAGACGCATCAAGATTGTGTAATCTTTATTGTTTTCGATCAGTACAGCGCCTTTCCTCACCAAGAATTTACTGAAAATCCCTCCTGGTCGGAACTAAGCTAAGTGTATAAGTTTGTTAACAGGGTTTGCACTCACTTCAGATCACACTTGAAGGCGCTATAGACATTCCTCTTCGGTAGCAATTGTTTAGGTTAGCCATCGATCGCCATCGCAATCCATTACTTCGCGAACGTTGGCAGATTGTTCCGTTTTTAATTGGGTGCGCCGATTAAATCAGCCTACTTAGGAGTTGCACAGAAATAACAGCACAGTCTGTAGCCGTCAGCCGTCAGCCGTCAGCAAAAAGCTGATCGCTGATCCAAAAGTGTGCAGTTATTTTTTAGCCAGCTCTTAGTGGGCTTGTGCGTTGGCTAGCCTGAGTTTTTAGATGCTTCTTAGCTATTGAGGATTGCGCCTCGAATTAGCTGAGTTTCGCTGATTGTACTGACGATAGATAAACCGAATCATTAATTTAACGAGGAGCACTAGGCAAGTAATGCAAGCACCAAGCAATCTCGTCAAAGAAGCCTGGGAATTATTAGAAGACGCGATCGTATACTACCGAGGTCGCCCTGTAGGTACCGTAGCAGCACGAGATCCCTATGTCGAATCACTCAACTATGACCAGTGCTTTGTGCGAGATTTTGTGTCAGCAGCACTACTGTTTTTGATTAAAGGCAAGCCTGAAATTGTGCGCAATTTTTTGGTTGAAACACTGGCACTGCAAAGTAGCGATAAGCAAATGGATTGCTTCAATGCGGGACAGGGACTCATGCCAGCCAGCTTTAAAGTGGAATCATGGGATGGGCATCAGTACTTGACAGCTGATTTTGGGGAGCACGCGATCGGGCGAGTGACTCCAGTTGACTCGTGCCTCTGGTGGCTGCTGCTGCTGCGAGCGTATGTCAAATCTACAGGCGATATGACACTGGCGCACGAGCCAGAATTTCAAAACGGCATCATCTTAATTTTGAAACTGTGTCTTGCCGATCGCTTTGATATGTACCCCACCATGCTGGTACCCGATGGCGCGTTTATGATCGATCGACGCATGGGTGTCTATGGGCATCCGCTCGAAATCCAGGCGCTGTTTTATGCCGCACTCCGAGCCGCGCAAGAACTTTTGGCTCCTGGTCGTCGTGGTGATGTCTACATTCAGGTGGTGAATCAGCGATTGAGCATTCTAAACTTCCATATTCGGGAATATTATTGGCTGGATCTCAGTCGGCTCAATGATATCTACCGCTATCGAGGCGAGGAATTTGGCGAAGCGGCGGTAAACAAATTCAACATCTATCCCGATTCCATCCCCTATTGGTTGACAGAATGGATGCCCGAAAAAGGGGGGTATCTGGCAGGCAATCTCGGTCCGGCACAAATGGACTTTCGCTTTTTCTCTCTAGGCAACCTGATTGCAATCACCTCTTCTCTTGCAAGCGAACACGAAGCGCAGTTGATTATGGACTTGATCGAACAACGCTGGCAGGATCTAGTGGGCTACATGCCGATGAAGATTTGCTTTCCCGCTGTCGAAGACCTGGAATGGAAAATTCTCACGGGCTGCGACCCTAAAAACGTGCCCTGGTCTTACCATAACGGCGGTAACTGGCCCGTATTGCTCTGGAGTTTGGCAGCCGTTGCCCAAAAGACAGGTAGACCAGAACTCGGCTGGCGGGCTGTAGAAATGGCAGAGCGGCGGCTCAGTGAAGATGAGTGGCCCGAATACTATGACGGTAGAAACGGTAGACTCGTCGGCAAAGCGTCACGCAAGTACCAAACCTGGACGATCTCGGGCTACTTACTTGCGAGAGAGTTTCTCGAAAATCCACAGCATCTGAACCTGATCACCTTTGACGAAGATTTAGAGATGCTGGCACTCATGGGTAAAGTGCGTGAGTTGCGATAGTACAGTGACGATCGGCGGTCTCATTTTCATTGAACGCTTCATAGACATTGATCATAGACATTGATCACTGAAGCGTTAGCTAAGCATGATAGGCATCAGCCCTGCTAGCCAGCTTGAGCATTAGTGCAAAGGCTACTTAGTTAACGTTTAGTCGTTGTAGTTGTTTATGTCAGGAAATGCTGACGGTAAAAAATTCAGTCAATGAACCTCATCCTCCGCTAGAATCGGCACTACAAGCATTTGTTCTCTAAAGCGAGATGGCTCGACAGGGATCACAATCCGCACTAGACTTAGGTTCTAGGCTTCAATGCATCGTTCGATACAAATCTATTCAGGTTGATGAGGTTTTCTAGTGCAACTGCAACGTGTAGCTGTAAAGCGGGTAACTGGCGCATTCGCATTAATTGACAGCTTGAAGCGCCACGGAGTTGAGCACATTTTTGGCTATCCGGGCGGTGCCATTCTGCCCATCTACGACGAAATTTATCGGGCGCAGGCTGATGGCGGTTTCAAGCACATTCTAGTGCGACACGAGCAGGGTGCTGCTCATGCTGCCGATGGCTATGCTCGCGCTACAGGGCGGGTGGGGGTTTGCTTTGCCACTTCTGGTCCAGGAGCCACAAATTTAGTGACGGGCATTGCTACTGCCCATATGGACTCAATTCCGTTGGTAGTCATTACAGGGCAGGTTCCTAGCTACGCGATCGGTAGTGACGCGTTTCAGGAAACTGACATTTTTGGGATTACGCTGCCGATCGTGAAGCATTCCTATGTCGTCCGTGATCCCAAAGACATGGCACGGATTGTTGCTGAAGCGTTTTACATCGCCACGACGGGTCGTCCCGGACCAGTGCTTGTGGATGTGCCTAAAGATATCGCGCAGCAGTTGTTTGACTATGAACCCGTTGCTTTAGAAGATGTCAAGCTACCAGGATATCGTCCGACGGTTAAAGGAAATCCTCGCCAGATTGCTCACGCGCTGAAGCTAATCAGACAGGCGAAACAACCCTTGCTGTATGTCGGTGGTGGCGCGATCGCCTCAAATGCTCATGCCGAAATTAAAGAACTGGCTGAGCGCTTCAGTTTGCCTGTGACAACGACGTTGATGGGCATTGGCGCATTCGATGAGCATCATTCCCTTTCGGTGGGCATGTTGGGGATGCATGGTACAGCCTATGCCAACTTTGCGGTTACTGAGTGCGATCTATTGATTGCTGTGGGTGCGCGTTTTGACGATCGCGTCACAGGCAAGCTAGACGAATTTGCGGCACGTGCCAAAGTCATTCACATCGACATTGACCCTGCTGAAGTGGGCAAAAATCGAGCGCCAGAGGTGCCGATCGTCGGCGATGTCCATCACGTGCTAGTCGAACTGCTGCGTCGAAGCCAGGAGGACGGTGACGTGCGCGATCCTCAGCGCAACCGCGCATGGCTAAACCGGATCGCCCGCTGGCAAGAAGATTACCCTCTGGAAGTGCCGCACTACGCCGACAGCCTTTCCCCTCAGGAAGTTATTGTTGAACTGAGCATTCAGGCTCCCAATGCGTATTACACCACTGATGTAGGACAGCATCAAATGTGGGCAGCGCAGTTCCTGAAGAACGGTCCGCGTCGTTGGATATCCAGTGCAGGTCTGGGTACGATGGGTTTTGGGATGCCAGCGGCGATGGGTGCCAAGGTGGCATTACCCGATGATGAGGTCATCTGTATTAGCGGTGATGCCAGCATTCAGATGAATATCCAGGAGCTAGGTACGCTGGCGCAGTATGGCATCAACGTGAAAACGGTGATTATCAACAATGGCTGGCAGGGTATGGTGCGTCAGTGGCAGCAGGCGTTTTACGAAGAGCGCTATTCTTGCTCCAATATGGAAGTGGGAATGCCGGATTTTGTCAAGCTGGCAGATGCGTATGGCGTTAAAGGTATGATGATAAGCCAGCGAGAGGAGCTGAAAAGCGCGATCGCCCAACTGCTGAATCACAACGGTCCGGTGCTGCTAGATGCCCGTGTTCGCAAGGATGAAAACTGCTATCCCATGATTCCACCGGGTAAGAGCAACGCTCAAATGGTGGGGTTACCAGAACGCAAAACGTTAGAAAGAGCAGCCGAACTCATTTACTGCGGCGGCTGTGGCTCTAAAAACATCAACAACAACAACTTCTGCCCGGAATGTGGCACAAAGCTGTAGTGGAAGGGTGTGCTGCAAGGCATGTGTAGTTGTAATTAATGACAGCCCCTAGAAGGTTCTTCTAACCTGAGATCGGGACGTTCTTGAAGGCTTGCGTCTTTGGAATCAGGATGTCGATCGCAGTCGTACCTTCAGGAATCTGTATCCATACGTAAGCATCGGCTGTCGCATTCGGGTTCAGTTCGCTCACTGAAATGTTGCTCGTTGCGCGGTTGATGCGATCGACGGCTGGGTAGGTCTCTCCTGTAGTGGGATTGCGTGCGGTTGTGCTGCCAGGAAAAATCACGCCCTGGTCGTAGCTGATCGCGTCTGTCTTCGGCGCAACTCGACGCACACGAAATTGAATGTTGACAAAATCACGCAGTTTCGTATTCGGATTTTGAATGCGGTTCACAGCGACGATTTCTACCTGTGCTTTTTGATCGATCGCTGGTTGAGTGATCTGACCAGCCTGACCTGATGTGCTGCCAGATGTCTGAGGCAACGGTTGTGTTGGCTGTATTGCTGGCTCAGTACTGGGACTGGTCGTCAGGGCTGGATTCTGGTTGAGTACGCTATCAATACCCGAGAAAGCTTGCTGCAAATTGAGAAAGCGGTATGCGAGAAAGCCGCTTACGCCCAAACTCAACAGTGAAAGTAAAAAAGCCAATGTCGTCAAAAACGAAAGCCCTGCATGACCGTGCGATCGCTTGGCATAAGCATTTGATGCACTATCCATCGCTTGAGGATCTCGTGTTCTCATAGAGCAACTATAGCCGCTTGCTATAGAATTATCTGACCTTACCAGCGTTCCACTTTAACCCGTCACTTCTCCTCTATCGCACGAGAGAAATTTTGGCGATCGCGCTGACCGACGCTGGAACTTTAGCAGCACCGAGACACTCAAAAAGGATAGCTTAGACTCTTTAACCTTTTGCAACTGGACTCTATGAATGTTGCTCTTGACTATCTCAAACGCGCTCTAGCAGCCTTACTGCCGACTGCTGGCGTGTTGATAGCAATAGGGTCTGCCAGCGCTGCTCAACCGTTGGCTCAACCGAACCCACGATCGAGTGTCCTGGCACAGGCAGGTGCAACCGATGCCGTTTGCCCAGCGCAGTTAGGTGGTGCGATCGATCGCATCACCAAACGTACGTCTTTGGCTGGCGTGCGTTGGAGCATTTTAGTCCAAACGCTTGGCGCTTCCAACAAGACGCTGTTTGCCAGCAACGCCACAACTCTGTTGATTCCAGCCTCTAATAACAAGCTGCTGACAACCGCAGCAGCCCTCAAAGCGTTGGGTGCTCAGTATCGCTTTCGCACGACTGTGTATGGCGATCGCTCTCAACCTAACCTGACGACCTTACGCATTGTTGGAAATGGTGATCCCAGCTTGACGACATCACAGTTAGTTACCCTCGCCCAACAGTTAAGCCAGAAAGGGGTGCAGCAAGTAGAACAACTGATCGGCGACGATACTTACTTTCGCGGCGCTGCAACGAATCCCTACTGGGATGCCAGCGATACGCTACAAGGATATGGTGCACCAGTCAACAGCCTGATGTTGAACCAGAATGGCATTGGGCTGACGCTCTTTCCACAACGAGTTGGACAACCGCTGCGAGTGCAGTGGGATGATCCAACGGATGCAAATAGCTGGCGCATCAGCAATCAATCGGTGACGGTTTCTGCCAGCGGTAGTGAATATGTGGATGCAGTACGCGGGACAAACCAGCGTCTCATTCAGGTGAGCGGACAGCTTCGCGTGGGATCAGAAGCCGAACCGATCGCCGTTTCTATTCCCAACCCTGGCAATTATTTGATCGACAAATTTCGCACCGCCCTGACGAATGCTAGCATTACGATTCAACGCTCTACCGTCGTCAAAACCACGCCTGCGCCACTAGGACAACTTGAACTGGCGGCGATCGAGTCTGCTCCCCTGGCTCAGCTTCTAATTGAAACCAACCGAGAAAGCAACAACACGTACGCAGAAGCACTGCTAAAGACGCTGGGAGTCACACGGTTTCCTGGCAGTCAGGATGCAACGGTAAGCGGCATTGCTGCTGTCAAAGCAGCTCTAACGCCATTGGGTGTGAATCCGGCTGGCTATAGCATGGTGGATGGCTCAGGACTGGCAAACCGCGATCGCGCCAGCGCAGCCGCCCTGGTGCAAACCCTTCAAGCGATGGCACAAGCTCCTGACGCAAAGGTATATCGCAACTCTTTAGCGATCTCAGGCATAAACGGCACCCTCAAAAATCGCTTTCGCAACACAGCAGCACAGGGCAAGCTGCAAGGTAAAACTGGCACCATTTCAGGCGTAGTTGCCTTATCTGGCTACCTCACGCCACCCAATCATCCCGATGTCGTATTGAGCCTTTTAACCAACTATTCTGGTGCTTCTACAACAACTGTTAGAGGTGCCGTGGATGAAATTGTGCTGGTGCTGACACGGCTGCGATCGTGCTAGAGAAGAAAGGCTAAAGGCTAAAGGATGAAGGATAAAAGACCAGCTAAACCCGCGCGGTGCTCAAGCAGTAGTAAACATTTACATGCAGTGCGTAAATCATGCCGATTAAACCCCTGACTCCTACCTCCTGTTCACTGAATCATCGGTCTAACGCGTTGTTCAAGTAGGAACCGTCAACGGTTGACCGTTGTTTTCTGGCTTGAGGCTGAGCAAAAAGGGAACCGCTTTAGTAACCCAATCTTTGAGTGCAGTGTAATTGGCTGCATCATCGCCGTAGCAGATTTCTAACATTTCGGTGTGAATGATGCCAGGGTTGAGGGGAATAGCCGCCATACCAGGAGGTAATTCTTGAGCAAGGGCACGCGTCAAGCCCTCGATCGCCCATTTAGAGGCACAGTACGAGGCGACGTTTGGTGAGGTCGATCGCCCCCAACCAGAACTTAGGTTCACAATAATGCCCTGTTGCTGAGCGATCATGGCGGGCACAAAATGGCGAATCACGTTCACAACGCCCTTAATGTTGATGTCAATTAACGCCGAAAAGTCCTCAGAAGGAACTTGCCAAAGGGGAGCAAGCGCATTAATAATTGCCGCGTTGTTAATCAACAGATCGGGCGCTCTTTGAGTTGCAAGCACACGTCTTGCCCAGGCTTTGACCTCAGCTTCATTGGCAACGTCGATCGTTTCAAAGCCGTGAGGAGAACCGAAGCGCTGGCGTAGCGTTTCGATCGCCTTGTTAGAACGAGCACAACCCAGAACTGTATGACCGTCTTTGACAAAGCCTTCAGTTAAAGCTAAGCCTAACCCACGACTTACGCCTGTAATGAGAATCAGTTTTGGCATCCGCTCCTGCTTGTAACGCTTTGCTAGCCAGAGTGGTTACTTGCCTGATCACTCCAAACTAACAACCAACGACTAAAAACGACTCAATCTCCACCCACGCTGATGCCGCTACCTTGAACGAGTGCGCCCGTGATGTTAATGCCAGTTAAATTCGCACCAGTGGTTTCAGCATTGCTCACATTAGCGCCCTTCAAATTGGCATTTTTAAGGTTTGTCAGGTTCAGGCTAACGTTACTGGCAAATGCACCTGCTAGATTAGCATTCTGCAAGTTGGCTCCGCTCAGGTCTGCGCCTTCGAGATTGGCGTTGGTTAGATCTGCGCCTTGCAAGTTAGCATTTCTCAAATCGGCACCCGTCAGATGGGCGGCTGTCAGCGTGGCTCCAGCTAAATCGCAGCCAGCGCACGATCGCGTTTCAAGCAAGCGTTTAACGTGAGTCGGGTTTTCAGCCCGTGCTGGCATTGCGAATGCTAGAGCAGCGAATGCTAGACCAGTAGAAAGAAGTTTAACGTTCATCATTTGCCTCCTGGAAACTGAAGTGTCAGTTGGCTACTACATGAGAAAAGGTACAGAAATCGGAATCAACTCAGGTTTGTGTTCATTAAACCCAGATTTGAATCACAGCACTCACGACAGGAACATCAAAGGGGTTTAAGAGTCTTCGTTGAAGAACAGCCCTGCAAAGAATGACTGTATGTTTTGTCAGTAGTAACTTGTGCTTTTTTGTACAACTGCTCATAGGTTGACACAGTGAGCGACGATCGCCCTCTGACCAAAGAATGAACTGTTAAAGCCATAGGAAGGAACCGTAACAGCTTCCTATGCCATCGGTTGATTCAAAGGCGATCGGTCTCTCTTTATTCTCGCGCTAAAAACGGGCGCGATCGTGGGGTTCGTTAAAGTTAATGAGTGGTCCTTTCGGCACGATCCGGTTTGGATTTACCTGTGTTTGGCTCATGTAATAGTGACGTTTGATGTGATCAAGATTGCAGGTGTCTTCGATGCCGGGATACTGGTAGACATCCTTCAGATAGTTCCACAGATTCGGGTAGTCAACGATGCGCTTCAGGTTGCATTTGAAATGTCCGTGGTACACCGCATCAAACCGCAGTAAGGTTGTGAATAGGCAAATATCGGCTTCAGTCAACTGATTGCCGCAGAGATACCGCTGCTGCCCCAACACCGCTTCCCAACGATCGAGGTGCTCAAACAATTCCGTCACGGCTTCTTCATAAGCTTCCTGAGAGGTTGCGAAGCCTGAACGGTAAACCCCATTATTGACGGGCATGTAAATGGCATCGATTGTCTGATCAATCGTTTCTTGCAACGCTTGCGGATAGAAATCGGTGTTGGGTTTAGCGATCGCTGCAAACTCGGTATCAAACATCCGGATGATTTCGCGCGACTCATTGTTGACGATCGTCTGCGTTTGCGTATCCCACAACATGGGTACAGTGATGCGCCCAGTGTAGTGCTTATCGGCTTTGACGTAGATCTCTTGCAAGAACTGAGTGCGATTGACCGTATCAGGAACAGCACCCGGTGCGTCTGAAAAGCCCCAACCTTTGTCGGTCAAAATGGGATCGACGATCGACAGCCCGATCGCGGTTTCCAATCCCTTCAACTGACGCATAATCAACGTCCGATGCGCCCACGGACATGCCAGCGAAATATAGAGGTGATAACGTCCCGCTTCTGCTTTGAAGCCACTGGAACCATCCGCCGTAATTTGGTTCCGAAACGTCGTTGGCATTCGGTTAAATTTGCCCGTCTTGTCGCGCTCAGTCCATTCAGTCGTCCATTTGCCATCCACCATCATTCCTAGTGCCACGAGATACCTCCCTTAAAAGTGTTGAGTTTTGAGTAATGCTTTGCGCCGTGTTGCTAGAGAGTTTTGAGTTGATGAGCGGTCAGCGGTCAGCAATCAGCTTTTTTCTAACCACTCCTTCTGCCTTCTGCCCTCGTTCGACTGAGCGCTCACGCCAAAGTCTGCCTTCTGCCCTCTCACCAAAGCGTTCTAGCTCACGGGGCAAATTGAGCGATCGCGTCACCGTTCGATGCTCAAATTCACCCCACGCGTCACGCGGCACACACCAGAGAATTTCAAAGCCATTGCCATCTGGATCTTCACCGTAAACAGACTTTGATACACCATGATCGCTGGTACCCCGTGCATACCCAGTTTGCTGCAAAACCTGAGCGGCAGTTGCCAGAGCTTCAATGGTCGGGACTGCCCATGCCAGATGGTAGAGTCCGATCGTGCCAGATTTGGGTACAACGGCGTTTGAGCCAAGTGCAATCAAACCAAGATCATGGTGATTGCTGGAACCTGCGGCGCGTAGGAATGCCATTTGTTCCCGTATGCGATCGACCTCCTCAAAGCCGAAGACCGTTGTGTAGAACGTGAGCGATCGCTCCAGATCGCGGACAAACAGCACCGCATGATTTAAGCCTGTAATTGGAATCATGGTGTCACCTCTAAATTGGTGATGTTCTAGGCATCTTTTTCCTGTTTGGTAGGGACGTTACGTGTAACGTCCCTACGGAATGTTGCGTCTCCACCGTGTTATGCCAAATCAAACAACAGAATTTCTGCATCGGTACTGGCATCAAAGACCAGCGTGGTTTCGTTGCTAATGGCAGCCGCATCGCCCTTATCAAGAGTCGTACCGTTGAGCGTTACTTCGCCCTGCACAATTTGTACCCAGGCATAGCGATCGGCTTGCAGAGCATACTCACGTCGCTCACCGGGTTCTAACAGAGTGGCGTACATTGCCGCCTTTTGATGCAGTTTAACCGCACCATTGGTTGCGTCACGGTTTGCCAAAGCTTGCCATTGACCGCGCTTGGTTGCCGCCGGAAACTCTTTTTGCTCGTAGCTGGGCGTGATGCCTTGTTGTTCTGGCAGAATCCAGATTTGCAGTAAGTGGAGCGATTCTGCGTTGGATGGATTGAACTCGCTGTGAGTAATGCCTGTGCCAGCCGAGAAGCGCTGAATACCACCTGCACTCACCGTCTCGGTGTTACCGATACTGTCCCTATGAGCGACAGCACCAGAAACAACATAGGTAATGATTTCCATGTCCCGATGAGGATGGGTTGGGAAACCAGACCCAGGGTCGATCGTGTCTTCATTAATGACCCGCAAGCTACGAAAGCCCATATGCTGCGGATCGTAGTAGTTGGCGAATGAAAAGGAATGGTAGGAGTTCAGCCAACCGTGGTTAGCGTGCCCCCGATCGTCAGCCTTACGAACTGTTAACATAGCGTCTTCTCCTGTTGAAACATACTAGGACATACATTTCGCATGCAAACAGAATAACACATTGATCGTTTGAATGCAAACTGTCTTTGCGCCTGTTCTTGAAACGAAGTTGGCTATCAGCTATCAGCTATCAGCTATCAGCCATTGGGCTTGTCGCTGCATAATGACTCCTGACTCCTGACTCCTGACCGCTGACTCCTGACCGCTGACCGCTGATTGCTGACCGCTGACCGCTGACCGCTGACCGCTGACCGCTGACCGCTCTCGCTCTAACTCACAACGATCGACGCTTGCCATCCCTCGTTCTCGTGATGTTCTGCTTTTATTTAAAGGAATTGTGAGAAGTCTTGTCGTTTTACGCTAGGTTTATGGAAGGTTAGTAGAATCTACGGATTACTAGCTTGCTCGTTTTATTGTAAGAATCGCGCTCGGCTCCCTGTTTGTTTGGATGGGTACTGGATTTCAGGAACTTGAGCCATGCTTGACACAGGTCAACTCCAACTCAGCGGCGATGCTCTTCTGTGGTTCAGACAGGGGCTTGCAGCGGCTGCGACTGAGGCTTACACGTTGGCAGTCGCAAATTACGATCGCGTCATTGATGTCAGACCCGATTTTTACGAAGTTTGGTATGAACGTGGCTTAGCGCTTGAAAAGTGCGGCTCTTATGTAGACGCGATCGCCAGCTTTGATCGCGCCCTCAGCCTGCGACCCAAAGGCGATGCATCGGTGCAAATTTGGCTCGATCGCGGTAATGCGTTGCAATACGGTCTTGGCAGCTATGCAGAGGCGCTCGACAGCTACGATCGCGTCTTGCAGATTAACCCAAGCCACGAAGAAACCTGGCAAAATCGAGGGAGCGCGTTGCTGTATGGGTTGAGCCTGCCCACAGACGCGATCGCCAGCTACGATCGCGTGCTGCACATTAACCCAGACAACTATCTAGCGTGGCGTAATCGTGGGAACGCGCTGGTCGAGCTGCACCGCTACACAGAAGCGATCGCGAGCTACGATCGTGCCCTAACCATCAAGCCAGATGACGAACTTTCTTGGCAAGCCCGCCAACTGGCATCCGAGCGATCGGGTCTAAGCTATCGACCGCCAACCACCAATCCAGCCTGGTATGGCAATGGTTTCAGCGATCCGCCGACGTTTATCGACGGTGACGTTGACACCCACGACAGCTTTACCGCCGAGCCTGATACCGATGATGCTTACGGACGCTCTCAGGGAAGACCCTTCCTGGTCATTGAGGACGATCGCGGCAAGCGCGACCTGATCTTAGAGCGTGATCAATATCAATTAGGACGCGATCCAAAGAGCGACATTTGTCTGCATTCTCAGTTTGCGTCCCGACATCACGCCATTATCACCAAAATTTTTCAGTCCGATGGCAGCTACACCTACCAGATTACCGATGGCGATTTGGACGGTAAGGCTAGCACCAATGGGCTACTCATCAATGGGCAGAAGTACCGCACGTGGATATTGAAGCCCGAAGATGTCATCGTGTTTGGTCCTAAAGTAAGAGCAACCTATCGTTCCTCTGCACCGGGAGCGAACGATCGCTAACGGTCGCTGCCTCAGCATGCACTATAGGGAGATGTCATTGACGCATGCTATGCCAATGCCTGTACACTGAGAACTCAATTGAGAGACGCGATGTCTGACCATTGCTGCCAAAAAAAATCTAGTGAACTCAAAAAGCTAGCCAAGCAGCAAGGGAAAGTTTTATGGATCGTACTCAGCATTAACGCTGTCATGTTTGGCATTGAGTTGCTTGCAGGGGTATGGTCAAACTCGTTGGCATTGACAGGCGACTCACTGGATATGTTGGGCGATGCGATCGCCTATGGTAGCAGCCTCTACGTTATCAACATGGGCAGCAAGGCTCAGGCTCGCTCTGCCGTGCTTAAAGGCGGCATCATGTTTTTATCGGCTGTCGTTGTTTTTGCAAGGGCTGTCTATCAACTTGCCTTAAGTACACCTCCAGAACTCAGAGTCATGAGTGGTGTTGGGGTGATCGCTCTTTGTGCTAATTTAATTTGCCTGTATTTCCTCACGCGGCATCGCAACGACAATATCAATATGTCTTCCGTGTGGCTCTGCTCTCGTAACGACATCATTGCCAACACCTCTGTATTGGGTGCAGCGGGGCTAGTTTATCTGACGCACTCGCCTTTGCCTGACATCGCGGTTGGCGTTTTTCTTGCCTTTGTTTTTGCAAGGTCAGCAGGCTCAGTGCTCTCAGAATCATGGCAGCAGTTGAAGTCGGCATAACTGAGGCTGAACACCATACTTTTCAACGAGCTGTTGATGCTCGTGTGCAAGTGTCAAGGTTGAGCAACAAATGTCCGATTCCCGAAAACGAGTTTTTGAGTCTCATTTCTGAATGTTGAGCGCTCGATCGTGGGTATTAGAAGGTCACATCTTGCGATCGCCCTAAGCATTTCTTAATTTACTTTCGCCCAAGTCGTCATTGTAGTCATAATGGTGTCTTGTTTGACTACTCTGCTGGTTCCTGGGAATGCTGCTCCGTCTTGAGACCATGAAAATACTGACGGCACCAAAGCTGGTTTATCGGTTGCTGGCAGGTTTGTTCTGTTTGTTTTTTCTGGTGGGTGTGATCGCTGTGAGTCAACCTGCGATCGCGCAGGGCAGTTCAGTGCAAGACTTGCAGCGGCAGCGGCAGCAAATCGAGCAGCAGCGATCGCAAATCTCCAAAGAGCACGATCGCCTGAAGAACTTAGAAAAAGCAGCGCAGGGAAACCTTCAAGGACTACGCCAGGGCATCAAAGCCACTGCTAGCCAGATCAAAACCAGTGAAACGCAGCTACAAACAGCAACGGCAAAACTGCGAGCATTAGAAGTATCGCTAGTAGAAGCAGAGCAACTCTATCGACAGAAGCAGTTTTCAACCGTCGCACGGCTGCGGTTTTTGCAACGCCAACAGACCGATCGCGGTTGGGCAGTGCTGCTCCAAAGCCAAAACCTGAACGAGTTTCTCGATCGTCGCCACCAACTCAAACGCCTTTATAAAGCCGATCAACGGTTACTGAGTAATTTTAAGCAAGACACCGATCGCATCGATCAACAGCGCAATCAGGTGGAACAACAGAAGAATCAAATCGCCCTGCTCAAACAAGAGCTTCTGGCACAAAAGGCAGAATTTGAGGCACAGGCAGGGTCACAGCAAACGATGATTGAACGCTTACGGAGCGATCGACGTGCCTTAGAGGTTGCCGAGGCGCAGCTGCTGCAAGATTCTCGCAACATCGGGCTACTCATTCAGCAGCGCGTTGGTAGTGGTGGTGTGGTCTTTCGGGGTACAGGACAAATGATCGCGCCCTGCCTGGGCGAAATCACCAGCGGCTTTGGCTGGCGGACGCATCCCATTCTCGGTTATCAGCGCTTCCACTCTGGCATTGATTTTGGCGCTGATTATGGCACCGCGATCAACGCTGCCGACAGTGGTACCGTCATCTTTGCAGGCTGGTATGGTGGCTATGGCAATGCCGTCATTATTGATCACGGTGGCGGCATTACAACGCTCTACGGTCATACCAGTGAACTCTACGTCTCTGAAGGGCAAACAGTGCAGCGCGGACAGGCGATCGCTGCCGTTGGCTCTACCGGACTTTCTACCGGACCTCACCTGCACTTTGAAGTGCGACAAAACGGTGACCCCGTTGACCCAGCAGCGTACCTTTAGAAAAGTTAAAGGGTGCAGGCTAAAGGCTTAATATTTGACTTTAGACTTTAGACTGTAGCCTTTCCAACAGTGCTATACTCGCGGAAGAGACAAGGGCATGTAGCTCAGTGGATAGAGCATCAGGTTCCGGTCCTGAGGGTCGGGGGTTCGAATCCCTCCATGCTCGTAGAGATTAAAGCCTTGAAACGCAAGTAGTTTCAGGGCTTTTGCGTTTTTGGGTGGGTCTCGTTTTCTGCTTTGCAGGCACGGACGATCGCTAAATTTTGACCTTTTTTGAGTTGTTTGTCCCTTTTATTGGGGTAAACTTGGGGTAAACTATAGAGCATAAGAGTTTACCCCAATCGATGTCGTCATGATGCAAGCCCAAGACGCAAAACATAAGGCTCGTAAAGGCTCGGCTCAGATTAAGGTCTCCAATGAGCGCTTACAACTCGTTTTCAGCGTTGGTGGGAAACGACACTATCTTTCTACTGGCTTTTCGGATACCCCTGCGAACCGCAAACTGGCAGAGATGAAGGCGCGGCAGATTGAGCTGGATATTCTCTCTAACAATTTTGATCCGACGCTGGCTAAATACAAACCCCAGCCAATCCCTACCCCAATTACCCCAGCACCAGTCGCACAACCAGCACTGGATGAACTGTGGGAGCAATATACCGAGTTCAAGCGTCCTAGCCTGTCGCCGAATACGCTGATAAAAGAATTTGCCACGACTAGACGGTGTATTGAGCAGTATCTGCCGACGAAAGCGTTGGCTGACGCGATCGCCATTCGAGACTGGGTCGTGGCAAACCGTAGCCCTGATGCTGCCAAACGCTTTCTGACTCAGATCTCTGCTTGCTGTCATTGGGCTATGAAGTCTGGCATCATCTCCCACAATCCCTTTGATGGCATGGCGTTAGAGGTGAAACTACCCAAGAACCGTGCAAACAATCGAGAAAAAGAAATCGATCCTTTTACCGCAGAGGAACGGGATGCCATTATTCAAGCCTTTGAGCAGAACCGCTATTACCGGCATTACGCATCGTTTGTGAGCTTTTTATTCAAGACAGGTTGCAGACCGAGTGAGGCGATACGTGCGATTGCACAGGCTTTGCCACCGCGCTTCAGTGGAAGCACATCAGTCACGATTTTTGCTTAATTACGTTTGAGCAATCCGTTATCGTTTCTGGAAGTGGTTTAATTTGCAGACAGGGACTCAAAACGCAGGAGTTGCGTAAGTTTCCAGCCAATCGATCACTCCAAGCTCTACTTAAAGCGATTCAGACTGAACGGCATGATCCAGAGGCGCTAGTCTTTCCCAGTCCCAAAGGCAAATATATTGACTTCCACAATTTCCGCAACCGAGCCTGGTCAAGCATCTTGCAAACACTGCCTACTGTTCGGTATCGGAAGCCCTACCAAACTCGCCATACCTTCATTACGCTGGCGCTGGAAAATGGTTTGGAAGCAAAAGATGTCGCCCGACTTGCTGGGAATAGTGCAGAGATGATCTATAAACACTACGCAGGCAATAAACGAGAATTGTCTGTTCCAGAGTTTTGAGATGTTGATCCTTCAACCGGACAAAGGTGGGAAGCAGCAAGGGATGCAAGGCTCTGTCGTTTTATCTTGACACTACTACCGCTTCCCAACGCTGCTTAGATTGCACTCTTACCACTCCTGGCTGCGCTCAGTGTTTTTGCTTTTGACCAAAGTCCGGAGCTGGAACTCGAATGCTTTGAGCACCCATACGTGTGAAGGAAGAAGACTATAATCCAAAAAGCTTTCCAGGAAGGGGGCTTTAAACCCAACTACTTCTTCTGATAGTCAAACGTACTCCCTATTCCTCTAGTAATTTTCTGGAGACGGTAAAATCAAAACATAAAATCACAGAGACATTTTAGTTTAAAACCGTTGAATTTAAGGTTCTACTCCGACTATTCCTACGAGCGATCGGTAAATTTCTACCATTGCCAAAGTGTCTAGTTGACAATAAGCGCAGAGGTCATTAGCCAGCCCTTGCTTCTCCGTTTGGTTTGTGCAGGGAATCATCGTTTCCCAAACGGTCTGTGCCTGATCGCCTCGCTGAATAGTTAAGGTTTTGTAGCTCAAGGATGGCACGAGGACTGGCAGGACATTTTTGATCGAAGTCGAGCCTCGGCAGTCAGGATGCTTGTAGTGATGCTTGAAGATGTCTTCGAGATCCCAAAGTCGGGTCGCGATCGACTCCAATTGAAATGCATAGGCAGGGAAGGCTTGAGCCAATTTTCGCAGCAGGCTCGCTTCAAAGGACTGGTGGTAGACAATGACGGAACCAGCAGGTGCAATGTCGCTGACTAATGCGACAACGAGCGGCGCTCTTGAATCGGACGTGTCGGTGTGAAGGTATTCGCGATGTTCGACCTGCCCCTTTGCGTGGAGGATGTGGCAACTGTACTGGAAGGGGAACTGCTCGTAGGGTTTTAACCCATCAAATCTAGGAATGGCAGGGTTTTGTGCCTCAAAGTCAAGAAGTGAATGGGATAGGTGAGTTCGGCGAGATTGGCAGCGATCGCGGCTCTATCCACGGCAGGCTGATGGCTGAGCACGCTATCAACGTAGGTACGCTGGTTTTCTGACAGAGGGTAGCTGGGTGACAGGTCGGCGGTCACGGAGTGTGTGCGAAGCACGTATTGCCAGCACCCCTTGAGTAAGTAGTGCGTCTTTTTTCTTCCAGTCTAGGCGAGGGATGGTAAAGATCGAGACTTCAGGGACGTGCTGCCAGCAAGTTTGCGTGAACGGGCAAGGGTTGGGATTGGCACAGTGTTTGCCGATGGCGATAGCCTGTGCGTCAGCACGCATCACCAGTGTTAGTTCGAGGTTTTCAGTTAGGGTTACCTTAAATTGCTCCAGTCTCTTGGGTATTTCAGGCAGGAGGCGATCGACCTCTGCGGTGATGTCCGCGACCGTGAAGAGGTTTGCCAAGTCTGGAAAGACGCAGGTCTGAGTGTTAATATGCATCAACTTGGTTCCACTGATGGCTAGCCCCGCCCCAGTCAAGACGTATTTTTGAAGGGCTAAATCCCATTCATGCTCATCTTTAACCTTGCTGAAGGATTTGACTTCAATCAGTTCCTAGGTGCCTGCTGGAGTTTTTTAGAGAATGTCGCAGCGGATGAACAAGCTATCGAAACTGAAGGTGACTTCAAATAGACAGGCGGCTCTAGCGGCGATCGCCTTTTGAGTTGCCTGCATTGCTTCAGTTCCGCTTCCCTCAATCGGTTGCCCAGCGGGAAATTGCTGACGGGCGTATTGCTCCACTTCGTTGCCCTGGTCAATGATCCGCTGTTGGGCTGGAGCTAGGGCAGTGGCTCGGTGTGGCTCCTGCACTTCTAGCCAAAGCTGCTTGTGGCATTGCAGCCCGCTCATGAAATTGGTTTTTGACAGGATGGCAGCCATACTCTGTAGTGAGGTGTTTTGAGTCTCTGTTCAGAGTTAGGGTGCCCGCTTCAGGAGGCTTGCGCTTGAATGCATGAAAACTTGTTGGGGAAGTATCTGACGTTGCAGGAGTTTTGCACCTGTACGCAGACGTACCGGAAGTATGATGACCGCATTGACCCGTACCCGAAAAACCTGGAGGAGACGCTTCCAGCGTTGGAGGCTTTGTGTCAGCACATCCTTGATCCGGTGATTGACCACTTCGGCAGGGAGCGGTTTCAGTTGACCTACGGGTTTTGCTCGAAGGATCTGAAGCGGTTTTTAAGCCAGAAAGACCCAGAGACGGGGATCAAAAATGGGCGAGTTGATTCGAGCCGAGATCAGCACATGGCACATGAGGTGAATCGGAATGGCAGGTATTACTGCGATCGACTCGGTGCTGCCTGTGATTTTCAGCTTGTGGGGCTGGAGAGCGATCGTCTCGTAGAGTGGATTCTGGAGCAGCGCTTGCCGTTTGACTCGCTGTACTACTACGGGGATGATCAACCCATCCACATCAGCTACAGCCCGAACCAACGGCGAGATATTTGGGCATTTACTACCAACAGGATGCCTACGAGGAAAGGGCTTGAGCCGTGGATAGAAGCTGTGAAGCGATTGGACTGAAATGTTCATTTTACTGATGAACAATCACAGAGTCTCGACTCAATTCGATGTAAGTGTGCTGGGAGAGCAGGTCAAGAATGGTTGATAAGTTTGTCCAAAAAAGCCTTTCCAACTCTGAGTTTTTGATGTTCCCTGTTGTCACGAGCAGAAGTTTATAGGGCTGCTGCACGGTAAGAAAAGAATCGACAAAATCTGAGTCTTTGGTAATGACAACTCGTTCTTGCTGAAGGGAAAGTGCATTAATGCTTGAGTCTGGAGTCGCATTTTGCTGGGGAAGTTCTCTGGTGTGGATGGTGTCATGTCCCGCTTCTTGAAGCAGTCGGGCTGACCGAATGGGAAGTTGAGCATCGACGAGAAACTTCATGATGCCAGTTTGTAGATGCTTTTGACCTGGCTCAGGCGGGCAGCGAAAAGGAGGACAGCAAAGATATCGTCTGCTTCCAAATCGTCGTAGTCAGCCAGAATTTCTTCAGTCGTCATGCCAGAACTGAGAAGTTCAAGGATGAACTCAACATGGTAGCGCAACCCACGAATGCAAGGTTTGCCATGACAAATATCTGGATGATGGGTGATGCGCTGCAATAAGTTGTTTTCCACGGTTGACTTGATGTTGATGGGGCATTTGTACTGAGACGCGATCGCAAAGACCGCTCCTCCAGTCTAAATCCCATAGCCTCTGTGCTGCCTGTGATGTTCGGATTGCGGGACTGGAGGGCGATCGCCCTAGCTCATGGTTGAACACTCCACCTTAACAGATTGATACTGCTAGCCAAAAAAATCCGTCTAGCTCGTAAGAATTTCGTCCCAGGCGTCTTGTCGATTTACAAAATAGCGTTTAGAATAACGATTAAGCTAGACGGGCTAGCCAAAGCGGTATTCGTCCTGACAAGCTTGGTATGTTGCAAGAGAGTCACGTCGCCATATGTAGCGTACCAATCTGAAGAACAGTCTTTAAAACGCTCTAACTAACATTTTTGCTTGTCTGGCAGGTTAACTAAATTGAGGAAACTAGTTATGACTAATGCAACCCCTAGTGGGAATAGTAACGGTGTATCTAAGTCTCAGGAGAGCGCATCTGATGGTTCTAGACGCAGAAGTATCCCTCACCCTCGTTACACACTGAGACAAGCTGAAGAATTAGCCAGACAAGCCTTTAAGTTAGGGGCAAATAAGCGTGATCAAGATGATGTTGCTCAAAAGGTTGGATACACAGGCGTTAAGAATGGAGCTTTCAGGGGATTACGGGCTACCGCGAATCAGTTTGGACTGATTGAGTATGAGGGGGACGATTATCTCTCAGTTTCAAGCAAATGGATTAATGCTTTTCACACTGAAGACGATAATCCGGAGCAACTTACACAAGCAAGACAAGAAGCAGTTCTTCTGCCAGACCTCTACAAGCAGTTGATTGATCAGTATAAAGACCATCAGCTACCAAAGCTTGACAAGTTAGCTCGCGAACTATACTTAAATCCAAAGCATGGAATCCTCAAAGAAGCCGCAGAAACAGCCGCTCGTGTTTTTCTTGAATCGATTGACTATGCAGGCATGATTGACTCAAATAGAAATCTCAAAGTTGCTACTTCACAGGGTAACGGTGAGACGCTTACAGAGAAAATTAAAGAGCTGCCTTTAGAAGAAGAAACGAGGACTAATCAGACTAGAAGTCAACAACCTAACGCTAGTAATTGGACTTCTTCTCAAGTCTCTAAATCAAGAACAAACACTGCTCCAGAAACAAACCCTTCTGAGCTTGAAGGGCTAGATCGACATGAGTTTACCCTTTCTAATCATAGAAAAGTATATCTTTACGTACCTGTTCCACTACCTGCTGGGGAGAAAGAACGGCTTAAGAAATATCTTTCTCTAATTACCGACTTTATTTTAGAAGAACCTCAGCCTCCTTCGCCAAAAAGCACCGCTCAAGATGAGAAAGACTATTGGCAATGAAACTTTCTCAATTCTATTGGAATGTACTCAGCGGATGCAAGTTGATTGCCTAACCTAAGCTTATTTGTCGAGAACACCATGAACGTAAAGGATAATCAGTCTGACTCCCAAGAGAGTACACGAGAGACTCAACCCGTAACTCAAGATCCAGTAAGTTCATCTGTTGGTAGTGCTACACAAGTAATGATGCATTGTAGTGATGGATGAAGTACCAAATGGC
>NZ_JCACKI010000041.1:0-47348 GCF_059505325.1 Tildeniella sp.
TTATGCCATCGGAGCGGCGAGATTCGAACTCACGACCCCTACTACCCCAAAGTAGTGCGCTACCAAGCTGCGCTACGCCCCGATGTGCCTGCCTACTATAACATAATGGCTTAACCGTCCGCAGCTCTTTACGTGACTTCCTTCACGGCGGCTTGTGCCTCTCGACGCAGCCCAGAGGCAATCCGAAAAAGTTCTTGCCCTGTATGCAGATAAGAGTCATCGTAATTGAGCGTGAAAAACTCTAGCTGCTCAATCCCATCATCAACCTGGTTGAGGCAGTAGTAGAGATGTGCTGCAACGCCAGCCAGACTTTTGGGATTGGGGAGCGAGTGAAAGATGGTTTCAGCATGACTGAGGCGATCGCGGCAGTCCTCCAAATACTCTTGAAAATCTGCCATCAGGAAATCATCAAACGGATCAGCCGCAAGCGCGTCAATTTGCTCCTTCAATGGTTTGAGAATTTGCAGTACTAGCTGACTGACGGGTGTGTAAACTTGAGTCAGCCACTGTTGCAGATGCTCATCGGCTTTTTGGGCTGTCTGCTGTGGCTTGCGATGGCGCGCTTGGGCTGCGGCAGTCCGTTGCTGTCGGTTACCTCTACCTGCTGAAAAGCCAGCGTCTTCAAGCTGTGTCAGGTACCGTAACTGTTGGTCGTAAGATTTGCGATGTTCGGGATCGCCCAGAACTTCGTAGGCAGCGTTAACCCTGGCGATTTTCTCGTGGTTAGCGGTTTCCCGGTTACTGTCGGGGTGAAATTGTTTGGCTAACTGACGGTATGCCTGTTTAATCTCCGCCTGCGTTGCTGTGGGAGCCACGTTTAAAGTGCGGTAGTGATCAGACCTCATTCTGCTGCTTCAGCGTCACCCTCCAAGCATGGCTGGCATGTTTAGCTCAGAGTCCTGGAAGAGGGGCGTACTGAGATAGCGCTCACCAAAACTGGGCTGAATCATCACAATGAGCTTTCCTGCATACTCAGGACGACGACCGACCTGAATGGCTGCGTAGAGGGCAGCGCCGCTAGAAATACCAGAAAGTATCCCTTCTTCACGCGCCAACCGCCGACCATAGGCGATCGCCTCGTCATCTGAAACCGTAATCACTTCGTCAATCAGGTTGACGTTGAGCACTGGCGGTACAAAGCCAGCACCAATCCCCTGAATTTTGTGAGCGCCCGGACGACCGCCCGATAAGACGGGGCTGTTGGCTGGCTCGACCGCGATCGCTGTAAACTCAGGCTTACGGGACTTGATCACGTCGGCAATCCCTGTGATGGTACCACCTGTGCCAACCCCAGCGATCACCGCATCAATTTGACCATCAGTATCTGCCCAGAGTTCTTCTGCCGTTGTTTCCCTGTGAATCTGAGGATTCGCTGGGTTACGAAACTGTTGCAGCATATAGGCATTGGGCAGCGTTTCAACAATTTGCTGCGCCCGCTGAATGCAGCCACTCATGCCTTCGATGCCGGGCGTTAATTCTAGCTGTGCACCATAGGCACGTAACATCGCTCGCCGTTCCGAACTCATCGTTTCTGGCATAGTCAGAATCAGATGATAGCCCTTAGCTGCTGCTGCCATCGCCAACGCAATGCCCGTGTTGCCGGAGGTAGGCTCTACCAGCACGGTTTTACCCGGTGTAATTAAGCCGTCTTTTTCTGCGGCATGAATCATGCTGATGCCAATACGGTCTTTCACTGAAGCAGATGGATTCATGCCTTCAAGCTTCACTAAGATCTGTGCGACGCACCCATCCGCCTGAGGAATCCGATTCAACTGCACCAGGGGCGTATGACCAATCAATTCAGTTATGTTTTGAGCAATACGCATGAGCTTAAATGTAGTACATGATGTCGAGCTGTCGTCTGGCGCTGCATTTGTCGCAGAGGTCTTGCAAGGTGCAGCGCTGCAAGACCGCATTTGCAGCCTGGTGCGTCTCTTGCCAAACATCCCAAATAACAGCGCTTTCTACGGTTTTAGGCACTACATGCGATTCAGCCGATTGAGCCTCGGCACCCTCTAGACATTGCAGTACCTCTAACAGATTAATTTTCCAGGGTTCACGCGACAGAATGTAGCCGCCTTTTGCCCCGCGCTGCGATCGCACCAGACCACACCGTCTGAGTGTAGCCAATAATTGCTCCAGATAGCGATCGGGAATTTGCTGCTGAGCAGCGATCTGGCGAATTTGCAGCGGTTCTCCACTAGCATAATGTGCAGTTAACTCAATGAGCGCCAGGATAGCGTACTCATTCTTGCTAGAAATTTCCACGGGTAAGATTCAATGAACAGTAGTCAAGTCGGTTAAAGAGCCGTCATTGACTATTATACTACGGTTCGCTACTAGGGTTTTGCGAGGAAGGGAGAAAACAAAAAAGCCCCACGATCGCAGGGCTAAGTCATGTACCAATACAGCTCTAGAAGCAATTCGCTTACTTGTAGTGGCTAGAAGGTAAAGGTTGTCCGTAAAACCCCAACAAAAACATCCTCATTGGAATTGTCACCAGGGATGCCCGCGTTTTGGTTCACACTCGGCAGGTAAATGAGACCTGGAGTGATCGAAATGTTATCCGTGAGTTGGTACTTGTAAAAGACTTCGATATGGTAAGCGAAGTCTTGGCTTCGACTAGCAAAGGCTGGACTTAAGTTAGCATTACCAACGTCAATCCCTCTTAGCGTAGGCTCTGCCCCCGCAACGATACCCAGGAAATTACCTTTTTTACCCAGATCTGGGAAACCAACCGCAACTGCAAAGTTCCAGATATCAGCATCGCCTAAGCCGATGATTTCTGCATCGCTGTAACCAACCCAACCGTTGACGATGAAGCCAGGAGCGGGTCGGAAAGACGCTTCAACCCCGAATGAGTTGCTTTCAACTGGGAACGATCGTCCCCGCAACAGGGAATTGTTGTTTAAGTTAGCAAACGTTGTACCCGTACCGCCGAGGTTGAAGTTATTACCAGCCGTTAGAGCCGCATTGTTACGCTCGTAGCCACGCACATAGGTCAAACCAAGCTTAAAGCCGCCCGTGCTAAAGACTAACTGCGCCAACGCGGAGTAGTTACCATTAAACACCCCGCCATCAATGCCAGGGTTGCTAGCAGTATTAGACAGGTAGCCCAGATCAAGCTTAAAGTTATTGTTGAACTTATAGTTAATACCAAGCCCAGCACCCAGAGGACCAATGCGATAGAGTGGGTTGCGCTCGGCAAAGCGAGAAATCGCATTTTGACCGCCACCATTGCCTTCAAAGAAGGGGTTAATTGTATCGGCGTAATAGTGATGTAAGGCACCATTCGCAAACAGATTAACGGTCAGGTTGCTGCCAATGGGAAAGCGGTAATCCAACACGTCGAGAAAGATACTGTTACCGCCGTTGTTGGAATCCGTAATCGTGCCATCCGCAGCAGGGTTCGCACCGTCATAGGGAAGGTTTGCTTCGTTTGTGCGCTGGTAGTTGTTCTGTGCGTTTGGGATGGTGCCGTTGCTCAGAAGTCGAGTGGCGTTACCAGCCTGGAGGCGCACTCTCAAGCGATCCTTGCCTGTAAAGCTGGTGAGCAGGTTTAGTCGAATGCGATCGTTGAAAACAGTATTTGTGCCACCCTGTGGTGGGTAGTCACCAAACGCGTCGGCGATCGTGAAAATCACTTCACCCGAAAGCTTGGTCGTGGTCGAAAACTGCTGCTTCTCTATGGTTGCCGTCCGCGATTCGAGTGCATCCACGCGACCCCGCAAGGTGGCTAGCTCAGCCGCAAATTCCTCTTGCAGCTTTTGCAACGTTGCCAAATCTTCCTTTTTAACTAGATCAGCCGTACCTGCGGCAATCAACTCATTGACTCGATCTAAGCAAGCGTTCAGACCTGCCGCAAACTCGTAACGAGTAGTGGCACGGTTACCGCGATAGGTTTTGTCAGGATAGCCAACAATACAGCCATAACGTTCAACCAGCGATTGCAGCGCTTGAAATGCCCAATCGGTTGGCTTTACATCCGCAAGTTGAGAAACAGATGTCACCTGACTGGCACTATTTGGCGCAACGGTACCTTCAGTACTGTAAATCGTCAGTTGGCTCATAGGAGCCGTTGGCGCAACCGACTGGGGTGCAGCAGGCGTAGCCTCTGCTAAAAGCACTGGACTAGCGGGGAGCGTAGACATGACTTTGTCTGACCGCGTAGCAGCAATAGTTTGAGGAACGGCATCAGCCGCTTCAGTCGCTTTCACAGTCGAGGCTGTACTTGCGATCGTAGACATCACAACGGCACTGCTGAGAAGAGCAGGAGCCACCAGCAAAGACTTCCAGAACTGTTTTGACATTATTTTTATCCTCACACTCAAGACACACAACACTCAAGACACAAAAGCAGCACACAAACCAGCAAACCGCCAAAGGCTTTTTTACTTGCTTAAAATCTTACACTCAATTGGTTAAAAATTCTTGAGGCTGATGCTATTTACGCATAAGTTTCATATTAGAGCCGAACTATGAGCCTTGATTCATCTTGAAGGGTTGTCAATCGCTTTTTAAGGGGAGCGATCGTACGGTTACCACGGGCAAAAATCGCGCCATTCATTCTGCAAAAATTGCGCGCAGAAAGTCCCGTTTTTACGGAGCTTTTTAGTTTTTCAGCTTGAAAACCAGCCCATTAGAAAGTGAACGTGGTCCGTATGACACCCACATATTGAGTGTCATTGCGGCTGTTCCCTTCTGGGTTGAACAGGACAAAGACACCCGGTGTAATGGCAATATTATCCGTCAAACGATAGCGGTAGAAGGCTTCCAGGTGGAGGGGCGTGCTTGTATCAGTCCGATTATTTGTAAGACCGCTGTTGCTAATGACAGTGGGTGCCATACCAAATAGGAGTCCGCCCAAATTACCCTTCTTACCTAAATCGGGGAACGCCAGATAACCTACAGCACTTAAGATCGTTGCGTTGTCGCTGTTGCTGCGGCGATGAGCAAACGAAGCCGATGCCCAGCCACCGACAAGAAACTTCGGACTGAGCTGAAGCTGCACAGCACCCGCAACGGAGTCTGCCGATGTCGCAGCGCCATTAAACGGGTTGGCGGCAAAGCTAGTGCCTGTACTGCCTGTGATATTAATGCCGCCACCATTCGGTTCTGCTCCCGTGTAGTACGAGTGAGCATACGCAAGACCCAGTGTGAGCGCCTTACTCGGTTGAAAAACGACCTGAGCCACGGCGGCATTAGAACCATTAAATAAGCCTCCCTTCGCAGATGGGTTATTGCTGCTGCCACCAGCGAGATAGCCGCCTTCCAATCGCAAGGCATCACTCACCTTGTAGGCAAACGTGATGCCAGCAGAGCCAATATTGTTAGGGTTGTTAAGTCGGTAGAAGGTGTTGAAACGCCCAAAGCGAGACACAGCGCCAGCGCCACTACTTTCAAAGGGGCTTAGATTGCTCACTACTGTATCTTGAAGCTCGTCATTCAGCGCATCAATTTGCACGGTAAGTTTGTCACCCACGGGAAAGCGGTAGAACAGCTTATCGATTTGCACGGCATTGTTTTCGCTACCGTCGAAGCCCAGGCGGGTTTCGTTTGTGCCTGTAAAGGAACCATTAAACGGAGTGGTGTTACGAGCCTGTAGTCGAGTACGCAGGCGATCTTTACCCGTGAAGCTTGTATCAAGCGCTAGGCGCACGCGATCGGAAAAAATCGTGTTTGTATTGTCATTTTTCGTTGTGTTGGCGATCGCTCCACCCGCTCCGTTGACGGTGGCACTGTTACCACCCGTATCCGCGATCGAGAAAATGACTTCGCCGCTCAGCTTGGTAGTGGTCGAAAACTGCTGCTTTTCCAATGTGGCTGTACGTGCTTCCACTGCATCCACGCGACCCCGCAAGGTGGCTAGCTCAGCCGCAAATTCTTCTTGCAGTTTTTGAACGGCAAGCAGATCCTCTTTTTTGACTAAATCAGCAGTGCCAGCCGCAATCAGCTCATTCACCCGGTCCATGCAAGCGTTCAGACCCGCCGCAAACTCATAGCGAGTGAGTGCTCGATTTCCGCGATAGGTCTTGTCGGGATAGCCGACGATGCAACCATAGCGTTCCACCAACGATTGCAAAGCCTGGAACGCCCAGTCAGAAGGCTTCACGTCTGAAAGCTGAGAGACAGAGGTCACTTGACCAAGGATATCTGTAGAAGCATTGCTTTCGACGCTGTAAGCCGCTACCTGATTGAGCGTAGCCGCCGGGGGCGATGGTTGAGGCAATGCGGCTGAAGCAGCTGCCACAGTCACCGGGTTCGTCGGCAGCAAAGATGCTGCATTCGCTACATCTGTAGAGTGGTCGAGCGTCGTTGCTGGCAGAGTAGCATCAATTGCTTCAGCGGCATTCACAGCCGTACTTGCACCAGCGATCGCAGACGCAGCGGTAGCACTCAAAAGCGCTGGAGTCGTCAGTAACTTCCAAGACTGGTTTGACATGGTTAACCCTCATCTCCATCACCGTCCGCGTCAAGATGCAAACGTTACACGCAGGTTTTTGAATCAACCAAGGGTGTTCTTGACCTATTCACCTTACGCTTCTTGCACTTAATGATCCGGAGATTTTCGGTGATTACACTCAACGCTTATAGCCCTACGGGTAACGTTAAGACCTTACTCAAAGGCAGCATCAACACAATGACAAACGTTGTCAAATGTGCTGTACAACATCTCACTGGAGGGTTAGCTATAGGATTTGTAGGGCGCTCAGTGGAAGCAACAGTTTGAAGGGCGATAGTTTGAAGGGCGATCGCATGTTTGCTGCTGCTAAAAACCTGAGCCGTTGATATGAATTGATACACAAAAAGACCCCGTTTTCACGGGGTCTTTTCAGCTTGAAAATTCAGCTAACTAGAATGAGAATGTCGTCCGAAGTACGCCAACATACTGAGTCGCATTATCTTCGTTTCCTTCTGGATTGAAGATCACGATAATGCCTGGTGTAAGCGCAATGTTTTTCGTCAGTTGATAGCGATACAGCGCCTCTACATGATATGTGGTGTCGTTATCAAAGCGGCGAGCACCCGCAGCACCCGTAGCACCACGGAAATCGCTGCCAGTCACTTTCGGTGGAATACCGACGATGATGCCACCCAAGTTGCCTTTCTTACCCAAGTCAGGGAAAGCCAAGAAGACACTGCCATTCAGGATAGTTGCCTCGTTATCGCTTCTACCTTGATAGGCTTCGGTGTAGCCAAAGTTGCCGCCGATGATGAATTGGGGGCTGAGACGAAACTGTACTGCAGCCGAGAACGTATCTGACGACGTTGGACGAGGGGTTGCCGCACTCGAGTTAAAGGGGTTGGAAGCGAAGCCGCTGCCAGTACTCGATGTAACGTTGACCTCACCACCAGGGTAGTAGGAGTGAGCGTAGGTCAACGCAACCTCAATCGCTCTAGCTGGTCTTAAAACAACTTGTCCTATAGCAGTGTAGGCACCGTTGAAAAGACCATTCTCCAAGCCTGGGTCATTGCTATTGGTGTCAGAGAGGTAGCCTCCCTGCAACGAGAGAAAATTACCAAATTTGTAATCGAACGTGAAGCCAGCACCTGCTGCACCGCTCCGATACACAGGGCTAAACCGTCCAAACCGCGAGAGTGCACCACTACCACTGGATTGGAACGGACTGAGTGTGCTGATCAGTCCGTTGTAGAAGTTCATTTGCGTAGCATCGATTTGAATCCTAAGGTTGTCACCCAGGGGAAAGCGGTAGAACAGCTTGTCAATGCCAAACTGGTTACTTTCATTGCCATCGAAGCCAAATCGGGTTTCGTTGGTTCCCGTGAAGGCACCAGAATAAGGGGTAATGTTTCGTGCTTGCAGGCGGATTCTCAGTTGATCCTTGCCGGTAAAGCTGCTGTCGAAGTTAAGGCGAACACGATCAGAAAAAATGGTTTGGGTCTGGTCGTCTCTTAACCGACCTTCGTTACCAGCGTTAATGCCACCAAGGAATCCACCACTACCATTTCGGGTAGCACGATCGCCAAACGTATCAGAAATAGCGAAAATTACTTCAGCATTTAACTTGGTCGTGGTAGAAAACTGCTGCTTCTCAAGGGTCGCCGTCCGCGCTTCCAAAGCATCGACCCGTCCACGCAGGGTTGCCAGCTCAGCCGCAAACTCTTCTTGCAGCCTTTGTACTGCCAGCAAGTCTTCTTTCTTCACCAGGTCAGCGGTGCCTGCTGCAATCAGTTCGTTGATTCGATCCATGCAGGCGTTCAGACCAGCAGCGAACTCGTAACGAGTCAGCGCCCGATTACCACGATAGGTCTTGTCAGGATAACCAACAATACAGCCGTAGCGCTCAACCAGTGATTGCAGTGCCTGAAACGCCCAGTCAGTCGGCTTTACGTCCGAAAGCTGCGAAACAGAAGTCACCTGACCAACAATACCTGTAGAAGGCGTGCCTTCGGTGCTGTAGACCGCCATCTGATTGACAGGAGCGGCTGGAGTAGCCGACTGTGTTGTAGCCGACTGTGTTGTAGCCGTCGAAGTCGTAACAGCCGGAGTTACAGCAGCCGGAGTTACAGCAGTCGAAGCATCCGCTACAGTCACAGGCACGACCGGAAGAGACGGTGCTGAAGTAGCTAAGCGGTCTGTAGCCGTCACTTGGGATGCAGCATCAGTTGCTTCAGCAGCATTCACACTTGCACTTACATTCACGATCGCAGACATTGCGACCGTAGCGCCTAGGAGCGCTGGAGCCGCTAACAAAGACTTCCAGATTGTTTTTGACATCATTGCTTTCACACTCACACCTTATTACAAACGGATCGATGTACAGATTGCGATCAAAGCTCAAGAAAGGGAGCTTTACCATGCTAATTCCACACATTTGCCAGCTGTTCTTGAAGTTTAGGCACCTCTAAGAACGCTTTCGTACATTACTAGAAGGTTAACCCTTAGGGCAATGCACTACCCAGCGATCGAAGCTCGGAATCTATACTCATCTGATTATCAGAGGCAATGGTTAACATGACTTTAAAGGTATACACCTTTTCTAGACTTATTTCTAGCAGTCGCGTCAAAAAAACAGCAAAACCTGAGTTTTTTAAGTAGCAAGCGTCACATTTGATGCTATCGGCAACGACTCCGTGTTTTATGTAATGGCTGACACCAAAAAAAAGCGCTCTCCTACTATATGGAGAGCGCTTGCAGACTAAAGCGTGATTTTTTGCACGCTAGAAAAGGACTTCAGCGATACCTAGAAGGTAAAGGTGGTTCTCAACGTGCCAATGAGGATGTCCTCATTAGCATCGCTTTGACCGGGGTTGATGACATAAATGACACCAGGTGTGATGGAGATATTGTCACTCAACTGATATCTGTAAAACGCTTCAAAGTGAAGTGGCAGATCGTTTTGACCCTGACCAAACTTTCTTGAGTTGCCCAAGTAGGGTTCAACACCAGCAGTGAGTCCGAGCAAGTTGCCTTTCTTGAGGAAGTCAGCAAACGCAAGACCAACTCCATACGTCCAGATTTCACCTTTGCCAACGCCATCATCGGGCTTGTTCGCTTCAATGTATGAGCCAAAGGCGTTGATCGAAATGGTTTTACCCAGGTTGAGCGAACCTGAAATACCGTAGGCGTTCAGGGTGGTGGACGTAAATTGTCCAACGCCACTGCCCGCAGCGTTAACGAAGGCAAAGTTACTAGCGCTTGAACCCACAACGGCACCGCCGCTACCAGTATCAAAGATGGCACCGCGGGCGTAAGCGTTAACGTAGGTGGCACCGATCGAGAAGGTGTCGTTCTTAAAAGCGATCTGAGCAAGAGCGGCATAGTTACCATTAAACAAACCAGCTTTGTCAGCAGGGTTGTTTGCTCCAAAGAACGTCTGCGGAGCGTTTAGCTGTCCACCAGTTGCACTCAAGCTAGAGTTGTTTGCCAGGTAGCCAAGGCTGATCTTGAAGTTGCTTGTAAGGTCAAAGTTTAGACCAATACCCGAACCACCACCGATGTCATAAATCGGGTTGCGTTGAGCAAAGATACTAAGGGGACCATTACCGCCATCAAAGCCTTCTAGCAGACCTGCCTGAGTTGGCGCATAGTCGTACTGCAAGCCAGCGAAAGCTGGAATGTAAACGCTGATTTTGTCGCCCAGTGGGAAGTAGTAAGCCACCCAGTCAGCGAAGACTGAATTTCCACCAGTGCTACCAAACTGGAACGACTGTAGACCAATACCGCCAACAGGGTCTTGAAGCGTAAAGGGAACAAAGTTACCAGCCGCAAGACGGGTGATGAGCAAGTCCTTACCCGTAAAGCTGGTGTTGAGGGACAGACGAATCCGGTCTTGAAACACGGTTTCGTTATTGTTCGGCTGGAAGAACTCGTCCGTGATAGCAAAGATCACCTCACCCGCCAGCTTGGTGGTGGTGGAGAATTGCTGTTTCTCAAGAGTAGCTGTACGAGCTTCTAGAGAATCAACGCGACCGCGAAGGGTTGCCAGTTCAGCAGCGAACTCTTCTTGCAGCTTTTGCAGGACTGCCAGATCTTCTTTCTTGACTAGATCAGCGGTGCCAGCAGCAATGAGTTCGTTCACACGATCGAGACACGCATTCAAGCCAGCCGCAAATTCGTAGCGAGTGGTCGCGCGGTTACCTCTGTAAGTTCTGTCAGGATAACCAGCAATACAGCCGTAGCGTTCTACCAGTGATTGCAATGCCTGAAACGCCCAATCAGTTGGCTTTACGTCAGACAGTTGAGAGACAGACGTTACCTGGCTAGCACTTGAGCGACCCTCACGGGTGTAGCGATTGATCTGTTTCAGAGAGTTTTCCGATGCCCCAACTGTCACAGGAGCGGGCGCATCATCATCACTGGACTTGTCAACTGGGGTCGAAGCGATCTGCATGGGCAGTTGCTTTTCAGTCAGGTTAACAGAGCGCGTAACCGATGCTGGTGCAGCGTCTAGTGCGGTAACTTCAGGCGAAGCGATCGTTAGATCAGCAGCCATCGAGAGGGGCTGCAAGGCAGAAGCTTGAGGCTGAACAACTTCGTTCGTTGCTTTAGCTTCGGCTGCGATCGCAGAAGCAGAGACCGTTAGAGCAGCAGCAAGAATTGCAGGGCTGACTAGCAGCGATTTCAAAAAAGCGTTGGACATGACTTTAATTTATTCTCCTCACACCGATATGGAAAGACCATCAGCGTCTTTTATCGTTACACTCAGATTCTTCAACAAGCTGACGCACTCAAGCGTAATTCAGATTAATTTCTGCGGCAAGAGTGTTTTGTGCTGTCGAATACATTTCTCGAATATCATATCGAATCTTTTGGCGTATGTCTTTACTTGGAAATAAGAAATTGACAAGAGAATTTTCTACAGGTCCTTCTTGTCTCGCTTGGTCTACGCAAAGCCAGTTAAGTCTAGCGATCCACCCGCTAAGCGCTGCCCTCAAACGCGATCGACTTGCTAGGTTGCTCAGTTTCAGCCGCGAAGGGTGGACGGTACTGACTCCAGGGTTTTGCTGCTTCAATTTGGGCTGCCAGCGCAATGAGGGTGGTTTCAGCCGCTGGACGACCAATGAGCTGAATGCCGATCGGGAGACCGTTCTGGTCGAAGCCAGCGGGAATCGTCATCACTGGCTGCCCAGTGGCATTAAACGGTGGACAGGGTGCAACCCAACGGATAATTTTTTCTAATGTTTGGCTCGGTCGAAGCCTTGCCCACTCGCCAACGCGAATGGTGGAGTGCAGATAGGTTGGCAGTACCAGCACATCCACTGTGTCAAAAAAGGTTACAATGCGACGCGCGATCGTCTGCATTTTGCCGACGGCTCTTAGATATTTGCCGCTCGAGTCGAAGCGCGATCGATTGAGCAACCAGCGATTCATCTTGCCGAGAAAAATGAAGGGAATGCCCGCTTCGCTTAAAACGGACTGCCAGACGATACTAAATGGCTCAACGAGATCGCTTACGTCAGGGCAACCCGGTTCGACGATGTGACCCAATGATTGAAGCAGATTCACTGTCTCCAAAACGGCTTGCTCGCAGCTTGCATCTGCGGCTCCGATCGGTTCAATGGCAGTCGCAAAGGCAATCCGCAGTTGACCAGGAGCGGTTTGAGTCGCTGCTAGAAAAGAGGGGACGGGATCAGGCAACCAGTAAGGATCGCCGCTGACATAGCCCGACATCGCATCTAATAAAGCAGCGGCATCAGCAACAGTGCGACCGATCGGTCCACTGGTAGCGATACCACTTAGTCGATCGCCGTGGGGCGCATGGGTGACACGTCCCCTTGATGGTTTGATCCCAACCAAACCACAGCAGGATGCCGGTCCTCGAATCGAGCCGCCGCCATCTGATCCCTGCGCGATCGCGCACAGTCCCGCTGCCAAAGCTGCTGCGGCACCGCCACTGGAGCCACCAGGCGTGTAGTCTAGATTCCAGGGGTTACGAGCAGGGGGGAAGCCATCAGGTTCGGTGTAAGGCAGTGTGCCCACCTCTGATGTGGCAGTCTTTCCTAAAATGATGAAACCAGCTTGTCTGATGCGGGTCACAACACCATCGTCTTCAGCGGCGATGCGCTTCTTCAGGATTTTGACCCCGTAAGCACACGTCAGTCCAGCCACTGCATTGAGGTCTTTGATCGAAATCGGTACGCCAAAAAAGGGCGGCAGGTCGGCAGTACTGCGTGCGATCGCCTCTGTTTTAGCGTTTGCTTCGGCGATCGCTTGCTCAGCTGCCACTGTGACGTAGCTGCCCAACTGCCCATTCAGTTGCTCAATACGCTGCAAGTAAAGCTCTACTAGCTCCAACGGCGAGATTTCTCGCTGACGAATCAACCGTGCTTGTTCTAACGCAGGCGCAAATGCCAGATCAGTCAGGTTCATGTTACGAAACCCGTCTCAGTGGTGCTGGCTGATGCCGCAAAACTTCGTCGTAGAGGCTCTCTAAATGCGTAATGTTATCGGTCAGCGTGTAGCGCTCTTTGACCCGCTGTCGGGCGTTTTGTCCCAGTAGCGTTGTCCAGCCAGTGTGTTCGCACAGTTGGGGCAGCAGCGTCTTAAGCTGGATCGCTACGCTTTGAGTCTTCAAGATCACACCCGCTTCATGTTCCAACACTTCACCATCAGCCCCCGCATCGGTAGCAACGCAGGCTAAGCCACACGCCATTGCTTCGAGCAGAGAGAGCGACAGCCCTTCGACCAGCGACGGCAGCACAAACACATCGGAGCCGCGCAGGATATTGATGCGTTGCTGCTCATCGGCAATGAAACCAAGCCAGATGATGCCATGCTCAGGACCATAAAACGGGATGAGGGAAGCAGCCAAAGAGCCATGATTGCCCACAATGACCAGTTTGGTACGATCGTCCATGCGACACTGCTTCCAGGCTTTGAGCAGCGATTCAATGTTTTTTTCTGGGGCAATGCGTCCCTGGTAGACAAAGATGCGATCGGCATCTAATTCCGCCTTCAAACTCGACGCACCAGGGGAATATTTCTGCACATCCACACCATTGGGAATCACTGCCAGCTTGGATGCAGGTACACCAAGGCGGATCAACAATTCTTCTTGAATGTGAGAGAAAATAATGACGCGATCGTACTTGGCAAGAAACGGGGCATAAAGCTGATACATCAGGTGCTGTGTGCCCGATGTCAAATTACGCGGCTTGCGATCGAAGGGTGGATGGAACGTTGCCACCAGCGGAATGCCTAGATCGAGACAGATTTCCGGCAGCAGAAAGTCTAGCGGCGATAGGGTGAGCGAAGCATGAACCACATCTGGTCTGAGTCTGTAAAGCGCTTGCGCCAGAATCTTGCTCGATTTGAATGTGGGAATGGTGTAGATTTGCGATTTGTAGAGAAACGGAATCGAAATCTCCTGAAAATCGGGCCAGTTATCGGGTGGTGGCTCTGCCTGGGCAAAGTGGAAAAAACTAACCTGATGACCTCGATCGAGCAGTGCATTGGTCACTTCTCGACCGTAAGTGACATTGCCGCAGAACGGCGACTTTTTTCCGAGCCAAGCGATATGCATTCAGGGTCTCAAGCAAAAGGGTAAGAGTAAGGTGATTAACGGTCAGTCGTTAGTGAGCCACTGGCATGAGTCCAACAAAACGCAACCGTAAAGCCTATAGCCTACTAACGCTGGTGGTTTAATCCTGTACGGGAAATATACCAGGTTAAGACCCCTCCTGCGACGACCAAGCCAGCAAGACCCAGAAAAACGACTCGCAAACCGAAGAACGTCTCGGCGACTCCTGCCAGTGCTAGAGGCAAACTGAGTGCAATGTTAATCGCATTGTTTTGCAGCCCAAAGACCTTGCCACGCATGGCTTCTGGTGTTTCTTCTTGAATCGCCGTCTGCATCGGTACACCAACGATCGCCGCAAAGCCACCCAGCGCTGCAATCAGTAGTAATGTCGGCACCAACCGCGTTACCGAAAGGGAGATGCCAATCAGCGACGCTGCCATACCCAGCGAACCAACAAGACTAAGCAGTGCATGAGGAAACCGCTGTCCAAATTGCCCGATAAACGTTGCCCCGATCGCCATACCAACCCCACCCATCGCTAGCAAAAAGCCAAACTGAGAGGATTTAATCTCTGGCGTAACCTCTGCTAGACGCACCGAAAGCACAGCCAGCGCCGCAAAGACCGAGAAGAGAATCACCAGTTGAATCAACGCACTCCGCACCCGACCCTGCTCTGCTAGAAAGCGCAAGCCGTCGCGGATATCCTGCCATACGTGGGGCGTTTCGACGCTGGTTTCAGTCCCTTCAACAGTTGATGCCGCCACATTAAGATTCTTTTCACCAGTTCGTAGCAGCAGCAAAATCACACCCGCGATCGTATAGCCACTGGCAACAACCAGCTCTTTGCCCAGCCCGATCGCCGTCCAACCCAGCTTACTGATCAAGGTGTCTGCCAGGGCTAGTAGCGGTTCACCCACCGCAAAGCCAATAATCACCGATGCCATCATGGTAGTGGTGTAGAGAGAGTTCGCAGACAGTAGATGCCGACGCTCCACTACTAGCGGCAACGTTGATTGCTCGGCTGGCGCGAAGAATTGCGTCAGCGTGGAGACTAGAAACGTGATGCCGAGGAGAACGCAGAAGCCAACTGGCAAGCCTGCTAAAGGCGACCAACCCTTTGACAACCAGAGCAAGGGCGGCAGTGCAAAAACCAGTCCGCCGCGCAGTAGATTCGTCAGCACCAGCACTGTTTTCTTAGACCAGCGATCGACAAAGACACCCGCGATCGAGCCAAACAGCACGGCTGGGATCGTAAACGCAATCATGATCGACGACACCCAGCCGCTAATGGATTGGTCGCCACTCTGAAAACGGCTGGCAATCAGTGCAATCATCAGCACCAGGTATACCTTGTCCGCCAGCTGCGAAAAAACCTGACCGCTCCACAGAATGAGAAAATTGCGATTCTTCAAGACAGGAAAGAAACCCCGCTCTGATTCCGGCTTTTGCCCATTCGTCTGAGCACCATTTATCTGAGCACCATTGACTTGAGCAAAAGTGTCTGCTGTTGATTCTCCCGCCGTTGCAACGGCTGTACCTCGACCATTTTGGTGCAACGTCTCCTCTGGGCGCAACGGCTCTAAAGGGGACAGCGGGATTGCCTGGGCATCAATTTGCTCAGCAGTACCTTGCTCCAGTGGGTCTGAGGAGGAGGGGTTAGCCTCAGAGTGAAAAATGTCCTCTGCCAACCTGGGTCGATGAGCATCCTGGCTCGTCATGGGTTGCATAGAGGTATCTGACGGATACAGCTCCCGCTTCGACAAGAAAGCATCAGCTTCTGCTTTACGCGACTCATCGTTGACATTGTCACTTGTGTTCGTTGGATTCAAAGACAACATCACCGTTGCTTCCAGGTCAGAGTGGGACAATCGCATCATAGCTTGAAGAGGTGTTTGGAGATCTTAGACAGGTTCAGCGGTCGCAAAGCAGGCATCAATGAGAGTGGCAGAGCGAATCGGTCGATCGAAATAATATTGAGCATACGATCGCAGCGCCTGTTCAACCGACTGCCAGAGGCGATCGAGCGCTCCCTGAGAACCACCACCTGGCTGCATACAAGCCAATAGCGCTTCCGGTGCAGGCAATTCTGCGTCAGCGAGGTGCTGCAAAAGCATGAGTTCAGGAGCGCTCAGTCGTCGATGCAAGCCTGCGATCGAGGTTCGCGGCGATTGGACAAGGCTAGTTTGCCTGTTTTCAGTTGCGCTGGTTTCAGTTGCGGTCACGTTAGCGTGAAGCACTGATGTCGGTCGCGCCTCAGAGACCCGCTGCTGGCGCAGCGATGGTTTCTCAGCACGCAACCGTTCCAATGCTACCAGTGTGACTGTTCCACCTGCCGGAATACTAAACCCAACGCGCCAATCGCGATCGGTCAAGTCAGGCGGCAACAACTGGCGTGTAACGCAACAGAGATGCACCTGGGGCGCAACGCCTGCCAGCACAAGTAATTGAAAGATCGCGTGGGTTAAATGAGCCAGTACCTGCGAAGCGGGCGATCGCTCCAAACGTGCCAGATGTTCATTGAGCAGGCAAAACAGGTCTTCTTGCGGCTGATCGCTTAATGCCTGATGGAGACACAGTTCGGCAAGATACTGGCTGGCGATCAGCTTTTTTAAATCCTGCCCCAGGCGTGGGTAAGACTCTAGCGTTTCTGCCTGCGTAATTTTGTCGAGCGATCGCCCCTTGGCAATCATCAGCTCATTCACCACAAAGAGTTCGCTTCGTCCACCCAAGCGTGAATTGTGCTTCCGCGACCCCATAGCGATCGCTCGCACTAAGCCAAACTCGCGTGTCAAAATTGTCAGCAGGCGATCGGACTCCCCCATTGGCATACTTTTAAGATTGATTCCAGTAGCTTTGTAGGTGCGGCTCATGAAAAGAAAGATGAGGGATGGGGGAGCAGAAGATGATGGGGGCTTTTGAGTTGATGCTGACCGCTGCTTTCTAGCCTACTGCCATACCTTCTCGCTGTCGGATGAGTTCAGGACCGCGCGAGGTTCCCAGACGAGTGGCTCCAGCCATAACTAACTCTAACGCTTGCTCTACTGTGCGAATGCCTCCAGAAGCCTTAATACCGACTCTGTCTTTGGTTACGTCTTTGAGCAAACGGACATCAGCGACTGTAGCACCACCATACAAGCCTGTACTGGTTTTCAGGAACGCTACGCCTGCCTCCATGCAAACTTCAGCCGCTTGCCGCTTTTCTAGATCGGTGAGCAACGCGGTTTCCAAAATTGCCTTGATGGTTTGACCCGTAGCATCGTAGATTTCGGCAATTTCGCGGTGGACAGCATCAAGGTCACCCGCTTTTAACCAGCCGATGTTGATCACAACGTCTAGTTCTGTCGCGCCATGCTCGACTGCCTCCTGCGCTTCATAGAGCTTGACGGCTGATGTGGTAGCACCATAGGGAAACCCAATCACAGCGCATACCTTGGGTCGCTTGCCATGCAATAACGCAGCAGCTTGCCGGACATAGGTTGGATGAAGACACACCGCCGCAAAGTTAAATTGGTCTGCATCCGCGCACCATTGCTCGACGTGCTCTGACGTTGCCGTTGGAGTCAGCAACGCGTGATCGATCAATGGAGCAAGATCAATCTCTGAACTCGATCGCCCTGCATTCGATCGCTCTGCCATACAATTCTCCCAAACGTCTTTTTAGTATTTTGACCGCAGTATTCTGACCGCGGTGGTAACTTGAATGCTCGACTAATTGACCGTGAGCAAGCTTAAACCAATGAGCGTTGCAATACTGAGTGAACCAGTAGCAAACATGAGCGATCGACCAATGGGCACATTCAAAATGTAGAACAAAGGATAGAGCAGACGCGCAGTGACATAGGCGATCGCAGCCCAACCTGCCACTGCTGACTGTTGGCTCGTGACGTATGCCATCAGTGCCGCTGCCGCAAATAACACAAAGGACTCAAACGCATTTTCGTGTGCCCAGGTAGCTCGTTGAGCGTAGGCAGGCAGCTTGTCAAAGAGCGCTCGTGGCGATGCCAGATCAAACCCAGCTTGAACGCGACCATAGACAACGACCATAAAGGGCAGGTAAACCAACGCTGCTGCCGCTGCAATGGCGTACAGCAGGAGTGTGGGTGTCGAGATTGGTAAGAGTGGCAATGAGATCATACGGAACTTGTAAATGATGGCTGTGCCAGTTGGAAGCGCTGCTTGATGGCTGGATCGTTTCAGCCGCGATCGCTTCACACCCGATCGCTTCACATATAGCAACCTCCATTATCGCGTCACCTGTACGTAGAATGACCCAGATCTAGCCTGACTCTTGGAGATTAATGTTGCTTGTCGAGCGCTTTGAGTAAAATTTAGAGAGATGGTGGTTCATAACCTGGAAATGGTATGCAAAGGCAGCAACATCAGCACAGGGCAAAGCAGCCGCGACCACCGCTAACAGCGCGATCGCACCAGCAGCGACGAACGTCGAAGGCAACATTGAGCCTTGGCAAACCTGGGTGGACGTTAGCGCTAGTGGTTTTGGGTGGCGCATGGATTGTTGTAGCTGTGATTGCGCTCACGGCTGTCAGTGGCTTGCTGAGTCCGAATGCATCCACTGGTAAGCGACCTCCAGGAGCAGCCGTGATTCGGGAGACCAGTGAAACGGCGCAAAGAAACAGCCAGACTCGCCTCCCGCTGTGGCTCTTTGGGGCGATCGCGCTTAGCTGTGCGGCTGGTTCGATGCTGATCGCAAAGCAGGCAAATCGTCCGTCACGTCCTCGCAAAAGCACCAAGGTGAAGCGGTTAGCGCCCTATGCAGCTTCAACCCTACCGCAGCCAGCGCCTTCCCCTGCACCACAGCCCCAACCAACCTATCCTCCAGTCGTACCATCGTTTGTGCTAAACCCAGCGCACAATCTAAACCCAGCGCACAATCTAAACCCAGCGCACAATCTAAACCCAGCGTACAGTCAGTCTCTTTCTACAGCCCCTACGCCATTCATGGCTCCTGCCACATTGATGCAACTGGCGCATCAAGAGTCTCAGGGTGCGATCGCGCAAACCGATGTGTCAGCAACCGTCTCCTCTGAAGACACGCATCCCCTCGACTGGGGCAAAGCCAGTCTGGCAGACAAGCTGGATCTTCGCAAACAGCGATCGGTGTCGTCATTACTATGATGCTGTCAACAGAATCGTTTCCATCCGTTGTGGCATTGGCATCGGCTAGAAACGATCGGTAGAAACTGTGGAGGTTCTATGTCTCTCACCATCAAAGATCTGGAGAAGCTGCAAGCGCAGGCACCTGACTACCGCATGGAGCTGGTGAATGGGAGCATCACGGTTATGAGTCCATCTGGCTATGAGTCTGATGAGGTCGCTTTCGAGGTTGGGCGGCAAATCTCTAATTGGGTGCGTCCACGCAAACTGGGTCGCGTGACGGGTTCCAGCGCTGGTTTTACCTTGCCCAACTCTGATACTCGCGCCCCTGATGTGTCCTTTGTTCAGGCACAGCGGTTACGGACAAGTCCTCGCAGCTTTGCCGAACTAGCGCCTGATTTGATGGTGGAAGTGAAATCTCCTACTGATAGCCTGAAAGGGCTGCGAGAGAAGATCGATAGCTTCCTGGCGCAGGGTACACGAGTCGGCATCCTGATTCACCCCGAGCAGCGCTGGGTTGAGATTCGTCGCACCGAGCAAGAGCCAATGACGCTACGAGACGGAGACGCGCTAACTGTGCCTGATATTCTTCCCGGCTGGCAGGTAAAGATTGAAGACCTCTGGTCACCACAGTTTGATGAGCTTGAGGATGAAAAGTAACGCTGTAAGTAGTCAAGACAAAATTGATCGGCAGAGAACCTGCTTTTTACTTCAGCGCAAGAATTGATCGCCAATCTCGAATCGCTGTTTCAGACCACATCCAATTTTTCGCCAGTTCTTCGGGTTGAAAGGCGATCGGATCGTCAGTCAGCACTTTTTGACGGAGCTTAATCGCTTCGGTTTGCAGGTTTGCCTGTTGCGTGGGCGGTTGATTGGTAGACGATTTTGCCGCTACGAGTGCGAGTCCAGCGTAAGCAGTAAGTGCTTGTGGGACGGAGGATGCAGAGCCATTTTGTCCATTCCCTGACTTCAGCGCCTGCATCCACGCTCGACTGGCACGATCGATTTTACCTTCGGTGTAATAAGCAAAGCCCAAGGCATTCTGATATTCGGCACTGGGTTTTTGCTTGACAGCAGTTTCCCAATATCGCCGGACATCATCCACACTGTAATCGTTGTTGCCGACCTTAATGGACTGCCACGCAACACGACCCATGAGAAAGCTCACGGTTGCATTATCAGCTTGGCGACCAAGAGCGGGTGTGAGGACGGCGGCAGCCTGAGCAAGTGCGCCCCGATCGAGGAGCGTTTCGATCGCCGCTTGAGCATCCGTAATTTTACCTTGGCTGAGTTGCTCGGTTGCCAGGGCAGCGACCACATTGGTACTCACCCGCTTCAAATCACCCGCACTATTGACGGTATTGAAGGCAGACTCAGAGGGTGGTAGCTGAGGCGTACTGGGCAACCAGCGATCGCGCAAAGCCCAGGTGCCCAAGAGCAGCGTTGCAACCATACCAGCGCTAACCCACAGCAGCGGTTGGCGCTGCCAGAGCGGTTTACTGCGAACAAGCGATCGAGTCGGCGCACCAGCCGCTGCCAGACGGAAATTGCTATCGGCATCATCGAGTGCTACGTGTCCTGTTCCCCGACGAACGGCGGGTGTAGCATCCAGCAAGGCTTGCTTTGCTGTGCCCAGATTGCCCTGGCGCTGGAGTGTGGCTTCTAAGTTACGCTTGGCGCTGGTGAGACCCGGATCAAGCTGAATGGCATGGTCATATGACCGCACCGCATCGCTGAGATTGCCTTGTTGGTAGAGCGCTAATCCTAGTTGGTTGTGCGCTTCAGCCAACGCAGGGTCGATGCGTAGCGCCTGATGGTAGGCTGCGATCGCTTCTGCAACATAGCCTTGCTGGTTCAGCGCCACGCCCAAACGGTAGTACGCATGAGCGTCATTGGGATTATCTCGCACGGCTTGATGGCAGGTGGCGATCGCTTCTGTGAGCTTACCTGTCTCTGCCAGCATTCTTGTCAGTTCTGCATACACCTCAACCTCACTTGCCTCAACCGCAGTGGCTGCTAGCGCCCCTCCAGGCTGTACAGGCTCCTTCGCAGAGACCGCCTCTGATGGTTCTGAGGCAGCATCGTTGGGGTAATCAGGCAAAATCAAATAATCGTCTGCATTGAAGGTATAAGCCGCTTCGGGCAAGAGGCTTTCTGAGGGAGAGGCTGGGAGTGGGCGATCGTCGGCAGCATCAGCCGTTGTGCCATGCGATAGCTGATCGACCAGGTAGGCAACGGTCTCCATCTCGCTCTGGTACTCTGAGTCGTCCAGTTCCACATCGTCTAAAGCAGACTCATCAATAGCGGCGTGATGAACAAGCTCACGAGCCTCCAGTGGGAGCAATGCCGTAGCCTGTCCTTCATGTAGCGTCGTCGGTAGCATCGCTTCAACGAAAGCGGTTTCGGTTTCAGGTAAATCAACCGGGCGATCGACCGCACCATTGGCTTGTTCACCTAGACCATCCAGCAACTGAAGATTGCCATCAAACTCTGGATGCAGATAAAGAATCGGCAGTGCCCAGTACAGTTGACTCGAGCTATAGGAGGAAACCAATCCCTGACGGGCGCGATTCAAGCTCAGATCAACCGCGTAAGCTTGTTTCAAATTTCGATAGAACAAGCGACTCAGATTGAGCGCCACATCATCTGGAATGCGCTCCGCCATTGCCAGCACCGCCGGGATGCCGCGTTTGACCAACGCTTCTGCCAAATTGCCGTCACCCGTCTCGCTCAGAACCTCGGTTGTTGCTGTATAGACACCCCGGCAGGAATTGAAGACCGCCATGCGAATGCCATTGTTCACCAGAAGACCTGCCAGATCGTCGCCACTCAGGGTTTCAGTCAGCCCCGTTTTGCTGCTGACTAGATAGAGTTTGCCGCCAGCCGTCCCTAAATTGCTATGTCCTGCATAGTGCAGCACGTGGTAATGATTGTGTTCCAGTGCCTGAGTGAGTTGCTCACGCCCAGGTTGTTCCAAAATCGTCAGTTGCACATCTGAGTTGTACTTCTTGCTGCCATTGCGACTGCCGTTCTGCACAGCGGCTTGCAGTTCCTCCTGAAGATGCAAGGCTTCTTGCTTAAGCGCCAGCATTTCCTGATCGGTGGGTGCTGCCAACACCATGAGAATTTTGAGTGGCTGTTTGGCATCGATCGCGCTCGTAGGCTGAAATGGCAATAGCGATGCCATCGCCGCAAAGCTGGAATGATAGCGCGAGAAGACAACGTCGGTGCCAGTCGCAATGGAGCGATCGCCCGCATGAAGTACTTCCCACGGTAGGCGCGGTAGGCGCGTATCTTTTAGCCCCAGGCGCAGGCGCAACACTTCCTGACGATGCTGAGCAATGCCCTGAGCAGTCATCCAGCTATCGCGAATGGTGCCTTGAAACAGCGCATTGTAAAGTTGTTGCCCAAGCGCAACCAGGGTTCCTTGTGCCTCGATCGGCTGTTTTGGGGGCAACGTTGACGCGTCTGGAAACGTATGAAGGATATCGCCACGCAGCAGCCCTTGCAAAGGGTCATTCATCAAGAGGCTTGCCTGGGACAACCATTCGTCAACGGGCCAAGTCACCTGTTCCTCTGCCAACGGCACGCCTGGCGCTACCCGTTCAGTCCGTACAAGGTAGTCGTCTTCCCCTATCGGAGTCACAGAAATATGAAATTCCTGGGTCACAGCTATTCTCCAGAAGACTATAGATGCAATCCCCTGGTGGTCTAAAGTACGATCGCATGGGGGCTACCCTTCTTAAGCAACGATCGCACAGCAGCATCAGGGGAAATAATTGTGATCTTGATCATGCTCACTCGTTTTTAGGTTGCCCTACAAAGACAGTGGCAACGCTATTGCTTTATTTTTTGAGGAGATTGACTGAGTGACGATTGACTTCAGGAACGGACTGACGGCTAACAGACTAGCAATTCGGTAAATGCACGGAGTGAGCGAACTTGGCTTTGTTAAGTCTTATCGATCATTGCATGAGCTACCTAAGTGGACGTGCTGGAGCCGGAAAAGTTACCGAAACTTCAAACAGTTTCCGAATCTCTTCAAGAAATCAGCGCAAAGCTACTTAGAACGCTGATTGCGCAATCGGAACTAGCGATCGTGCCTGTACGCCCAGTTCACATGCAAAACGCACTGCTTCTGGCTCAGTCGTCGCACTCATCAGATACGTTCATTCTAGAGATTTCGAGCGCAAGCATGGGGAGACGACACCCCCTCGACAAGATTTGCAACAGTCCGAACGCAAGGTCGATCGACATTCCACCGTAAAATGTAGAGATGCTTAATCGCGATTGCTGGCGATCGCTCACGTGTTAAAAAGGCTGGTACTATGACTCGAGCTGTCATCAAATTTTCGTCTGAAGACTGCGGCGTGTGCCACAAAATGTCGTTCTATGACCAGAAGGTCGTTGAAGAACTGGGGCTTGAGTTCGTCAGCGTGAAAATGCAGGATACGACGACCTACCGCAAATACCGCAAGATTTTGCTGGCGCAGTACCCTGACAAAGCCGATATGGGTTGGCCCACGTACCTGATCTGCGATGATCCTGAAAGCGATTTCAAAATTTTGGGCGAAGTCAAAGGCGGGCATCCCAAAGGCGAATTCCGCAGCCGTCTACAGGAAGTATTGGCAGAGACGAATTAGATCGGGCAAGCTTTGAGTTTTGAGAGAAACCGGGTTTCTGAACAATACCTGGATGCTCAAATGACATCCACTCGTGAAGAAACCCGGTTTCTGTATTAGGTGTTCTGTAGGGACGTTGCACGTCACATTCTTAATAACCCTCTAGCTCTTAATCTCGTAATGCTTGACTTCTAAGACGGGACCAATCATGGCGATCGTCATCACATCCTTTCGGATCTGACCGTCAACGCTGACGGTTAGTCCTGCTTTTTGGAGTTCTTTAGGGGCTTTGTGGAGTTCGTACGTTTCGCCGTTGGTGCTGACGAGTGCCCAGGTGCCCGTACCAAAGCCCTTCCGCTCGATCGTGCCTTCTACCTTGATGCTGTCGCTCATGTCGATTGAACTCCTGGTTTAACGGCAAGACGTGCCAGTGCGAAACAGAACAACGCGTTGACAATCAAAAAGCTACAGGCGATCGTGCCATCGCCCAACCACATCACGGATGGAGACATTACTGCGCTCAAGCCAAGGCAAGGAGTAACCTGATAAGCTAAACAAGCTCGACCCAAATCATGTAACGGGAACATAGCAGCACTCACACCAAGGCAAGCGGCTACACCGATCGTAGTACCGATCGCAAACCATTTCCATTGTGCGTGCCCCAAGAGCAGAGCCATCAACGCCAGCGGAATGAGTGCGCTAGCAAAAATTGGATTCAGCAGACTGGTTCCCTGAATGGCACCACCCAACTCTGGAATCGAACTACCCAAAAGCCGGAAAGGGAACTGAGGTGCATCGAACAGATAAAAGCCTTTTAGGAAGAAGAGACCAGAACTGCCTGCGATTAAGCCCGTCGAAAGTGACCAGCCCCAGGCAAACGGAAAGTAGTTACGCAAGAACCATGCCAGAAGGTAGGAGCCAAGCACCATCGCCAGCTTGGGCCACAGTGCAATCACGCCACCATCAATCCAGAAGCGGGGGTTGAGGTAGCCGTTGTCGCGCAACCAGCGGAAGAAGTCATGGAAGGTGATTTGTCCACGGGCTGCCAGCTTTACGGCTGCCGCTGCATCTAACTTGCCTGCACCGTAATGGTTCAGCGCATCATCGTTGACCTGCAACGCCGATTGCTTCAGCACATTTTCGATCGCGTCAGGCTCTTTAATCCCCGCTGCTTTCACCAAGGCTGCCACACCTGCTACGTGAGGCGCTGCCATGCTGGTGCCTTGATAGGATTCAAAAATCGGTTCGCCTGTTGTCGGGTCGATCGTATTCTGCAAAATACCGCCCGTTGGATCGTCGCCCTCCTTCATCCCACCAGGTGCAGCAAGGTCAATACCAGCGCCAAAGTTGGAGTAAGGCGCTTTTGTCCCCGCTGGACTCAAGGCAGAGACACCGATTACATGAGGATAGCGTGCGGGGTAGGAGGCAGCATTCTCACCCGCGTTACCCGCTGCGGCAATAATCACGACTCCTTTTTGGTGGGCGTAGTCGATCGCCTCCTGCATCAATTGACTCTCACCGCCACCACCCAGGCTCATGTTGATCACATCAGCCCCATTGTCTGCGGCAAAGCGAATCGACTCGGCAATGTCTGCCACCGTACCACCGCCGCCACCTGACAGCACTTTGAGCGGCATGAGATTCGCCTTGTACGCAATCCCTGCAACCCCGTACTCGTTATTGGTCGATTGGGCGATCGTGCCTGCAACGTGGGTACCATGACCATTGTCGTCATTGGCTTCTGCCTGATCGTTAACAAAGTCGTAGCCTTTGACAAACTTGGTTTCTTTTAAGTCTGGAACCTGGCTCACACCCGTATCAATCACCGCAACTGTGCTGCCTTCGCCCTGAGTATCTTCCCATGCAGACTCAATGTTGATGCTACGCAGGTTCCACTGCTTGCCGTAGTCAGGGTCATTGGGCGGCGTGAAAGCACTGTAGATATAATCAGGCTCGATAAATTCGGTATATTTCTTGACCTCGGATTTTTTCAGCGCATCCAGCGTGGCGCGATCGCCTTTCACAATAAAAATATGATCTGCAAAGGAGAACGCACTGTTCAACCGAGGGGTGACGTTATACTTCTGGGCGATCGCTTGCACCTGACTCTCAATCTGCGCCGCCCCAAGATCCTCACGAAAATCCAGGATCAGCGAGTCGTAGGTGCCGCGAGCCGCCAAGCCACTAAAGTTGGAAAGCGCCCAGCCCAGCCCGATCAGGAACAAACCCAGCAGCAAAAGTTTTCTCATAACGTCCCGCAACGGTCAAGATTTGACTACCACCATAGCTTAAGCCCAGGTTGAATGTGGAGGGCTTAATGTTGCAGATGGTTAAGAGGGGAGCAGGGGAGGCAGAGGGAGTAGGGGAAGCGGAGGGAGTAGGGGAGGCAGAGGAAGTAGGGGAAGCGGAGGGAGTAGAAGATCACAATCAACTCAAAACTCTCTTCGGCTTGAGCTCAGGTCGAAAGCAAAACTCAAAACATCCTCCCCTGCCTGCCCCTTGCCTCCCTTTGCTTCCCTTGCCTCCCCCTGCCTCCCCTTGCTAATCCTCTGGTGTCACCATAATTTGCCCCTGGCAGCGAATCTGACCCGGTTCCACGCTGAGTGTTTGCAGGGAAACATCGGAGCCAAGATCGAAGGCAAAGCCGTCCAGGTCACGAAGGGGCATACCTTGACGGGCTTTGGCGTGAGGAAGCCAATGGGGACGATCGAGATGCAGTTGATTGCCGCTGCTTAAACGCAAGCCTGTACGAATGATCACGGTCGTCGGCTGGTTGCTGACCGTTACCAGAGTTGCTGCCAACGTGACTTGACCGTCTCCCAGGACGACCTGCGGATCTTTTAGTTGAATGTCTTGCGAATTACGCTGCGTTAGATCGTCGTCTTTGGCTGTATCGCCCGCTTCGCTGTCCGATCGCAGCAAGGTCAACAAAAATTCGATTACGCCCTGCGCGAGCAACGGCGCTTGCAGTGACTGATTCAAATCGGCTTCATAGACCAGCACATCCCCCGTGATGGGAAAGGCTTTCGTTAAGCGCAGCGGTTTACCCCGTAATACTTGAGCAAAATTTGTACAAATCTGCTCCCCCACGAGAGACACCTCGCTGAGGTGCAACCCTCGATAGACAGCATTGCGGGCAGAAACAGAGACCCCATTGATGCAGCCGGACAAAATCTGACGATCGCCCGCTTCAATAGTGAGGTGGAGGTCGTCTACATGCTCAAGTTGCGATCGCAGCCAAAGCCGGACGGCTGGAGACAGAACCGTGCTGATCAAACGGCTTTGGTTGGACATAGAAAACGTTGAGCCTTTAGCGAACATCTTGCCTTCAATTGCAATGCCTCCAGTAGTTGGACAAAGCTATGAGCGCGTTTTGAAAACAACCTGAGAGCGCCTGAGAACGATCGAGGCTCTCAATCGCTGCCAAACTACACCGAGTATACCGACACAACACGCCCTACCAAAATCAGACCGCCGAACTGGACTCAGTTAGACAGTCTCCCAAAGCCATAAATGGTTTAGGGGCTGCTATCAATTACAACTACACATGACTTGCAGCAAGGGTTCCAGCCCCTAACCTGGTATGTTGGGGCGGGCGCGATCAGGCTGATACCGCAAGGTTTTGGAGCTAATTGATGACGCGCCCTAGAGACGGGATCAGCAATCAGCAGATCGTGAGATTGCGATCCCCCTCGTCACGCAAATGTCACAAAATCATGACATAACGATCCCCATCATGCCTGAAAATACGTATATATGCCTAAAATCGGTGTTTTAAACTCTTGACCCAACTTTTAAGTTGCCGCAACATAAGCCTAGAGATGTGATCCCCTCGCATAAGCCTGCGTGATCCCAAGACGTATCAGAAGTAACTGTTTAAAGCAGAAATGATCATTAACAAAGACTTAACCCGGAGACCTAACGATCATGACAAAAGAACGTCCGCCGCTTGAAGACATGACGCTACGGCAGCTTCGCCGAGTTGCCAGTGAATACGGTGTTTCTCGCTATAGCCGTATGCGTAAAGAGCAACTCCTCGCGTCGATTCAGGAAATTCAGCGTAGTCAAGGTTCATCTACCCCAGCCAGACCATTGGAGGCTCAAGCAGAAGTGGAAGCAGCAAAATTTGATCTTGGACAGGACGATCGTGTCGGTGGTTCGCTGTCTGCTGTCGATGAAGGGTTGGTTGATCTTCCGGCTGGTTACGGCGAAAGCCGCATTGTCCTCATGCCGCGTGATCCACAGTGGGCTTACACGTACTGGGATATTCCCAATGAGCACAAAGAAGCTCTACGCCGTCAAGGTGGGCTACAGATTGCCCTACGCCTCTACGATGTCACGGATGTCAGTCTGGCTTATCAGTCGCCTCACAGCATCCAGGAATATCCTGCTGACGAGCTGTCGCGGGAGTGGTATTTGCCGATTCCGGTGAGCGATCGTGACTACGTAGTAGACATCGGCTATCGATGTGCTGATGGACGCTGGTTGGTTCTCGCTCGTTCTGCTCCGGTGCGGGTTCCCCCCGTCTACCCCTCTGACTGGATTGATGACCAGTTCATCACGGTTGGGTGGGAGGAAACACTGGTCAGTAAAACCTTCCTGGAGCTGGTGCCGCCCAGTCATCAAGCACCTGGCGTTGGTGTTGGTACTGGTACAGGCATGGGCACAGCTACAGGCAATGCGATCTACGACCAGATTTTTGGTCTGGCAGAAACCACTGAAGCGCAGCGAGTGGCAGGTTCTCTATATGGCTCGATGCAGCAGGTACCTGTCCACGAGCAGTCAGTCAGTTCCTACGTCTTCCCCTCAGGCGCTGGTTTGTGGGCGCTACCGACCACATCGGGTCTGACGGCATCAGGTATTGGTATGTCTGGTGTTGGGTTCTCTGCTTCCGCGCCACCGATTCGTCCTCGCCAGTTTTGGCTCGTTGCTGACGCAGAGCTGATCGTTTATGGCGCAACGGAACCGGATGCAACGGTAACGATCGGTGGTCGCCCTATTCAGCTCAACTCCGATGGCACCTTCCGCTTTCAAATGTCTTTCCAGGATGGCTTGATCGACTACCCCATTCTGGCAGTTGCGGCTGACGGTGAGCAAAACCGCGCGATCCACATGTCGTTTACCCGCGAAACTCCTGAACGGAGAACCAACACCAAAGAAGAAGCCGTTCAAGAGTGGCTTGTATAGCCTGATCAACTTCAACGTTTCGTACCCCCTTGCCCCCGATCGCGCGATCGGGGGCTTTTTTGAGGCTTGATGCTATAAGTAAATAGCCTTTCAGTCAGAATTGGGGTGAGCAGAGCTATTAGCAGTCAGCGATCAGCCGTCAGCTATAAATGCAGAATGGTTTGGTTGCTCGATCGCTAACCATAGCCCTCAACCATGAGTTTAGTTCTTAACAATTTTTTTAATGCCTAACCTGCTAAATGCTCTGCTGGGAGGGCTAACGCTGCTCATCAGTGGAGTTGCCTGCTTTCTGACTGCCTGGATTATTGTGCCTGCGCCGACCTTTGCGTTGTTGCCGTTGGGCGTGGGTGCGCCAGAGGTCAGCCCCTGGTTAATTGTGGCAAATGCGATCGCGGCTCTACTTGCGTTGCGGTCTGTCCGTAAAGGTTGGTTGTTTCGCCTTGTGCTTGTTTTTAGCTTTTTCAGCCTGATCATTAGCACCTTACCGCTGAGCCAGTTTGCGGCTGCCAATCAACAAGCAGCCAAATCAATGGAGACAGCCTTAGGAGCCGATTACTTATCCGTCTCTCGGTTAAGTGCATTGCTGCGGCTACAAACAGCACTGGCGCAAGCATCAAAACAAAAAGCATCAGAACAAATCACTAGTATCGCTGGCGATGACGCTAGTATGCCTGAGCCACCCATGCGTGCCAAGCCGTTTATTCTCATGGATGCCTTTCGGGGGATTCCTGAACAACCTGTACGCATAACGGCAGGCATACAGTTTGCCGCACCTGATGGAGTGCCGTTAACGCTGACAGTCTACCATCCGCCACAGGTTGACAAGCAACTTGCTCTGTATCCGACGATCGTAGTCATTTACGGTGGTGCATGGCAGCGCGGTAGCCCCAATGATGATGCGCCGTTTAGCCGCTACATGGCAGCGCGGGGCTATACGGTGGTAGCGATCGACTACCGCCATGCACCCCAATATCGCTTTCCCGCACAGCTTGACGATGTGAAAACAGCGCTGACCTATATTCAACAACACGCGACGGAGTTGGAAGTGGATCTGGAGCGGCTTGCATTGATGGGGCGATCGGCGGGAGCGCATCTGGCAATGCTGGCGGCGTACCAACCCAGTCGTATCCCAATTCGAGCGGTGGTAAATTATTACGGACCCGTTGACCTGGCGAAGGGCTACTATGATTTGCCCAGCCCTGACCCAATTAATAGTCGCGCTGTACTCAACGCGCTGCTCGGCGGCACACCAGAACAGTTTCCTGAGCTTTATCGACAGGCTTCTCCCTATAATTATGTCGGGCAACCGATGCTCACCTATGGTAGCCGCGATCGCCCTTCAGGTTCTGTAACTGCCAGTCCAGTTGTGCCATCGTTGCTCATTTATGGTGGGCGCGATCATCTGGTGCAGGCGAAGTTTGGGCGAGCACTCTACGAACGATTAAAAGCAACGGGTACACGTGCTGTCTGGATCGAAATCCCCTGGGCAGAACATGTCTTTGATAAAGTATTCAACGGTGTGAGCAACCAGCTAGCGCTCTATTACACAGAACGCTTTCTAGCGTGGGCGCTGAAATAAGGCATTCACGATCGCAGCATACTCTTCATGACTAACGGTCCTGCTGGCACCGGGGGAGCGGTCACCGATTCAGCCGTGATGAGCATTTGGGGAGCACTGGCACTACACTCTACTTCCGGTAGAGACCATTGAACGGTACCAGTGCTACTGTTGTTAAACTCTCCGCAATAGGTTGGTTTAGTCGCCCCTTTGGGAATTGCCCACAGGCGATATGCCTTTCCTTCAGGCAAGGCGGGCAGATTCTGCACAAGCACGACAGCCGTTTTTTCACCAGGGTTAACCACCAGGCTACCAGAGGCAGTTGCAGCTTGCTCAGTCCCTCTAAGTGTGTAAACAATGCTGTCGGGCTGTTGAAGGGTGGCAACGATCGCCTGATCAGCCTGAACGCGTTGACGAAGACGGTAGTTGTCTACTAAAAGGGCGATCGCTGCCAGTGCGGCAATAGCCCCAGCAGCCTGTAACCAGACCTCAGTGCGGCGACGGAACGGCATAACACGTGAATCACCGTCCCGCACTCCGCTGACAGGCATTGGAGCAGAAGCGGGGATAGATTGTTCGTCCTGAAACGATTGGTTAGGACGTGTGGGAAGAGCAATGAGCGGTGGTGGATCTGCTGGCTCTTCTGCTAACCGTTGAAACAGTCGGTCTTTTAGATCTGCTGCCATCGGTACTGCTGGTGTGCCATAAGGAAGGGCATTCACTGTGGTTTGGTGCTCTGCCAGCTCAGTTGCCAACTCTGGATTTTCAAGGATTTGTGCCTCAACCCAGTGACGCTCATCATCGTCAAGCAAGTTGAGTGCATACAGCGGAGCAAGTTCACAGAAACAGCGGTCTTCAGCGTTCATTACATTCTGATGGTCTAGATTCCTATCCTAGCTTGGCTCCCAGTAACCGAGGGCAACTCGCAATTTGCTCAACCCTAACCGAACGCGAGTTTTAACAGTACCGAGGGAAAGGTTTGTTTGCGCGGCGATTTCCGATTGGGTGAGACCCTTGTAGTATGCCAACTCGATTACCTGGCGTTGCTCTTCGGGAAGTTGGCTGAGGGCGGCTAACACTCGATCGCGGCGCTCTGAGATCAGGAGGTTTTCAATAGGATCTACGCCAGGATTGGTTGTTTGGATCTCTGCAACATTCTCTGACGCGAGTGTAACCTTGGTTGTGCGCTGTAAACTGCGGAGCCGATCCAACACGCGACTGCGCGTCATCATAAACAGCCAGCTATCGACCCGTCCTCGGCTTGCGTCATAGCGGGCTGCCGTGCGCCATACCTGGGCAAAAACATCTAAAACAACTTCTTCGCTTTCTTCAGCAGATCTCAAGCTTCTGAAGGCAACGGAGTAGAGAACTCGTGCATAGCGATCGTACAGTTCTGCCAAAGCCGCCTGATCGCGCTGGGCAACTCGGATCAGGAGAATGGCTTCATTTGAGGGTGGTTCGGTCGCCATTCAGGGGTAATGACATCGTGCATCGCTTGCAGTTTTGGCATGTTCTGCTTTACGCAAGAACAAGCATGATGTCATTTAAGCATAAGTCAGCGAATCACACCTCAGCCTGCTTACCGAAAGTAGCTCGAACCACTGTGGGTGATGGTGGGCTGGTAGAGACGATCGCGCAGCCGTCTAGCCTTCAGTTTGGCTTGCCAATCTCGAATTGCCATCGCGGTTCGCACCATCGGCGGCACGTAGCTCTCAGCATCGGTCTCATTTTGGGCGGTATGAGGAAAGGGCTTGGGCTTAATATTCATACAATGCACCAGATTGTCGAAGTAAGGCTCCAACTCCAGTGCCCGCATGACCTCATCAACCGACTGAAAACGCTCTTGAGGAGACACTTTCAGCATTTTGCTCAACACCGTGCCAAAGTGTTCGCTGACCGAAACGTAGTCACTCCAGCGCACATCGCCCGTCAGAAATTCGTAGTCAAACTCCAGTGGTGGTTTACCCGACAGCAGATACAAGCAGGTCACACCAACTGCATAGATGTCGCTAGAGTAAATTGGGCGAGAGGCAAGTTGCTCTGGTGGCGCAAACCCAACGGTACCCACAAATTGCGTCGTCGTTGATTTAGCACCTGAATCGCTGGTTTTAGCAATCTGTTTAACCGCGCCAAAATCGATCAGTACCAGCCTGCCATCATCACGACAGCGAATCAGGTTAGGTGGTTTGATGTCTCGATGAATGACACGATTGCCATGCACATACTGTAATAGAGGCAAAAACTCACGCAGAAACTGCTTCACGCCAGTTTCAGAAAAAGGACCATAGCGTTTCACGGCTTTACTCAGCGTGAACCCTCGGACGTATTCTTGCACTAAATAAAATTCACCAGCCGTTTCAAAATAGTTCAGCAACTGGGGAATCTGAGCATGACTGCCAAGTTTGCTCAGGGTTGCAGCTTCCTGCTCAAACCGCTTACGAGCCTGTTGCAGCGCAGCCGCATCGTTAACTTTGGGACACAGTTGCTTGATCACACAGAGAGGTTGCCCAGGAAGCGAAGCATCCCTCGCCAAAAAAGTGATACCAAAGCCACCCCGACCGAGAATCTTCAGGATCTCATAGCGATCGAGAAAACGCTGTCCCGATCCACACAACTGCCCCAGATATGTCTGGTTAAGCAGATCAGCACGAAAGTTGAGTAAATCAGTCGCCGAATGATTCATTCAGAAAGCCAGGTAATTGCGAATAGTTCGATCGGAACCCGGAAGTGACCCAATGAACCGACAACGGCAGATGCAATAGTAGGCAGACTGAGGTTCAACGTGTACTGGTTTGCCGCTTTAGCGACCAGGAAGTCGTTGATCTAAGGTCTATCTGCTCTTAGTTTAGGAACAAACCAGGGGCGGTGGGCAAAATCTTTAAAGTAGGACTGCACACGTCCCACAGAAACTCGGTTTCGTGGGACGTGTGCCAGCACTATGGTTGGCTACCTGTAGAGCCGCTACATTGACACGCAACAGCTCAACAGAGGGAAACTGGTGCGCCTATGTGCTGGCATCGTCAGTCAGTAGCACTACGCTTCTTCGAGAACCTAATTCGAGAAACGAAGGAGTTGTACAGAAATAACAGCAGGGTCTATAGCCGTCAGCCATCAGCAAAAAGCTGATCGCTGATTCAAAAGCGTGCAGTTATTTTTTAGCAAGCTCTAAGCGCTAATTTCCATGCCCCATCACTCATTACTCTGGTTGGCGGATAGCAACACGGTGCAGCGGCAAGCTGAGCATACAGGCTGCGGTCAGCAAGTACGCAAGTACGCCTGTTAGCTTCACGCTCCAGAGCAGCACCTCCCACTGGGGCAAAATAAAATGTTGTACGCCCGTGGCAAGGCAGTAGACCATCCAATAGGTAAACGTCATCAACATCAACACGCGATCGGTGGTTTCCCAATCGCTCTCATCTGCTTGGGTACCGTTAAAGAGAAGCGCTGTACCCGCGATCGACGCAAAGAACGAAAGAATCATTAAATAATCGTGCCAGGAGAAGTGCGGCATGTGTTTACCTAAGACGCTTAAAACTCAGACTGAGAGCTTAGTTTAAGGGAAGATGTGCTGTGAGATACAGCAATCCTTACAAAGAGCAATAATTGAGACATTGCGCTTAAGAAAACGCAAAAGACCTCGCAAAAGAAAAAAACACCTGTCACTGTGCCTTAGGAGTTGTACAGAAAGACCAGCAGGGTCTGTAGCTGTCAGCCGTCAGCCGCCAGCGAAAAGCTGATCGCTGATCCAAAAGTGTGCCGTTATTTTTTAGCAAGCTCTTAGCTTTACATGCGCCCGTCTTTAGGAATTTTGAAATATTTACCGTCTCGCCATACACCTTCAATGCGGGTGCCATCGGCAAAAACGTAAGTGCCTCTGCCGTTCTGCCTACCGTCACGAAATTCGCCCTCATAGCGATTACCGCTGGGAAACGTGCAAACACCGAAGCCATTCAGCACTTCATTGCGAAAGTCCCCCTCGCAGCGAATACCATTTGCGAAGACAAAAACGCCCTTACCTTGGCGACGACTGTCCTGAAAGGTACCCTCAAAGCGGTTCCCACCAGGAAACGTGCAAACGCCAGTACCATTGAGCAAATTGTTCTGGAACTCACCATCACAACGAGTGCCGTCAGCAAAGCTAAAGATGCCTCTACCCTCACGTTTGCCGTTACGAAAGTCGCCTTCGTAGCGATTGCCGCTGGGAAACGTACAAACTCCTCTGCCGTTGAGCAAACCCTCCTTAAACTCACCGTCACAGCGAGTGCCGTTAGCAAAAATAAAGGCACCTTTACCCTGTCGTCGGCTGTCGCGCAGTTCGCCTTCATAACGGTTGCCGCTGGGAAACGTGCAGACCGCTTTGCCATTAATGAAGCCATCGCGCGATCGCCCTTGGCAGTAATTACCCGCATCAGCCGTTTGCGCGATCGCAGGCGCGAAGAGGGCATCATGGAGATAGCTAAAACTATTAATACTGACCAAAAACAGTATGGTAAGGCTCAAACGACGAGCTAAACGGGGTTCAGGCAAAATTCTTTCCTTAAAGAGATGTGTCGATCGTTGCATTGCTGTGACAGGTTTCTTGGTCTAAGCGGCTAAAACGCTTACTCTGTTCAGGGTGAATGCTGGCTTGTCAGGATTCACGCTTAACGAGAAACTGTTAAAGCTCCTGACGCTAGTTGCGGATGGGTGTAATCATCGATAGCGGTTTTGAACCTAGTGTATGATTCTGCGACTCCTAAATAAATGTTGTGTGTCTAAAAAGCTCAGGTGTTGTAGCTCACCTCCTGCTCATGTCATCCTTCTACCTGAAGTTGCACCGTTTTAGTCGAGTAGCGCTTTTGTACCGTTGGCTTCTCACACTGCTCTTAGACCTGGCAGTTGGTTACTACGATCGGGTACACACCGCCCGACGCTCTTATGACTCTGCCAGTTCATACCTGTGCCAGTTAATGCCCTTGCTGTAGGATTCTTTCGGTTTTGCTGATGTTTTCATTGTTATCGTTCACCCTCGCACAGACGATCGCGGCTCCGATTCCCTTACCATCGCCTTCATCACCAACCTCAACACCACCAAAAGTACCACCGCCACAAGAAATTGTGCCGTTTCAGGAGCAGCGGTTACCGCCTCAGGAATTGCTTCAGCGTCAAGAAGTGTTTGAGCCTCAAGAGCTTCGCCCCTTACCCGGACAGCTTGATACCGTTCCGGTTTTCAATAGTAACAGTCCTGAGCTAGTGCAGACCGAGGGCATTTTGCTATCGACCTTTCCGCCAGAGGGCAAGGCAGTCGCATTCGCCCATCTCAACTTTCCCTTTCAGGGTCGGTTTGATTTATTCTCGCATCACATTGCAAGAACGAAAGGCTCGAATAATACGCGCACGCTCTTTCAGGGAGTGCTGGTGTATAACCCGACGTATCAGCCTGTGACGATCGACATTTTGCAGGGTGCCAGCTATCTCACACGTCCCGATGCGCTGTTTGTGGAGTTGCCCTCTTATGTGGATGATCCGACGGGGAGGGTTTATGCAGGACCCGGTAGCCGCACGGTCAATGATGTACTGCGCGGACGGCGGCAGGGAAACTGGCCCGCTGTGATGGTCGTCCCACCCCGACAAAGCTGGATGCTCATGAACCTGCCGATCCCCGTGGGGAATGTCACGCCTTCGTCTAACGGTCGCTCAACGCTGCTGCGGCTCAGGAGCAATGGACCCGTTTACATGGCAAGTCTGGCAATGTTTGCACCGTTGAATCCCGATAAAACGGAACGCAGCCCGACCTTAGAGGAATGGCAAAACTTGCTGCTTAACAGTAGTTTGGCAGGACCGCGTGATATTCCGCCAACGCCGATCGAGCGGCTGAAAGATTACGCTCGTGTCATTTATGGACGTGTTTCGGGTGTCGCGCTCGGCTCGGAGTGGAAGGCAAACTTAACGGATAGTCCTAAAGCTGATTCGTTGAGCATTCCCAAACGAGGACGTGCCTTTTCTTACGGGCTGAGTACGTTGTATCAAGGCACGTTTGGCACCGGGCAAGTGCAGAGTGCATCCTTGCTGGTACGTTACCCTGATACGGCTTACCAGGCGCATGGTAACTATGGTATTCAGTACAGCCTGACGTTGCCGTTACACAACGCTACTGGACAGCGCCAGACAGTGACTGTGGCAATTCAGACACCCTTAAAGGAAGATCGAGCCAAAGGTGGGCTACTGTTTTTTACACCACCTGAGGATCGCATTTTCTTTCGTGGACCCGTACGTTTGCGCTACACCGACGATCGAGGGGCACCCCAAACGCGTTATGTCCACCTGATCCTTCAGCGCGGACAAGAGGGCGAACCGTTGATTTCGCTGACCATGCCAAAAGGCGATCGTCGCCTCGTCCAGCTAGACTTTCTCTATCCACCTGATTCGACCCCACCACAGGTTTTGACGGTAAAGACGGTGAATAATCCTTGATAGGGATGGTGATCAAGAATGGGAGATGGCAGATGGCAGGAGGCAGATGGAAGGAGGCAGGAGGCAGATGGCAGGAGGCAGAAGCAATACACCTCACACCTCACTTCCGCGAAGAGGCAGGAGGCAGGAGCTAATGTACCTGTGCCCCGTTGTTCTGCTATTTGCCCATCTCTTACTTCTTTCTGGCTGATGTTATGTCTACTCCACAAGCTAGCCTTGATCCACAAGCCGTATCTGAGCCACCTGTGCATGCGTCGGTTGAGCCGTGGCTTTACTGGCTGCTGCTGCCACTGCATCGTTTGTTTTTGAGCCTTTTCTTTGGTTCGATCGTCATTGAAGGCATCAAGCATCTGCCAACTCAAGGCGCGATGGTGCTGGCACCCAAACATTACAGCCGTTGGGATCCGGTTGTGCTGGCAGTGCTAAGCGTCGAACCGCTCTGGTTTATGACGAATGCCAATCAGTTTTCGGGCTGGCAGGGCTGGCTACTACCTCGACTGGGAGCGTTTCCAGTGGATGTAAACCAGCCTAAAATCGCTAGTTTTCGCTATGCGATCGCACTCCTACAAAGGGGCAAAAAGCTGATGCTGTTTCCAGAAGGGGGCATCGTCCGCGATCAGGCTGTGCGGTCGCTCAAGCTTGGCTTGGCGCGGCTGGTGCTGCAAGCAGAGGCGCTGTCATCCGAGCGGCTACACATTCCGATCGTGCCCATTGCTATCCACTATCAGCCCGCACCAGTCTGGCGATCACACGTCACCATCACCATCAGCCCGCCACTGTATACCGTTGACCATCAACAGAGAACTGATAAGCAGACTGCTCAAGCGCTCACCGAAGCCCTTGAAGAAGCGCTGTTAAAAGGCTTGTGAGTCGTTCGTCAGAAGCCGAGTTCTGAGTCAGCACTCTTACTATAAAGACTTCACCTACCACAAAGACTTCACCATCCATAGCGATTGAGTACGAAAGCCTAAGCGATCGTAAAGACTAAGAGCAGCTTGATTTGATTGAAAGACCTGAAGCCCAATTTGGCGATCGCCTCTGGCTTTTGCCCAGGCTTCAGCGTGAAGCATAAGCGCTTTACCAATACCTTTCCGTCGGTGCTCTGGGAGTACGTAGAGTAAGAAGATATGAGCATGACGATCGCCATGCAGTTGGTCGATCGCACTCCCCAACCAGAGACACGCAATGGGTTGGGGCAATCGACGTAACGGTACGTTGGGCAAACTTCCTGAGCGATCGTCAGTAGACAAAGAAACCCACCAGAGCGGCGTTTCGCTTGACAAATAGTGCTCCACCGTCTGTGCCAGATGTGCGTACTCGCCTGCCCCTTCCATCTCCTGATACGTCCGCTGCATGAACTTCACCAACAGGGCGCGATCAAGCCCAGAACCCACACGCAACTGGTAACCATCGGGCATCTGGTGTGATGAAGACACGACTATCCGGTGGTTAAGATTGAGCTTTCAAGGCAGCAGAGATGGGTAGTTGAGAAGAATAACACAGTTTGGGGCTACTGAAACAGAGCCGGGTCATCAGGCAAGCCCTTTACCAACGCTGCCAGTGCTGGTGGCAGACCAGCAAGCGACTCTGCACTGGGTTCCAACTTTTGCGGACTGACTTCCCCTATGGGAGCGGGAGCCGCCATGTCAGAGGGCAGAAAGATCCGGGCACTAACGGCTGCTAATGCCACAAAAAAGATTAAAAAGATAAAAATGGGAGCAATGTACTGCCTGAAGAACGCCATGGGAGGAGCCGTATAACTAGTATTTAATTCGGTAAGAATTCTGAGACCTCACTCAAGATTTGTGAAGTTCTTCTTATTTATCGTAACGTGACATTGTCAATTCTCATCATGCAAATTCGCAAAATTCGATCGCCTAGCGTTCCAGGGTGCGAACAGAGGCAACAGCAAAAGACCGGGCAGCGATGCTGCAAGTGTGATTAAGAAGAACAGCGCCCATCCCTGCTGGGTTGCACCTGCCAGATAAGCGTTACCCAATGTCGCTGAGTTCGCCTGAATGAAGGGTTGGAGCCGTTGCGCCAGTTCCCCGCTAGCAGGTCCCGCCAGCAAATCTCTACCCACTGCCATCAGGCTAGACAGCAGCGCAAACTGAGTGGCTGAGAAACGAGGATTGCAAAGGCTCATCAAAAAACCCAGAAAGCCAGCCGTGCCCAATCCACCACAGAAGTTCTCAACATTAATTGCTACCACCATCGTTGGGTAGTCTTTACCCACCACGGCTAGAACGTAGTAGCCCAGATTGCTGACAGCTTGCAGAGCGCCAAACACCCAGAGCGATCGATTGATGCCAATTTTACTCAGCACGGCTCCACCTGCCAGCGTGCCGACGATCGTGGCAATCAGCCCCATACCCTGCCGAATGTTGCCAATATCCGCATCGGCAAAACCAAGCCCCTTGCCACCCAGAAATGGCACTGCCATCGTGACAACCATTGCATCACCCAACTTGAACACAATAATAAAAACCAGTGTCAAGAGCGCTTGCCGCCAGCCCAGACGATGACGAAATTCCAGAAAGGGCAGTACAACCGCTTGTTGCAGCGATTCAGGCGGTTGATCGCGCTCTACTGGTTCCGGTGCCCAAAAAGACGTTAGCAGCCCAGCACCCATTAGTAGCGCCATCAACCCATAAACCCATGGCCAGGTGATGCGATCAGCAAGGTTAAAAGCAATCCAGCCTGTCACAAGAAGGGCAATTCGGTAGCCCAAAATGGTCATTGATGCGCTAGCCCCAACTTCCCGCTCTGAAACCACATCAGCACGGTAGGCATCGATCGCAATATCCTGGGTCGCACTCAATAGCGCCACTCCCAATGCGGTGAGAGCCAGTAGTTTCAAGCTGAACGATCGCTGCTGCGGGTCTAGCGTTGCAATAAGACCCATTTGAAGCGCGATCGCTCCAATCCCAACGACCAGCCCTACTTGCGCCAGCACCATCCAGCCGCGCCTACGTCCCCCAAAAGGTGGTACGAAGCGATCAAGCAACGGCGACCAGATAAATTTGAGCGAATAGGGCAGACTAACTAATTTAGACCAGCCGATCGTGCTGAGATCCAATCCAGCTTTCGTCATCCAGGCGCGAAACGCATCATCCGTCAGCGCAAACGGCAGTCCAGAGGCAAACCCCAGCAGTAAAATTGCCGCCATCTTGCGACTTTGGAAGACCTGTAGGAAAGATTGAGAGGGTTTCACAGCGGCATCTGGGAATTGAGGCGATAGGACGTGCTTTTAGATTCAGCCATCATGCCACAGCCACACGATGTTTCCCGCATCCCTTTGCTCCCAGATCCCCGACTTCTGAACCACGTTTAGCCAATCAAATTGGAATCAACCAAGAAGTCGGGGATCTTTGCTACAGCTTTTCTCGCCAGACACCGACTAGAATGCCCTGAACATCAATATCTTTAGCAGGCACTTCAATCGGTGGATACGTTTCAGCATCAGGATTGCCAGGTTGCAGAACGACCCTGCTGCCTTTGCGATGAAAGTACTTCAGTGTTGTTTGCCCTTCCACTCTAGCGGCAACGATCGTGCCGTTTTTCAGCGCTTTGGGGTCAGAAATTGGCTGCATGATGACGACATCTCCATCATCAATGAGCGCCTCAATCATGCTCTGCCCACGTACCCGTAGGGCAAAAAAGCGAGGATTTAACAGCATGTTGGAAAAGTCGAGATGCTCAACCTCAGTCTCCACAAAGGTTTCAACCAAGCCGCCTGCTGCGATCGCTCCCAAGATGGGCACACCTGGAGACGATGCTTGAGTGAGGCGAATAGTGCGGGCTTTACCTTCGTTCCAATCGATGTAGCCCTTCGTCCTTAAGTGCTCTAGACGGCTTTGGACGGGAGCCGGAGATTTCAAGCCCATTGCCTTCATCATTTGTCGAATCGAAGGCGAATGCTGGTACTCGCGGATGTAGCCTACCAGCCAGTCATAAAGCTCTTGTTGGGGATCGGTAAGGGTTTCCATAGCCATAATTAAGCGATCGTCAGTATTTAGAACACTTGTACCACCAAAATTGTAGTCTGTCTAGTGCTTTTCTAGTCGAAAAGATTGTTTAAGCGAAACCGGGTTTCTAGACGCAGCTTGGATGATCACAGCATCTTATCGTGAAGAAACCCGGTTTCTGTGCGGTGGCAGTCGCGCTCTTATCTACGCTTCAATCACCACACGCAAGTTACCGCGTTTTTTAGAAACACGGCAGGCGGTGCTCGAACCCGATCGCTCAAACTCCAGATCCAATAATGTCGGTCCGACACGGAGGTTCTGAAGGGAGAGGTAGTTGATTGATTCAGGCAGTGCCGGATCGATGATGCGGAGGTAGTTGTTCGGTGCGTCAGGTACGAGGTTAACGATCATCTGGATCAGCTGAAACACACTACCTGTTGCCCATGCCTGGGGTGAGCAAGCAACGGGGTATTGCACCGGATCGTTGTCGTCAGTGCGCTCATAGCCACAAAATAGTTCTGGGGGACGCTGGTACGGCTGGCGCTTCGTCATATCCAGAATGCCTTTAGCAACCTCAAGTGCCTGGTCGATGAGACCCAGCGATCGCAGACCGATCGCCGTCATGGCATTGTCGTGGGGCCACACAGAGCCAATGTGGTAACCCATTGGATTGTAAGCAGGAGACAGGCTGCTAAGAGTGCGAATGCCCCAGCCGTTAAACATATCGGGTGCCCGCAGGCGTTCGGCAACGCTGTATGCCTTTTCGGGCGTGAAGATGCCCAGATTGAGACAGTGACCGGGATTAGAGGTGATACTGTCTACAGGTTTGCCATCACCATCCAGAGCTAGCGCACAAAAATCCTGATCTTCCATCCAGAAGTCTCGGTTGAAGCGCATTTTGAGGTCTTTGGCTTCGTCTTCCCAACGATCGGCGAGGTCAATGCGCTTCTTCATGCGAGCGATTTGCGCCAGTCGGATTTTGGCAGCGTAGACGTATGCCTGCACTTCGCAAAGGGCGATCGCGCCTTCTGCAAGCTGTCCGCGTCGGTTGATGATGCAGTCGCCAGAATCTTTCCAGCCTTGGTTCGCCAAGCCCCGTTTGGAGGTGCGGAAGTAGCTGAGGTAACCCGTTTCTTTGCAGTTGCGATCGATCCAATCCATCGCCGTGAGGGCATTCAACCACAGATGATCGCGGGTTTCGCGATCGGCAGTCCAGGCGAAGTATTCGGCGTAGAGCATCAGCCAGAGCGGTGTGGCATCAACAGTGCCGTAGTAAGGCGTGTGGGGAATTTCCTGGCAGCGTGCCATTTCGCCAAAGCGAATTTCGTGCAGAATTTTCCCTGGTTGTTCATCGCGCCATTCATCCTCATTTTTACCCTGATACTGTGCCAGGATGATGAGCGTTTCGCGTGCAATCTGCGGATCGAGCATGAGTACCTGAGAAGCCGCAATGATCGAATCACGCCCAAACAGCGTCGAGAACCAGGGCACTCCAGCCGAGAGTGCCTTCCCTTTGCCAAACGATTGCCGCAGCAAGTAAATATCCTGCTCCGCCCGTTCAATGATCTGGTTGAAGGTGTTCTTATCCGATCGAATACGAGTTACTTGCTGCCGCCAGGTTTGCTCCTCCACCATTTCAGCCGCTTTTGCCTGAGAGAGGGTAACAGGGGCACTGACGACTGAAATGGCGCTGTTGTTGTTAAACATTTGCAGGCGATAGCCCAGTTTCAGCGTTTCGTGAGAGGCGATCGTCAACTGCCAAACAGCCGTAAAGCCTTTCAGAAAATCGGGCTGCTGATGCACAAAGTAGAGGCGCGACTCCATCAGCGCACCGTCTAGCCCTTTGTACGCAAGCGTCAGTTCTATAGGCTTAGCGGTTGGTTTGGTTAAGTCATCCACCGCAACTGTTTCTATCTGGTCAGGCGCTGTGCCTTCAGAAGGGATAAGCCGTAACAGTTGACCGTGGTTTTCGCGACCGTAGCCCCGAATATCAAACAGGTCTTTAAAGTCGGCATCAAAGCTCAACGTTAGTTCAAAGCTGACGGTGCTGGTGGTGTAGTTGGAGACTTCGATTTCCTCAAACAAGCCACCGTTGAGCACCAATTCGCGCTTAATGCCGATCGACTCAGCACGGATGCGATCGTCAATCTGCGGGTTTGCGCACAAAACCGACAGGAAGAAGCCCTTATCAGCCGTACTGCTCAAAAGGATGGGCGATCGACCCTCAATTTGCAGTTCCAGTCGGCTGAGAAAGCGAGTGTCGCGGCAAAACAAGCCCATGCTAGAGCTACGATCGTTGTCCATGCAGCCGCCGATATTGCCCAGTGTATCGGTCAGTAAAAACAGGTCATCATCCTTCAGTGTCAAGGTGGTATGAGGACGTTCACTGAGCACACAGGGGGGCCATTCGACCGCTGGTAGCTGGTCAGCCGGGGCAAACTTTCGACCGTCGAGTTCAATCAGTTCAAGAGTTTCTAGTGTCATTCGATCCACAGGTTTCGGGTAACAGGACAAGGTTTGTGATGGCAACGCTCAAGATCATTCTGAATGTACCCGTGCGATCGGGCGGTGTTAGACGCGAGACGTTGGGCAATCGACGGAAAGGCATTCAAGTTGCAGTCAGAATCCTGGAATCATGTCTAATGGTTACAGACTCATGCCTCAACCTCGATCGTCACTGCGAACTGTTAGAGACAACAAGATCGCTGGGTCGATCGACTGAGCGCAGGGTGACACCATTAAGCAGGATGCGTCGGTCTATCAGGAGGAAAGCAGTCTACAAACGACGATTTGTGCGGAACTAGCCATATTCAAGGCTACAGAATTTTTGCGGCTTGTGTAGCAATTGAGGCATTCGTCGTCAAGATCTCACAAAATCTTGATAGAGTTGCTTTCCAGCCTCTATCTGACTCATCCTGCACTTACTTTCTGTATGAGTGGTGCACTTATTGTTCCGAAAGGTCAGCGTTTCTAAACAATAGGGCTGAAAATAGGGCATTTATATACTTAACGCATCATGTTATTTGCCCTCATCCCCCAACCCCTTCTCCCAAGAGAGAAGGAGCCTCCGGTTCCCTCTCCTGTGGGAGAGGGCTAGGGTGAGGGTGGATCGGGTGACGCACGTAGATAAACACCAAAAATAGAGGCAGTTTAGTCCAAATTGAAGTGTTGGCGGCTCACTGTAACGGTCTCTTCTCACACTGCTAGCACTGGCGGCGGTGAACAGGTAAACGTCATTAGCTGCCCATTGGGATGCGTAAAGCTTAAGTGCAGCGCGTGGAGATGATAGCCACAATCACCCGGTACAGGTAGTCTACCGTTTTCAGACGGAGGTTGGATGAGGGGCATACCACCGATCGCATAGAGCGGGTCGCCCACCAGTGGATAGCCAGTGGCTGCCAGATGAATGCGGATCTGGTGCGGTCTGCCTGTCAGAATGGTCACATCAAGCAACGCCGTTTCAGCATCGCGGCGCAGCACCTGACAGTCACTTTGAGCCAATGCGCCTTGAGGATGCGCTGCGTAGACATAGCCCAAAACGGGATGGGGCTGCTTGCCGATCGGTTCCGTAATGGAGAAGCGATCGGGCATGGAGTTGCCTTGAGCCAGCGCTCGATAGATTTTCTGCATCTGGCGATCGCGCAACTGCTGGCTGAGGTGGGCACGGGCATCGGGCGATCGCGCCAGCAACATTAGCCCAGACGTACCCCGTCCTAACCGATGAATCGGTAGCGGTGTTTCCTGTGGATAGCGCTGCTGCAACTGCCAGAGCAACGTGTGCTCCAGGAAACCACCTCCCGGCAGCACTGGTAGCCCAGACGGTTTTGCCACCACCGTCAGCGCTGCGTCCTCATAGAGCACCTCAAACGCCAACGGTACGTCCGGTTCTTGCCACGGAGCGCGATGGTAGGTTAGCCACTGCCCTGCTAGTAGAACAGCCTCTACCGTTGTTTCAGCGTCGTCTAGCAACACCTGTCTTGACTGAATCCGACTTGCCCACTCTGACCGATTAGAGTGGCGATAGCGCTGCGTGTAATAGTCTAGAACCGTTGTGCCAGCCGCCGATCGCTCTACCTGCTCTCGATACATCCAACCGTTATTCACACATCCAGTAAACGATACAACTCCTGTATTCTGGACTCTGTGACACCATTCGATCCAGACGCACTTAGTTTTGTGTCCTTACAAAAGTAAATGCCCCCAGCCAGAAGCCAGGGGCATGATCAGGGTGCATCTACCACTCCACTATTCCCAATACCCCTACTTGATCCGGAGAAAAATGAAAGCTGTCGAGACTGATCTTGTCTGAGGTTCCACGGTAACAGGAGTGTAGAGGTTGAAATGCTGTAGAATCATCGACACTTCTACCCAAATCAGAAGCACAGGACGATCGGGAGTTTTCTCAGTTTTGACCCCAAAATTATCTGAATCAACAGCGAACTCGCCAAAAACTGCTCATACTCACTATCGCAGTCTGGCAAATTTGAACCTCTATGACTCGCCCGCTTTAGCCCGACTGGCAACACAGGCAGCCGTTGGACGGTCTTTATACTTCACAGCGACAGCAACGATCGCCGCTGCCCAGACAACCCAGCCTGCTCTAGAGGTGTGTCTCTGTGAGGACGACTATAGGGGATGGTTAGCCGTTAGTGACTTGGCGTACCTGACGATCGCGAACAAACCTTATCAGGCAATCGTCCTATCTGAAGTAGAGATCAAAACTAGGATACACAGTGCGATCGCGTTTGCCCACGCAGCGATGGCACAACCCAACGAGTACCTCTGGGGCGGCACTGTAGCACCCAACTACGACTGTTCTGGTTTGATGCAAGCCGCCTTTGCCTCAGTGGGTATCTGGTTGCCTAGAGATGCCTATCAGCAGGAAGCCTTTACACAAGCGATCGCGCCTTCAGAGCTGCTTCCTGGCGATTTGGTGTTCTTCGGTTCACCTGTAAAAGCGACCCACGTGGGGCTATATTTGGGGGAAAGCAGCTATATCCACAGTTCTGGCAAGGATCAAGGACGCAACGGCATTGGTATCGATCGCTTGTCTTCCGAAGGCGATCGCATCAGCCAGACCTACTGTGCCCAATTGCGCGGCGCAGGGCGCGTTGTAGCCTGTTATCAGCCTCAATGAAGCTCATGAAGGACGCTCATGAAGGGGACGTTTTTTGATACAGTGCTTTGAGCCTCGCTTTTCTAACACCATCGCTATTGCCAATGAGTACTTCATTACACCCTGACGGTAGCCTCGTTCGCACTTCTAGCGCCACGCATCGTCCTGAAGTCTCAGTTGTCGTACCCATTCACAATGAGTACGAAAGTTTGCCGCATTTGGTAGACGCGATCGCCTCTAGTTTGCAGGCAGAACAGCTTCGCTACGAAATCATTTGCATTGATGATGGCTCGACTGATGACTCTGGCACCTTGCTCAAACAGATTGTGCAAACTCGGAGTGATCTACGGGCGGTTATTTTGCGCCGTAACTATGGTCAAACGGCAGCGATGGCGGCTGGCTTTAGTTGTGCCAGAGGACAAGTGATCGTCACGCTGGATGGTGACTTGCAAAATGATCCCGCTGACATTCCGATCCTTCTTGCAAAATTAGAAGAGGGATATGATCTGGTTAGCGGTTGGCGCAAAGACCGACAAGACGCAGCGTTGTCTCGATTACTCCCTTCAAAAATTGCTAACTGGCTGATTAGTCAAGTAACGGGTGTGAAGCTGAAGGACTACGGCTGTTCACTCAAAGCCTATCGGGCAGAACTCATTGCTGACATGAACCTTTATGGTGAGCTGCATCGATTTCTGCCTGCCCTTGCGTTTATTGAAGGAGCCAGAATTACCGAAATTCCAGTGCGCCATCATGCCCGTCGCTTTGGCAAGAGCAAGTATGGCTTAGACCGCACGTTCCGGGTCATTATGGATTTGCTGACGGTCTGGTTCATGCGTAAGTTCTTAACCAAGCCGATGCACGTGTTTGGGCTTTTTGGTGTCGGTTCAATTACCATTGGCACGGCGATCGGAGTCTACCTCACAGCGATCAAAATTGCCTACGGCGTTAGCATCGGCAATCGTCCACTTTTGATTCTGGCTGTAGTTTTAGTGCTGGCTGGTGTGCAACTTTTCAGCGTGGGGCTGTTAGCAGAACTGCTCATGCGAACTTATCATGAATCGCAAGGAAGACCCATTTATCGAGTCCGAGAGATGATTGAGCCAGACAACAGGATTGATAGCTAAATCACTGATGTCTGTTTCATTGTTCGTCTTCCAAAGCTGGAATTCGTTATCTGTAGAAGCGCTACATAGCAGTTCCCAAACAAGTGAAGTGTAGCTGTGAAGAGCAGAAGGCAGAGGGCAAAAGCAAGGAGGAGCACAGTTTTCTTTCTGCCTCCTGCCTTAAACCTAAGCTCGACTTTATCCAATTAGGCAGCGTAGCACAATAGGCTGAAACAGCAGT
>NZ_JCACKI010000042.1:0-46936 GCF_059505325.1 Tildeniella sp.
TAGCTGATAGCTGATAGCTGATAGCTGATAGCTGATAGCTGATAGCTGATAGCTGCTTAAGCGTTAAACCTCAAAGAATGAATGGGCGATTAAGCACTATGGAAAAGCGAGAACTCGGTACATCCGGCATTCACATCACACCTGTTATTACAGGCACCTGGCAGGCAGGGAAAAGCCAATGGGTTGGCGTTGAAGATGCTGAAACCATCAAAGCCATTCGAGCCGCGTTTGATGCCGGGATCACGACGGTTGATACGGCTGAAATTTACGGTAGCGGGCATTCTGAACGGGTGGTTGCTGAAGCGTTGTCTGATGTGCGCGATCGCGTTGTCTATGCGACAAAAGTTTTTTCTAACCATCTGAAATACGATCAGGTCATTGCTGCGTGTGAAGCCTCCCTGCAAAATCTGAAGACCGATCGCATCGATCTTTACCAAATCCATTGGCCCTCCGGCTCTTTCAAAAGTGAGGTGGTGTCGATCGAAGAAACCATGCGAGCACTCAACGATCTCAAACAACAGGGCAAAATTCGGGCGATCGGTGTCTCCAACTTTTCTCAAGCACAGCTCGAAGAAGCCGCTCAGTATGGACGTATTGATAGCCTGCAACCGCCCTACTCGTTGTTCTGGCGCTACGTCGAAAAGGATGCCGTGCCGTATTGTGTAGAACAGAAGATTTCCATCATTGCTTACTCGCCCTTGGCACAAGGACTGTTGACTGGCAAATTTGGAGCCGATCACACCTTTCCGCCAGAAGATAACCGCGCGAAGAACAAGCTGTTTCAAGGCGAAACCTATCAACGTGCTCAGATGGCTTTAGAGAAATTGCGCCCGATCGCCGATCGCTACCAAACCAGCCTCGGCAACCTCGCACTGGCATGGCTGATCGCACAACCGCAAGCAAACGCGATCGTGGGAGTTCGTAATGCCGAGCAAGCCGTTGAGAATGCTAAAGCAGGCGAGATCAAGCTCAGCGATGCAGACCTGGCAGAAATTGACCAGATTGGACGCATTGTGACTGATCAACTCGATGACAATGCATTGATGTGGAATTGGAGCTAAATCGCTAATGCAGGTCTACTATGCGTGTGTTGACTAAAGCCCTCCAACTTCTTGAAGAAATCGGAGGGCTGAATTGCTTAATACGGCCACCTCCAACCCACCGTATCAGGTCGATCTTCGCCGTGTTCATAGGCATAGTTGCGGCAGCTGATCTGTTCGTTCTTGAACTTCTCCTTCGCATGAGCACCCGCTACCTTGAGTTTGGGTACGCGATCGATCACATCCATTGCAATGCTAAAGCGATCGATCTGATTAATAATCGCTAATTCCAACGGTGTGTTGATGCTGCCTTTCTCTTTGTAGCCGCGCACGTGCAGATTGTCATGATTGGTGCGTCGGTAGGTCAGACGATGGATGAGCCAGGGATACGCATGGAAGTTGAAAATGATCGGCTTGTCAATGGTGAATAAAGAGTCAAAGTCGCGATCGCTTAACCCGTGTGGATGTTCTGTATCGGGCTGTAGCTTCAATAGATCCACCACATTGATAAACCGAATCTTGAGATCGGGGAACTCCTCTCGCAAAAACACACTTGCAGCCAGTGCCTCTAGCGTTGGAATATCGCCCGCAGTTGCCAGAACGACATCCGGTTCTTCTCCCTGATCGTTGCTTGCCCAACCCCAAATGCCAATGCCTTTGGTGCAGTGCTCGATCGCCGCATCCATACTCAGAAACTGCAAGTGAAGCTGCTTGTCCGACACGATGATATTGACGTAGTTCGTACTCTTTAGGCAATGATCGGCAACCGACAACAGCGAGTTCACATCGGGTGGTAAATAGATTCGCACCACATCAGGGCTTTTGTTTAGCGCCAGATCCAAGAAGCCAGGATCTTGATGGGTAAAGCCGTTGTGGTCTTGCCGCCACACGGTTGAAGTGATCAACCAGTTGAGTGAAGCAATATCCGATCGCCAGGCGATGTGATTGCAAATCTCCAGCCATTTAGCGTGCTGGTTGAACATGGAATCAATCACATGCACAAAGGATTCATAGGTTGAAAAGAATCCATGCCGTCCAGTGAGCAGATACCCTTCCAGCCAGCCTTCTAGCGTGTGTTCACTCAGCATTTCCATCACCCGACCATCGGGCGATAGTTCACCACCATCCGCATCTTCGGGTAAATACTCCGCAATCCAGAACTTCTTGCTGACTTCGTAAATGGCTTGCAGTTTGTTAGATGTATTTTCGTCAGGACCAAAGACGCGGAAGTTAGTCGGATTTAGTCGCATCACATCTCGCAGAAAGACACCTAGAGGCTTGGTGTTTTCCACTTCAATCTGTGCAGGCTTGGGAAGTTCCATGCCGTATTGACGAAAATCGGGCATCCGTAAATCCTTCCGCAGCACTCCACCATTCACGTGAGGATTGGCACTCATGCGTCGATCGCCCTCCGGTGCCAGTGCTTTAAGCTCCGGTACCAACTTGCCACTCTTATCAAACACTGTTTCAGGCTTATAGCTCCGTAGCCATGCTTCCAAAAGCTTCAGGTGCTCTGGATGCTTGTGCATTCCTGACAGCGGTACCTGATGCGATCGCCAGAATCCCTCTACCTTATGCCCATCGACATCACCGGGACCCGTCCAACCTTTGGGCGTTCGCAGCACAATCATGGGGTAGCGCGGCAGTTTCGCCTCTCCACTGCTCCGCGCCTGTTCCCGAAGGGCTAGAATATCCTCCACACAGCGATCGAGCGTTGCTGCCATCGCTTGATGCATACTCTCTGGATCAGACCCTTCCACAAAATAGGGCTGATAGCCATAGCCCAAAAACAAATGCTCCAGATCCGCGTGGCTGATACGAGACAAAATGGTTGGGTTATTAATCTTATAGCCGTTTAAGTGCAGGATTGGCAGCACAGCACCGTCTCGCAGCGGGTTCAGAAACTTGTTGGAATGCCATGCCGTTGCCAGGGGTCCCGTTTCGGATTCTCCATCACCCACCACGACAGCGCTAATCAAATCGGGATTGTCAAAAACCGACCCATAGCCGTGAGAAAGGCTGTAACCCAGTTCTCCTCCCTCGTGAATTGATCCCGGTGTCTCAGGAGTGCAGTGGCTACCAATCCCACCAGGAAACGAAAACTGCCGGAAGAACTTTAACAACCCTTCAGCATCTTCGCTTTTATCGGGGTAAACCTCAGAGTAGGTGCCTTCCAAATACACCGGACCTAGCACACCTGGAGCACCGTGACCGGGACCCGACAAATAAATCATATCGAGATCATATTTCTTGATCACCCGATTTAGATGTACCCAGATGAACGCCTGACCAGGGCTTGATCCCCAGTGACCTAGCAGGCGACTTTTTACATGCTCTGCGGTTAACGGTTCAGTCAACAGCGGGTTGTGACGCAGATAAATCATCCCGACTGCCAGATAACAGGCAGCTTGCCAGTAAGCATGAGTTTTACGAAGTTCTTCAGCATTGAGCGGTGCGCCCTCAACGGTCGATCGCGCTTGCCCAAAAGCACTGATTGAGGTGTCAATCGCTTGCCTAGAAGGTGTTGCTACCATAATTTGCACTCGCGTAAGGTTGACTAAAATGGTCTCAGTTAGATTTAAATGCTTTCAGTAAAAAAGAATGCAGTCACGCCTGTTTCTTTGGCTTCAAACGTTCAACGAAATCACCGTGTGACGAAAGAAAGGCTGTAGCGCTGCTAATCGAACTAGCTTTGGCTGACCCCACTCATAGCTTTTGTGTCGCTCTACCAACAGTCAGTCTTCGTGAATTATAGAAGATTGATTTCAAACCTTAAAGCTCTACTGTTGTACGAAACACTAACAGTCTTGTTCCTACTCAATAACCGATTTGGTACGGCAACAGGTGAGGTAGCAATCGCCACAAACTGTTAGCGTAAAACTAGGTATCTCCTCTACACCACGGCTCGTTTGGAAACAAATGAGGCTCCCTCTATGTGAGAAAGTGTAAGTGAAAAAACTCTAGAAGGGTCAAGTATAAAAATAAAAATGAGCTTAAGGAACACAAAGGAATGTTAAAAGGAGAATAAGGCTTTGGTAAGCGATGAGTACAGCGTATATGTGAAAGCTATCTTAGAAAAACTTTTGGAAAGTTTTATATTTTTATCAGCTTGGTACATACGAGTTTGACTACTTAGACATCCCTCCAAGTAGGTATCATTGAATTGAAGGATGTCTGCCATATAGCAGGCAACCAGAAGTCTTGCTTTTAAGACAGTCTTTCAACTAATACCAAATCAAATTGCAAAGGCTACAAATCCTTTGCCCTCATCCCCAGCCCTTCTCCCGAAGGAGAAGGGAGCTAAAATCCAGTCCCCTCGCCCGTTGGGAGAGGGTAAGGGTGAGGGCAGCTAGGCTGCTTGATCTGTAGCGCCTGTTTTTGGATTTGGTATAACTCGAATTTAAGCTCTAAAAGCTGACAGCAATGCTCTTAGCGATCGCAGTTATTCTGTATAAAAACATTCGACTTCTAGCATTACTTAAATGCCTTTGAAGCCCGTGTTCGCTTCGATCGCCTGCTCTGCGGGCACAGACTCTGCATTGGTTAGAGCAGATTTGTATGTTCGGCGCTGTAGACCGATTTGGCTGAGCACTAGTCCTAGCAAAATGACGCTGCCACCCATATATTGAGCGAGTGTCGGCACCTCACCCAAAATGAAATACGCTGCCACAATGCCGACGATCGGCGCGAAGGAACCCACGATCGACGCAGTAGAAATAGACGATGCACGTAAGCCAGTCAGCCAAAAGGATTGCCCGACCACGACAATAATCACGCCATACACCAGCATCCATTGCCACAGAAAGGGAGACAGCACACCCATAAAATGATTGCGACCATACAGCACTAGCGCCAAGACGAAGAAGATCAGGGTTCCTAGTCCCGTCCGTACAATGCTGTAGAGTCCTAAAGGGACTTGAGACAACCGTTTTTTGCCAAGAATGGTAGAAACTGCCAGCGCGATCGCGCTCAAGGCTGCCAGCAGTTCACCCACACCGATATGGAAGCCCCCCATCTGCATCATGGCTTCTCTAGCGGGTTGCAGGAAAATGGTTAAGCCAACTCCAACAAAGGCAGCGATCGCGCCTAAAACTTCCCACCGATTGACGCGATCGCCCAAGAGCCAGATCGAAAGCGCCAGCGTCAGCGGCGGTTCCAGACGAGTGACCAGCACCACATTCGTCACCTGGGTCAATGCCAATGCCTGAAAGACTAAACCGGGAGCCAGCGCTCCTGATAAGATAGCGACGATGATTAAACTACGCCATTCCTGCCCGGAACGTTGCCTCAACGCCGTCAAATACCACTGTTGTCTATGAATGATGACTAAAACCATCAGGGCACAAAGATTGCCCACAAACAAAACGTTGCAAAGAGAAATGGGATTCTGCCCACCGATAAAGTTTTGAGCGCCGATTTCGGTGATCTTGCGGGTCACTGCACTAGATGCCCCAAAGATCACGACTGCGAACCAGAGGTATGTCTGTCCAGGTATCCGGTACATCAATCGACTGAGTGCTGTTGCCTGCTGTGAAGAAGAGTGCCTCATGAGTGCCTTTCAACTAGATGACCTGAGCGCTTATAACCCATAGGTTACTAGGCAAACCCCTTCTCAACATGAGAGTATTTCTCAGCAAAAACTTATCTAGATATGAAGACACCATCATTTTACAAAAAAGACTTCAGCTAGAGTATGAATAGTTTTCTTATTGAGTGCGTTAGATTACATGAGCGATCGTCCAACGCCAAGGCACAGGCGCTTTACAACCAAATGACCGCATGAACGGGACAGCGTGTCCATGCAACTAATGCACAAATTCTGGGGGACAATTCGTCACGTCAAGCAAAGGCAACTGGATCCTGCTTCTCTCCAGTTTCGTTTGACGGCAGAAATCGCTGCACTCTCGATGTTGTGTCTTGCGTGCGTTGCTACTTGGACAAGCTGGAAAATGCAGCAGCTTTTGATTACGACTCACACTCAGAGCGTTGAATATATTGCGAGTCGTTTTCCACGCGAGGTAGAACTTTACAGCGAAATGCTGCCAGTCGAAATCGGTCTCCAAAAGACCATTAATAATGTGTCTGTGCCAGGGTTAGCTATCTGGATTAAAAGTGTCGATGGCAAGCAGATACTTGCTCAGTCAACGGGGGCAACCTCGTCGTTTGCCGCTACAGACGAGTTGATGTCATTGGCAGAGATGCCGCTTAAGCCTCAAGTTTATCAAGTTGGGAGTCGCTATCTGATTTTGTCTGAAGGTCCCGTTACAGCGAAGGGAAAGCTGCTGGGCAAGGTTTACATGGCGCAGGATGTGACGGAGGATCAGCGGCAGTTAACTGCTGCGATTCAGGGCTTGGCGATCGTGTGCCTTCTGGCAACGATTCTGACGACTGTCGCGATCGCCCTACGCATTCGGCGATCGTTGCAACCCTTACAAGACATGAGCCAGATGGCAGGCGCAATTTCCGCCAATGATTTGAGCAAAGCCAAGCTGCAACTGAGCCATGCGCCCACCGAAGTGAAAGCATTGGCGCTTACCTTCAACATGATGCTGTCGCGGCTTTCGGATGCCTGGGAGCAGCAGCGCCAGTTTGTTGGCAATGTTTCCCATGAATTACGCACCCCCTTAACGGTTGTGTTGGGCTACTTGCAAAGTTTGCTGCGGCGCAGTACCAACTTAACCGACTATCAAAAAGAGGCGCTAGAAACGGCGGCGGCGGAAGCCGATCGCACAGTGCGCCTACTTGAGGATCTACTCGATCTAGCGCGAGCTGATAGTGGCTACACGCATTATCAGTTGGAGCCGCTCGTGCTGAATGACCTGATTTTTGAAGTGGCAGGGATGGCAGAAAAATTTAGTCATCGATCGCTCCGAGTTGAGGCAACGAAACCGATTGCTGCGATCGTAGACCGCGATCGCCTCAAACAAGTGTTGATCAACCTGATTGATAATGCTGTGAAATATTCGGAGTCTAACCAACCGATTGATTTGATTCTGGAGGGAACAGAACAGCAGGCAATGATTCAGGTGCGCGATCGCGGCGTGGGCATTCCGCTTCAGGATCAGAGCCGCATTTTTGAACGCTTCTACCGAGTTGATGAGGCTCGCGCTCGTTCGACTGGCGGACACGGTTTAGGGCTAGCCATCGTCAAAACGTTAGTAGAAGGGATGGGCGGCACAATCTCGGTACGATCGAAACTGGGCGAAGGGAGTGTGTTTGCGATCGTGTTTTCACTTTAGAGAGTGTTCATCAGTAAGCTCATAGCTAGCGCGCGCGGTCAGCCATCCGCCTCCGATTGTCAAAAAAGACAAAGCTACGATCGCCCTGAGTCTCGTTGGACTATATGGACTATCTGAGGGGTGATGCCCCTGTTTCCTCAATGCATTAACTTTGGTTTGATATACGAGCAGTCGTGTTTTCTAACTGAAAACGAAAAGCCGCCCGTGCCAATACGTGCGTAGTGGCGGCTCTTTTGTGATACCTTCTTCTGACTTCTCGTGTGTTCTGTTTGACTTATTTTGCCCAACATTCATCACTTCCAGAACATCATGCTGAATGGTCACGCGATCGCAAAACGAGTTGCTCTTTTAATTGAGCAACAGGTCGAAGATAGTGAATTTCAAATTCCTTACAATGCTTTGAAGAAAGCCGGAGCGACTGTAATTGTGCTTGGCTCTCGTATGAACGAAGAGTATAAAGGTAAACAGGGCAGCCTTTCCATCAAGGCAGATGCGACCCCCACAGAAGTACTCGCAAAGGATTTCGATGCAGTCATTATTCCCGGTGGCATGGCACCCGATGCCATGCGTACAAATCGCAATATGGTACGGTTTGTTGGTGAGGCGATCGCGCAAGAAAAATGGGTTGCAGCAATCTGTCATGGTCCACAACTGCTGATTGAGGGCGACTGGGTGCGAGGCAAACGTGTGACGGGCTTCAAAGCCATCCGTAAAGACCTTCAAAATGCAGGGGCTAGGGTGGTTGATGAACCGTTGGTTGTAGACGGTAACCTGATCACCTCACGTCGTCCAGGCGATTTACCACTTTTCACGACAGCCATTTTGAACCGTTTGGGGTTAGAAGTGCCCGACACAACACTACCCAGTGAAACCGATCGGGATGCTAGTTGGTGGAAGCTAGGTGCAGAATGGGGCGGTTCCAGTAAACGTGAAATTGTGCAAGGACTCAACACAGCGATCGCGGGTGAACGATATGGACTGGAAGCGTTTGAGCACTACGCCGAAAATGCTGCTGATGAAGAAATGAGCCGCGTTTTTCTGGCAATCTGCACGACTAGACAGCGCCACCTTGCCTTGCTAGACGATCGCTTAGGCGTTCTGGATGAGAAGCAATCGCTTCAGGCTGCTGCCAGCAGTACTTACGCCCATCTCAAAACATGGCTACAGTTTAGTCGAGGTGATGCAAGCATTTTGCGTCGTGCCCTGGGCGACCTCCAAACAGGCGTGATCGATATCTACAAACTGCGCAATAAGCTGACCGATCCCGCTACGGTTGCTATCTTTGACGAAATGGAGGTTGCCCTTGCGGCTGAAGAGCAACACGTGGCTGACCTCTATCACACGCGTCTGGTGGCAGAAACGATCGAGCCTCCCTTACCGACCAGCCGACCAGCCATGATCGGGTGAAGCACGAGTCCTATTTGAATGATGAGAATCACACTGGTCTGAGCGATCAGCAGTCAACAGTCAGCCAAAAAGCCGATCGCTGACCGCTGACCGCTCAATGATTCAGTCTTGCTCACAAATGCTTTAGGACTGCTATGTAGCTATCGCCATAAAAGTTAGGACATTGGGTTAGGAGGGGGTGTGGCTATACGTAATGTGAGCGGGAAGAAAGCGGTGAATGTGCCCGGCGATCGCCTCACACTCTTCTTCCAAAGCAAAGTGCCCTGTGTCAAGTAAGTGACATTCAACGGTGTTCAGATCTTGCTTGTAGGGATACGCCCCTTCGGCTGGGAAAATGAAATCATTCTTGCCCCAGACAATTAGCGTTGGCGGTTGATAGGTGCGGAAATAGTCCTGCCATTGCGGATAGAGCGGTGGATTGGAACGGTAGCTGTAAAACAAAGCCAGTTGAATGTCGTTATTACCCGGTCGATCGAGCAGAGGTTGATCGATATTCCAGTTATCAGGGCTGATGGCTTCAGGATTGCGAACGCCATGCGTATACTGCCATTTGGTGGCATCAAGCGTGAAGAATTGCCTTAACTTGTCAGCATTCTCGGATGAGCGATCGCTCCAATAGGCTTTAAGGGGTTCCCAGAAGTCACGTAGTCCTTCCTCATAGGCGTTACCGTTTTGGACAATTAACGCTTCAATGCGGTCTGGATGCTTTTTGGCAAGTCGAAAGCCGATCGGCGCACCGTAATCCATCACGTAAAGGCTGTATTTTTTCAATGCGAGTGCTTCTGTGAACCTTTCCATCACGTCTGCTAGATGATCAAACGTGTAATCGAATTCATCAACCGTCGGCATCGAGCTATTGCCAAAGCCAGGATAATCAGGGGCGATAAGATGGAAGCGATCGGCAAGCTGTGAAATTAGATTGCGAAACATATGAGATGACGTTGGAAAGCCGTGCAGCAGCAGTATGGTGGGATTCGCTTTGTCACCTGCTTCACGGTAGAAAAGATTGAGACCGTCGATAGTGATGGTATGGAAGGTTGTGCTCATGGGTTAGCTCCTTGGTGGATCGGTAGATAAATCACAATTTTTTACCAAACGTTCGGTATAAAGCTAACTTAACCGAACGTTTGGTATACTGTCAAGTGGGAGCACAAAATTTCTTTGAGGTGTTGAATGTCTAAAGCGACGGTCATTCCCCAGTTGATGGCTGTATTTCAGCAATATGGCTATGAGGGAGCCAGCATTACCCGGTTTTCGGAAGCAACGGGCTTGAAGCGAGCGAGCCTTTATCACTATTTCCCGAATGGCAAAGAAGAAATGGCAGCCGTAGTGCTGGATTACATCACACAGGCTTTGAAAGAGCAGTTACTGGCACCGTTGCACAGCGATCGTCCACCGATTGATCGCATCCGGGCGATGAACCAGAAGGTCGATGCGTTCTATCAGCACGGGCAGCAAGATTGTCTGCTGGCACTCCTGAGCATTGGGGAGGCGCACCAATTATTTCAAGCGCAGGTGCAACAAGCTTTGCATCTCTGGATTGATAGCTTGGCAGCGGTGTTAGTTGAGGCGGGACTTTCATCCATCACTGCTCGTCATCGTGCTGAAGACGCGATCGTGCAGATTCAAGGTGCGCTAGTGCTCACGCGAGGTTTGAATGATACAGCAACGTTTGAGCGTCTTTTGCATCAAATGCCAGAAACTCTGCTGCGCCCCGATGACACTCTCGAATGAATCACCAGGCTGAATATGGTTGAAGTCTTATCGTGTGATCTTTGTAATCAGTATTGATACAATCCGCTACACCTCGCCGTGATGTAATCGAGCCTGTCCAAACGAGCAAAGAGTAAGAACGGTGCATCGATCGCACGCTGGGTTTTGATAGTAGCAACAGCGCTGACCGTGCAGCATCATCACCTCGTGATTGTCATAGACTTCTTGGGCTGTCCACTCTGGCGGTAACTGCGCTTCTAGCAACGCATGAGAGGGACCAACCGCTATGGTGGGTGGAATCAAACCCAGACGGATGGCAACGCGATGATGGTGGCTATCCACAGGTAAGGCACGTCGCCGCAGTTGGCTAAAGGAGAGTACAGCCGCGCTGGTTTTGGGTCCGACTCCGGGCAATGCTTCTAACCAGGCTCTTGCTTCGGGCACAGGTAGGTCAGCTAAAAAATCGAGAGACAGCTTGCCACAGCGATCGCCAATTAGCCTCAACACCTGCTGAAGGCGGGGTGCTTTTTGTTCTGCCCAGGTACAGGCTGCGATCGCTTGCTCTACTTCCTCTACAGGCGCATCACGCACTGCTTCCCAGTCAGCAAAACGGCTGCGAAGTGCTTTGAAAGCACGTCCTGAATCCGCATTGCGAGTGCGGTGAGACAGGAGCGATGCAACCAGTTCACTCAGAGGATCAAGATTGTGGAAGTAGGCGATCGGGCATCCGTACTCTACACATAGTCGTTGATGGATCAGCACTGCCCGTTGCTGGAGCAATGGAATGTGGGTAGATGACATAGAAAGCAGATTGTTAGGCGGGTACGAGTTTGATGATGATCACGCGATCGGGCACGTTCAATGCAAGCTGGTTGTTGGTCAGGCGAGTGGGTGTCGTCGTCAAACGACCGTCTTCACCCAGTGCGTAGATGGCAACCGTGCGAATTGGCTGACCCAATTTGAGCGTCACGGGCATCGCGGGTGGCTGGATTTCACGGGGTGGTTGAACGCTGGTATCGTTGTTGGACACTTCGTGCCAGAGCGCCAGATAAAAGGTGCGATCGCGCTTCTGCAAAAGGACATGATGCACATATTGAGTGCGATCGTAATTTGCCACACGTCCGGAGATGGGTTCGCGGTAGTTTTGCACAGGGCGCACGTCCAGCGAGTAAGCAAGACCACCGGGCGTAAAGCTGGCTTCAGGATCACGCAGTACACTAATCAGATTCTTTACAGCCGTGTAAGCAGGCTTGGGTGTGAGATCATGGCGCAATAGCCCAAAGTTTGCCTCACGTTTCGCTTTACCGGGATCAACAAACTCATCCACAAACTCGTAAGAGCAGGTGCGCTGAACGTTTTTGCGGAAAAATTCTAAAAACAGACGCGGCATGTATTTAGCATGTACTTTCTCGGAAACCCATTGGTTAAACGTTGAGTAGCCCGTTTCAGTAGATGCCATTGGCTTGGGTTGAAACGGCGGGCTGTAGGTGTTGAAGTTATAGGGAAATTCGTCAATGCTGACGGAAGGAAAGTTGCTGTTCCAGTAGTATTTCGGTGTGGTGTTGTAGTCAAAGGGAAAGCTAAATGGGTTACCGCCGGGATAGGGATGAAAGTTACCCCAGTCAACGGCATTGGCAAGACTTCCTTTCGGTAGTGGATTAGGATTGCCACTGCCACCATCGTAGGTCACACCCAATGACGGTCCGATGACTTTTAGCGCGGCAGTGGCAGGATCACGTTTGATGGCGGTGTACAAATCTTTCTGAAATGCAATCACCCCGTTGGGAAAGCCTTGTCCCTTGTATTTTTTGTCGAAGCGGGAGGCAATCCAGAATAAATCTGGCTCATTGGGTCCTTCGATCGCATCGATTTTTGCTCCAGCAGCGTTGGCGGTTTTAACCTGGTTGACGATCGCCCGAATGGTTTGCTCGTTACCATTTGAGCGATCGGGCACATCCGCCACGATTGTCATACGAATGCCACTTTTGCCCAGATCTTGCGGACGGTTCTGGTAAAAACCATCTCGCACGGTACGAATACCAGAGGCAACCAGTTTTTGTTTCACTTCCGCATAGCGCTGACCATAAGGCGTATCAGGGTAGCTCCAATGGGTACCCACACAGATGCTGTCAACAAAGCGATCGGCGCTACGAGCGGTCTCAACTGCTAGTCCCGGACTCACTACATTCGTGAAGACTACAGCACTAAGCGTAGCCAACAGCAGCACAACTGACAGCCATAAGCGGCGGGGCAGCAACATGATTGATTCCTCGATCGGTTGTTTTCGTCGTCGAACTGCTTGAAATGGTCTTTCGTCAGGTGTTGTTTTTGTCCGCAGGAGCATAACGTGTAACGTCTCGACAAAACAGCCAACCTCAAGGCAGGGTGTTGCTTTTGGAACCAAATATGTCCAAATCACTGGCAAACTCCGTTCTCACCTTCGTCTTTTATCCTTAAAAAGAACGGTATGGCATCCTCCAAACGACATTAACCATCAATTCTCATTAAACTTTAGGTAAGTGAGGCGATCGCCTCTATTGACCTTAACCATCCAAAAGAGCTGAGCAACGTTTATGGCAGTTCGCAAAGACACAATCTTCGAGCGCTTTCTTGCACCCGTTGTCAAAACGTTTTTAATTGATCAGGAAGGGCTACGGCGCTTTTATGAAAGCATCGACTGGCAAACCGCCAGCGATCGACTCAGCGACACTGGACTAATCTATCCCGCTTATTACAGTAGCCAGAACTTCCACGGCATTGAGGGTGGTTATCTGAACGTCAGCGCGGCTGTTTCCTATGACCCCATCACCCAATACGCGCTGCCTCCGGGCGAAACGTTGGTGCGCCAGGGCTTGTTGGATGCCATCCAGTCCAAGCCGCGTCGGATTCTGGATCTAGGCTGTGGCACGGGTTCTACGACGCTGTTGCTCAAACAGGCATTTCCTCATGCAGAAGTCATTGGGTTAGATCTATCGCCCTATATGCTGGTTGTCGCCGAGCACAAAGCACAGCAGGCAGGCTTAAACATTCAGTGGCGGCATGGCAACGCTGAACAGACTGGCTTGCCTGAGGCATCCTTCGATTTGGTCACAGCGTCGCTACTCTTCCACGAAACGCCGCCTGCTGTCTCTCAAGCGATTTTGCAAGAGAGCTACCGTTTACTGACAGTGGGTGGCGAAGTTGCCATTCTGGACGGCAACCAAAAAATGCTGCGCCAAACAGAATGGCTGACACAGATTTTTGAAGAACCTTACATTCAGGCGTACGCGGGCGGTAATGTGGACGCATGGATGGGCGCAGCGCGGTTTGAGGCAGTCCACACTCAAGAGTGGTGGTGGCTGCACCAGATTACCCGTGGCATTAAACCGTTGCCGTATCAAACCGTTGAATTTGGGTCAGCGACTGACGTTGAGAGGGGCGATCGACAATGGGCAATGGGCTGAGCAGAGAGTTGTTGGTGATTGGTTGTTGGTTGTTAGAGAATAGATCGTCTAACACTAAAACTTAATCACTCAAACCTCTCACCTGTCATTCAATACGCACATGCTTAAGGCGGTTCTTTTTGACTTTAACGGCATCATCATCAACGATGAGCCACTCCACGAAAAACTAATTAACCAACTGCTGCTGGAAGAAAACCTGCGATCGAAGCCAGGAGAATTCCGTCAGTTTTGTTTGGGGCGGAACGATCGCGCCTGTATTACAGACCTACTAACCCACCGAGGGCGAGTGGTGACGGATGACTATGTCAGCAAGCTGATTGCCCGCAAAGCAGTGTTTTACCAGGAACAATTAGACCAACTGGAAGCCCTGCCAGTCTATCCAGGCTTACAAGATTTGCTGTTCAAGCTCCGAGCGGCAAAGCTCAAACTGGCGATCGTGAGCGGTGCACTCCGAGTCGAAATTGACTCCGTACTCAAGCGTCTGCAACTGAGCGACCAGTTTCCAGTGATTGTCTCTGGCGACCAGCGTTTGCCCAGCAAGCCGGAACCCAATGGCTACCTGCTTGCCGTCGATCGCCTCAACCAAAGCGATCGCAACCTCAACCTCAAACCGTCAGAATGTCTGGCGATCGAAGATACGTTTGCGGGCATCGAAGCCGCCAAACGAGCCAACATTCCTGTAGTAGGCGTTGCTAACACCTACCCGTTTCACATGCTTCAGCGCCGCGCCAACTGGGTGGTCGATTACCTTTCTGACTTGGAACTCGATCGCGTACAGCAAAGCTACGATCAGACAGCCGCACCAAAAGCAGGTTGAGGCAGGGAATGATAAGATGTCGAAGCAAATCTCGCGTTTGTTGGGGAGTTAGCTCAGTTGGTAGAGCGCTGCGATCGCACCGCAGAGGCGAGGGGTTCGATTCCCCTACTCTCCATAGGTTGAAAGTGCTGTACGTTCGCACATTAATGTCGTTTTAGGGCATTTTTGCTGCATCCGCACATTAATGTCGTTAAATGAGAGTTTATTAGCGTTTCGCACATTAATGTCGTTTTGGCTGAAATCGTCAGATTAAGCGAATTGAGCCTAATGGTGAGATCGCAGCGCTTCTTTCAGCCCTCCAAAGCTTTTACTTAAAAACTAGCTCCTTTCAGCCCACCCATCTCTGGGAAGACGGTTGCGACTCTCAGCGCTAAAATCCTTTTCCTGTAAGCTCTCCAGGTTAGCTTTGGGCAAACCTGTCTAAAAAGTACTCTTCCAACTTTCTTGAGAACTCATGCTGGCAATCTTCAATTTAATGAAAGTATTGTCAGGAGAAGGTTTTAGGGTTTTGGCAAAACTTCCAGGGTTTTTGCCCCTGCTTCGGTCTGCCAAAAAGATTGGAGGACTCCTGCTGTTGATCGCCCTGGTTCCGCCTGCACCTCTACGGCACTCTGCATCGCCGCATCACGGCTGATGACTTGGTAGGTTGGTACTGCCATCACTGGTAGAGCTACCGGACTCATCAAATTTAGACTAAGGACAGCACTGACAAAAATTCGCTTCATTAAAGAAACCTCCAATGTTCAGTCAAATTAGCGGTTGACACGGAAAAAGCTGTTAATGACCACAGAAACCTCGGTGCCTACGGGAACGATCGCAAGCGTGCTGCGTTTGATCAGGTCTTGCGTTTGTTGCTCAGAGCGTTGATTAAGGCGTTGCGCTGTGGTGGTAAAGAACCCATCAAGCAGTGACGGTAAAAGACTGGGTTGGCGCGATCGCCGCATGGTGGTGCTGGAAAAGCGGTTTGAGTCGATCGCCTTGCTAAACTCTTCCGTCGGCTGGTTGAGCAAGGCTCCTGGTTGACCCAACGCACTCAGCCTGTTGAGGAACTGAAACACAATGTTTGGGAACCCAACTACGAGATCTAGGAACCCAAACACGACGTTAAAGAACCTCAACACGATATTTCGGTACTCCAACACGATGTTGAGGAACCCAAACACGATGTTGAGGAACCCAAACACGATATTTCGGTACTCAAACACGATCGCTGAGTACTTGAACACGATGTTGAGAAACCCAAACACGATGTTGAGGAACCTAAACGCGATATTCAGGTACTTGAACATGATGTTCGGGTACTGCAACACGATCGTTGGGATCTCAAAGGCGACTGTTGCAGATGCCTTTTGGCTCTACAAGATAGGCAGGGGGAACGCCCCGTAAGCGCACTACACGCAAGGCTGTGAGCGCTACGCCAACAACGACGATCGCACCTATTCCTGCATCCAGCGTGGAGACGAATGGGAATGGAGCGAGGGTAACGGTGAGTTAAAGTCAGTGGAGGAGATGAGCAATCGTCCCTTCTATGAGGCTGCCTCTTGGCTTGCGGTGCCGAGAGAAATGGGAGGGAGGGGCGATCGCTCTTTGAAGTAGCTAAAATACTTGTCATGAACAGCAAAATACTGCTGTCTGTGACTGGCGAGAAAAACTTCGAGAAGATTTTTGAGTTTGAGGCTGTTAATGAGGTTAGAGCACTCTCGAAATCGAATCATTGAATTGATGGCTCGTTTTGTCGCTCAGATCGAAAGTGCGACCTCAATGGGCAAAACAGATCTCAATAAAGCTGCTGAAACGATATTGATACCGTTACTCAAAGAAATGTATGGCTGGAGCTTAGAGAATATCAATTACGCCGAGGATAATAATCAATATCCTGGTATTGATTTAGCTGACGAAGTAGCGGGAATCTGTGTTCAAGTCACAGCTACTCCTGATCTTAAAAAAGTCAAGCATACCCTGGAGCAATTTACTAAGTATAACCAGTACTCAAAATACCATCGACTGATTATCTATATTCTGAAAAAGAAACAGGATTCTTACTCAGAATCGGCGAATGAACTACCCCGCTGCAAGCAGACGGGGTATCAGAATCAAAAAAGAGTAAGCTGCTCATCTCGGTGTAGCTTGAGATATTCATTACCCTGATTCTTGACGTATTTCGCAATCATCCCTTCATCTCCGTGTTTCCCTGCTGATGGACGACTGGGGTTGCTCTGGAGGCAACACCCTCTTACGTCGGATTAACTTAGCGTTGCCTGTAACAATCCATTTCTTGACAAATTCATCTGGATTTTTGAAGATGTTCTTCGGATCGGACTCAGACTCGACTTCAGCCCATTCTTTCAACGATTTGATTTCCACCTTGATCTGGTCTGAACCTTTTTTGCCTGCCGCAGAAATGGTTGCATTTCCTTTCAAAGCAACTTCTTTCCGGTGGTAGGATAGCCACCCGGCTAGAAGAATGGTGAAGGTGTGATCGCTCAGCATCCCAATGTGGCGCTTGTCGCGATCGCAGTGGAGAAATTAGTTCTCAACATCGTTTCACAACCGCTCGGATTTGATCACGGAACCACATCTGCCCGCAATCACCATCAAGCCGGGGATGCCAGACCATTGTGTAAGGGAAGCTACCAATCTCTTGAGGGGGTAACACCTGCCGGAAGTCCGCCAACTTTGAGAGTTCGAGTGCCAAACGTGTGGGCACGGTGAGGATCAAGTCGGTATCCACAATACTCAGCGCGGTTGCCATGAAGTAGGGTGACTGGAGCACAACATTTCTCACCTTCCCAATATCAGCAAGCGGACGATCGATCATTGTTTGCTGCCCCTCCGCTATTGCGACCACCGCATGTGGACGACGCAGGTATTCAACCAGGGAAAACCGCTCGTCATTGAAACTGCTGTCTGCACTCATGAGGCACACGAATTGTTCCTGGTACAGCACTTCCATTTTTAATTCTGTGGGTATGGCTGGTACGCTACCGACACCGAGTGCGATATCGCAGCGACCCATCTCCGCGTAACGGTAACTATCTTGCGTCCAGCCCACGACTTCGCAGCGAACGCCGGGAGCAAATTTGCGGCAGAGCCGCACAGTGCCACCGATGATAACGGCAGCCGCGTAGTCAGTGCCGGTCACCCGGAAGCGCTGTTGCGAGGTAGAAGGATCAAAATCGTTGCTTCCGATCACCGCGTTGAGGCGAGGCAGAAGGACTTCCAGCTCTTGCAACAATCGATCGCCGCGTGGCGTTCGCTCGTACCCTATGCCGCTACGGACGAGCAGGTCATCGCCAAGTGCCAAGCGCAGCCGACCGAGTACACGGCTCATCGCTGGTTGACTTAGAGAGAATCGGGCAGCCGCACGAGTAACATGCCTCTCCTCCAGGATGATTTGTAGAGCCAGAAGCTGATTCAGGTCCAGGCGAGAGAGATTGGGGAACTGCTGAGCCATGATTTCACTATATAGCAATTTTGATATATAACCTATCTAAAGTATGCATTGGACACATCACAAATACCGTGTAATGGTTGTAATAGCTTCACTCGCGTTCATCATCAACTGAGGATTTCATGCATTCATTGACAACGATTCAAACTTCAGCACTGACAGTGGCGCAAAAACAGTCACTCGAAACGTTTTATCGGGCATTCAGTGACAAAAACCCTAGCCTTCTCAACGAAGCCGTGACCTCGGACTGGCAGGATATGCCCCTCGCGCCCGGTCAAGGTGCTGGTCGTGAGGGTTTCAAGCCGCTCATGCAGATGTTCTTTGCTGCGTTTCCGGACTTGCAGATCATGGTTGATGACGTGGTTGCACAACCAAACCGTGTTGGTGTACGGGCGCGGATGGTTGCGACCCACCGCGGGGAAATCATTGGTCTTCAGCCGACGGGAAAGCCAATCTCGATCGCCTTGCATGAGTTTCATCACTTTGACGGCGATCGCATTACACACACCTGGCACTTGGAAGATTGGTTCGGAATGCTGCATCAAATCGGTGCATGGCTGTTGGCTCCAATGCCCAGTTAAAAACAGAGGCTTCACAACGTAAGCAGCAAGAATACAGGCACGACTTTTACAACTAGTGAAAAAGCAAGAGGATAAAGTAATGATGAACGGCAGCCCGAAGGATGATGCAATACACAATAACCATTATGCGCGTCCAGCAATGCGGCGCAGTGTTTCCCGTCGGTCTGCCCTTGGATTGTTGGGATTTGGTGCCGCTGCCGCTGCCTTGATGCCCACTCTTGCCAAGACCGCACAGGCACAGAGTCAAACTCAAACTCAATCATCGCCACCGTCTCGAAACCAACCATCGCCAATCATCACGAAAGAGATCCCGCGCACAAAGGAGAAACTGCCCGCGATCGGTCTCGGAACATTCATGACCTTTGATGTTTTGGCTAATCAGCCCCGCGATCGGCTGCAACAAGTGATGCGCCGCTTTTGGGATGCAGGCGGGCGACTGGTGGATACCTCACTGCTCTACGGTATGGCGGAAGTGAACGTAGGCGAATTTGCCAAAACACTCGGCTTGACCAATGATTTGTTTATTACGAACAAAGCCTGGGCAACGGGCGAGTATCTGGGCGATCGCAGCCAGGCGCAGCGTCAGTTTGAACAATCACTGAAGCGATTGTCGCGCGATCGCATTGATGTGATGCAGGTTCATAGCTTGGTGAATGTAGATGCGATTTTGCCTCTGCTCAAGGCATGGAAAAAAGAAGGTAAAGTTCGCTACGTGGGTGTGACTCACCACGATCCGTTGTATTTTGCGGCGCTTGAGAAATGGATTGAGAACGGCGATCTGGACTTTGTGCAACTTCGCTACTCAATGCGTCAGCGTGAAGTCGAAGACAGAATTCTTCCAGCGGCAGCGGCGCGAGGAACCGCAGTCTTAGCCAATATGCCCTTTGAGAAAGCCCGTCTGTTTGAGTTGGTGAAGGGGCAACCACTCCCTGCTTTTGCCAGCGAGATTGGGTGCGAAAATTGGGCACAGTTTTTTCTCAAGTATGTGATTTCTCACTCGGCTGTCACCTGCGCGATTCCCGCAACCACAAACCCCGACCACGTTGCTGAGAATATGGGGGCATTAAGAGGATTGCTACCCGACCGTGCAATGCGTACCCGGATGGTAAGACATATGGAAAGCCTTCCCGGTTTTGACAACCTGCTCCAAACGTCCTGGTATCCCGGCAAAAATTTTAATGGCTTGGTTCGCCTGCCCAATCCACGTCCAATCGTTTGAGATGGAGTTTGTATGATGCCACCTAGATATCTGTTTCCCCTGTCGATCTCGATCGTTTCGGTCATTGCGCTATGGTCGCCCGTACTCAGTCAAGCGCCAAGCCAGATGCCGTACTGGACAAAAGCTGCCCCGCCAACGATCGCTCGGCAAGAGCTTTATCCAGACGTTTTAAATGGAAAAATTTACGTGGTTGGTGGTTTACTCAGCCCCAACACTGGATTCTCAGCTCACTTCGAGTCTTACGATCCGGTCAATAACGCCTGGACACAATTGCGATCGCTCCCTGAAGCCCGTCACCACATTACGCTGTCGGCAGTGAAGGGTTTGCTCTACGGAGTTGGCGGTTTCACAGGTGGGTTTCCAGACTGGCGCGCACAGCCGACGATGTTTATCTACAATCCTGCCTCTAATACCTGGACTAAAGGTACTGATCTGCCAGCAGCTCGCGCCGAGGGCATAGCCGCTGTGATTGATGACAAGTTATACCTGATTGGCGGGCGCGTTCGAGCCACTGAGGATGCTCGGCTGTTCAATGACCACATCGACAGTGTGCGAAACGAAGTTTTCGATCCAATGACTCAGCGCTGGTCAACCCGTGCCAATGCCCCAACCCCGCGAAACAGTGCAGCATCGGCTGTCATTGATGGCAAGATCTATGTCGTTGGTGGTCGCAAGTTTTTTAAGAATGCTGATGGCACTAACCGCCAAGTCAACATGCCAACGCTTGAGGTTTACGATCCGAAGCGCGATCGTTGGGAGACGCGATCGCCGCTGCCGCAAGCGAGAGGCGGTCTGGCTGCAACCTCACTCAACGGTAAGCTTTACGTGTTTGGCGGCGAACAGTGGGTTCCAGAGCAGAAAGTTTTTGCCGAGAGTTGGGTCTATGACCCGAAAACCAATAGCTGGGAAGCATTACCGCCCTTGCCCACCCCACGGCATGGATTAGGGGCATCGGCTGTTGGCAACCGTATTTTTGTGTTTGGTGGTGGAACCAAAACAGGCGGAAACGCAGCGACAGCAATCCACGAAGTGCTAATGTTGCCCACCGAGAGAGCGATGCCTTAATCACATCTTTCAATAGTTGAGAGAACGCAATGCAATGACCCAAACTCACAACCTCGTCCGTTGAGCGACTGGAAGCAATCTTGTTGCATAAAAGTTTTTTCATCTTTTGTTTAGGTGCAATTTATCCCAAGCTTAAATCATAGATTGTTAGCAACTTGGTGTAGGTAGCTTCCATGTCCTTTAGTCGCAAAAACTGACGGGATTTTAGTATGGTAAAAAGCCGTTGGCACCGCGCCTTTTTCAGTGTCCGCACCCGACTGCTGGTTTGGTATTTTTTGATGACAACGGGCACCGTTTTTATCTCCATTCAAACCACGTATAGCCTGTTCTGCGATCGCATCCGCATCCAGGCAGAAGACTCCGCCTTGCAACAGGCAAACCAATTTACGGTGCTGGTGCAAAAGCATCGTGAAAAGGGACGGTTAGGACCCACTAATATCAACGTGTTGTTCGATCGGCTGCTCTCTAGCTATGTGCCAACGCGGGGCGAATACATCATCATGCTGGTGGGCGATCGCGTTTACAGCACCAAGCCAGAACTCCCGTCAGACTTGCTAAAGCAGCGCCCTGAACTGATGCAAACCTGGGCAACAGTGACAGAAGAACGTCGCCAAGCCATCAATGCTCAGGGCAAACAGCTTTACTACGTCGTCGAGCCTGTCACCTGGCAGGCAACCAATGAACGTGGCTCGATCGTGGTTTTGCATGATAGTACGCCCGATTATCGCATTGCGCGGAGTGCGATCGGGCTGGTGATGCAAGTGACGTTCGTACTGCTGCTGATCTTCTTTTTGCTTGCCTGGTTTACGGCAGGGCGGGTGCTATATCCACTCCGACTGCTGACCAAGACGGCGCACTCCATTACCGAATCGGATATGACGCAACGCCTCCCGGTGCAGGGCAGGGATGAAATTGCTGAGTTGACGACGACCGTGAACGAAATGCTCGATCGCCTGCAAGCAGCCTTCGATAGCCAGAAGGAATTTTTAAAGGATGCCAGCCATGAGCTACGCACGCCGATTACGGTCATGCAGGGGCATCTGGAAATGTTGAAGTATCAGCCAGAAAAGGAAGCCTCGATCGCACTGGTGATGGATGAACTGGAGCGCATGAGCCGTCTGGTCAACGATTTACTTCTGCTGGTAAAAGCGGAGCGATCGGACTTCTTGCGGCTCAAGCCAGAGGAGTTGGATTGGTTGACGGAGGAAGTTTATCTCAAAGCGCGGGGACTTGCCGATCGCACCTGGCGTTTGGAATCGAAAGGGTTAAGCCCGATCACGGTCGATCGCCAACGGCTGACGCAAGCCATAATGAATCTCATTCAAAACGCCATCCGACATACAAAACCGGGCGATTCAATTACGCTGGGTTCCTCCGTGAAAGGAGACTACGCCTACCTGTGGGTCAGCGATACGGGCGAAGGCATTGCCACCGCCGACCAGTCCCGCATTTTTGAGCGCTTTGTGCGGGCAACGGGCGATCCCCATAGCGAAGGCTACGGGTTGGGCTTGTCGATCGTCGCGGCGATCGCTCAATCGCATGGCGGTCGTGTGGAGATTGCCAGCCAGATCGGGCATGGCTCCACGTTTACGATCGTCATGCCGCTCAACGCCACGCCTACTAAACTTTCTGCCGAAAGATTAGAAGCCAGGACTTACGCATCAGGTGTTTAGATCCCCGACTTCTGATTAAAGTTCTGTCTTCAAAGCCAACTCAAGCATAGAAGTCGGGGATCTTTGCATCAGTCCTAGAAGCGAAAGGTTAATGACAAGTTAGCTACGGGCACTTTTGGTTGCAGATTGTAAAGTGAGGATAAACTTTTTTTCACAAAGTCTTTATTGCTAATTTATCCGCCTGCTTAAAACTCCTGAATAACCAACGCAACGCTTTTGTTCTCTAGCCATCTCATCGCGAACCATGAACAACGTTGACCCTCAAATTCAGACACCTGACCCGTCTACCGCTGAGACAACAAACCAGTCGCCAAAGCCCCAAAAACGCTGGCTCTGGGCGGTACTGGCACTTGCGCTGACCACAGGCGGTATTGCCGTCTGGCGATCGTTCGCTGCAGGGCAAGCCTCAAAGCCAGCGATCGCCCAACAAGCGCCCCCACCCCGCGCTGTAGAAACGATCGCGCTGGCTCAGGGCAGTGCTGCCAGACCCGTACAGTTAATCGGGCAGGTCGAGGCAGCAGAGCGGGCAACCGTGCGGGCGCAGACCAGCGGCGTGATTCAAGAACTGTTGGTGCAACCGGGCGATCGCGTCTCACCTGGCACCACGATCGCGGTGTTGGACGATGCCGACCAGCAGCTAGCACTGTCGAGAGCGCAGGCACGGCTGGCACAAGAGCGCAGCAACCTGGCACGGCTCACAGTGGGCACTCGTCCCGAAATTATCGCCCAGCGGAAGGCGGCACTCAGCGCGGCTACAGCTCGTGAACAGGAGGCGATCGATAACCTCAGTCGGACTGCTGCCCTGGTTAAAGATGGGGCACTGTCGCAACGGTTGCTGGTCGAGGCTAAAGCTAGTGTGGATACGGCGCGGGGCGAACGGCTCCAGGCACAGGCGCAACTAGCAGAAGCGCAGGCAGGTCCTATTCGCGAAGAAATTGCGGCACAGCGGGCAAACGCAACAGCAGCCCAGGCAGAAGTCAAGCAGGCACAGTTAACCCAGCAGCGGACGCAGGTGAAAGCAACCTCTGCGGGTGTGGTCGATCGACGTGTGCTGAGTCGGGGCGACTATGTGGAAAGCAACGGCGAAATTGTGTCGCTGATTGCGGGCGATCGCCTTGATATTTTCCTGGAATTACCCGAAGACCTGACGGGCAGAGTTACGGCTGGAATGCCCATTCAGCTTACCTCACGAGCGCTACCCAACTGGCAACAGCGCACCACCATTACCGCCGTCGTGCCAGCGGCAGAAGCAGCATCTCGGCGGCAGCGCATACGGGTCAGCCTGGAGAATGCGGGACAGCGGTTGCTTCCTGGCATGGCGATCGCGGGTACCCTTGAAATGCCCGCCGATCGCACCAGCTTTGTGGTGTCGCGTGACGTGCTGACCCAGCGACAAAATCAGTGGTTGGTGTTTGCGATCGACGGTGACAAAGCTAAGCAGATTCCAGTGGAGTTGGTGACCGATATGGGCGAGAAGGTTGCCATCTACAGCAACGCCCTGCAACCCCGACAGCCCCTTGTACTACGCGGCGGCGATGGCTTGCGTGACGGTGCGCCTGTGAAAGTTGTGCAGAACAGCAATAGCTAGAGGAGACTTCCATGAATTTCATCGAAACGGCTGTGCGGTGGCGGCACGGCACCTTTGTTTTGTTCTGCTTGATCTTTATCTTTGGTGTCTTTGCCCTGGTTGGGTTGCCGCTGGAGCTACAGCCCGGTGGCGATCGCCCCGAAATCACCATCACCACCACCTATCCCGGTGCTGGACCCACCGAAGTGGAAGATTTGGTGACGCGCCCGATCGAAGAACAGATGGAGCAGGTCTTGGGCGTACAGGAGATCGGCAGCAGTTCCCGTGCCGGACGCAGCAGCATCACGCTGGAATTTAATGCCGATGCCAACCTGGAAGGGCGCTTGGTTGATGTCATCAATCGGCTGCAACAAGCGGACAGTCTACCTCCCGAAGCGGATGAATCGAATGTGGAATTGGTGGGTGGCAGCAGTTCGCCGATGATGTGGATTCCGATGGTGCCGCAAGATGGTAAGGGCGCCCCCAACCACTACCGCGATCTGGCAGAAGAGGTGATTGTGCCACGCCTGAGACGGGTCGAAGGTACGGGGCAGTTTTTGATCGTAGGCGGACAGCAGCGCGAAGTCGAGGTCAAAGTTGATCCCAAAGCGCTATCAGACCGCAACCTGACGATCGGCAATGTGGTGCAAACCCTTCAGGCAAACAACCGTGATATTCGGGGCGGTCCGTTAATTCTGGGACGACGCGAATATCGGGTGAGAACATTGAGTCGATCGCAAGATCTGGCGCAAATTGAGGGCTTTGTGCTGCGGCGCGATCAGTCTGGCACCGTGTATCTGCGGGATGTGGCAAAGGCGCAGATGGGGCGCAAAGTGCAGGATAGTGCGCTGGTGTTTAACGGCACTCCTACCGTTGCCATTGGGGTGATTCGGCAAGTCGGCGCGAATGTGCCAGAGGTTGCCAAAGGTGTGCGCGATACCATCACGGCATTAGAAACGGAACTGAATCGGCAAGGGGAGGCACTCCGCTTTGCCTACAACTACGACGAAAGCCAATACATTCAGCAGTCGATCGACCTGTTGCAAGGAAACCTGATCAGCGGTGCCGTACTCGCCACCCTCGTGCTGTTGCTGTTCCTGGGGTCGCTGCGAACGGTTGCGGTGGTCGCGCTGACGATTCCCATTAGCCTGGTTGCTATTTTCATTGTGCTGCACCTGATGGGGCGCACGCTGAATCTCATTAGTCTGGCTGGAGTCGCGTTTGCGGTCGGTATGGTGGTGGATTGCTCGATCGTGGTGATTGAAAATATCTTCACCCACATGCAGCAGGGCAAGAGCGTTATGCGGGCATCGATCGAAGGCACCCAGGAAGTGTGGGCTGCCATGCTGGGTTCGACGCTGACCAATGTGATCGTCTTTCTGCCGCTCATCATGGTGACGGGAGAAGCGGGACAGTTGTTTGCCGATATGGCGATCGCCCTGTCCTGTTCTGCCATCTTTGCCCTCTTCTCGGCGATTACCCTGGTGCCCATGCTCTCTGGGCTGTTTCTTGACCAGGCAGAGGCGCAGCGCATGCTCTCAACGAGTGCCTCTACTCCTGCGGCGGTGCCCTCCAATTTGTTTGGCAAAGTGCAGCAAGCGGTCTACCGCACGTCAGATACGTTTCGCTACTTTCAGGGCAAGCTAGAAGACTTCCTTGCCGCTACCGTAAGCTGGTCGATCGGACGGCGACGGGTGGGGCGTAGACTCATGCTGCTGGGCATTCCGGTCGGGTTGCTGCTGGTTAGCATTCTCCTGCTGCCGCCTGCCGACTATTTGCCCGAAGGCAACCGTAACCTGGTGGTGCTGCGGGCTGAGCCGATGCCGGGAACCAGCATCCCCGAAGCGGTTCGCCAATCGCAGCCCGTGCAAGACTTTCTGCGATCGCAGCCTGAAGTCGATCGCATCATGTATGTCGATCGTCCCGGTGCCCTGCGTGGCATTGCCACCATCCTCAAACCAGAGTTTGCGACCACTGCTGGACTGGCTGAAATGGTCGATCGCCTGCGGGCAAAGGCGAGCGACTTTGCAGGCTATCGCTTTGTCATTCCTACGCGTATTTCCATCTTTCGCGATCCTGGCAAAGAGTTTGATGTGGATATTGTGGGATCTGAGCTGGATCAGTTGAGCGACCTGGAACAAGACATCACAGGCAAACTGCGCGAATTGCCCGGTGTCCGCAATGTGCGATCGAACTTTGTGATGGGTGCTGGCGAAATCCAGGTGATCCCAAATCGTGAGCGGCTGGCAGAAGTTGGGCTATCCGAATCAGAAGTCGGTTCGCTGGTGGAAGCAGCACTGGGCGGACGATTGGCATCCGATTTTATCGACGGCAAAGAGGAACTGGATGTCTCGGTCGAGCTCAACAGTGCAGCGGTGGAAACGCCCGAACAACTGCGCCAGTTATCGCTTTTTGCACGGGAGCGGCAGATCCAACTGAGTGACGTTGCCGAGGTGCGCGAAACCACCGGACCCGATGTAATCAACCACGTCGATCTAGAGCGATCGGTGTCCCTGACCGTTTCCCTCGCCCCCGATGCACCGCTTGGCTCCCTCGTCCAGCGCACGGAGGCTGAAATTTTGGCACCGTTGCGATCGCAGCTTCCCGCAGGCTACCGTCTAGAACTCGCAGGTTCAGCCGATCAACTGGCGAAAACGGTGACTGAGCTGGCAGTCGCCTTCGCCTTCTCTGTTTTCATTACCTACCTGTTGCTGGTGGCGCTTTACCGCTCCTTTATGTATCCACTGGTGATTATGGCAACGGTGCCGATGGGCATGAGCGGTGCGCTACTGAGCCTGGTGCTTGCCAATCGGGTGCTGGGTTGGGTGGTGCCGCTGGATATGATCACCGCGCTGGGCTTCATTATCCTGACTGGAGTGGTGGTGAACAACGCGATTCTGCTGGTCGATCGCGCCCTGCAACTTCAGCAAGAAGGTGAGGATTACGATGCCTCGCTCTACAACGCCACCCGCGATCGTCTCCGCGCCATCTTCATGTCGGCGGGCACTAGCGTCCTGGGTATGCTGCCGCTGGCGGTGGTGCCTGGTCAGGGCGCAGAACTCTATCAAGGCTTGGGCATCGTGCTAACGGGTGGACTCGCCTTCTCCACTATCCTGACACCCACCGTTGTTCCCGCTATTATGGGGCTGCTGCGTGATGCTTCCGATCGCAATCCGTTCAAACCTCGCAAGCAGGTTAAACCTGTTGAAGCAGCGGAGGGCAAAGTCAGTATTGGATAACCTATCGCATGAATCGTATCCTCATTGCTGAAGATAACCCTCGTATCACCTCCTTTCTGGAAACGGGATTGCAAGCCCATAGCTTCACGACGACAGTGGTAGCAACGGCACAGGATGCCACCCGTCTTGCCTACAGCGACAATTTTGACCTGTTGATTCTCGATCTGGGCTTGCCTGATGGTGATGGCTTGGGTGTCATTGCTACTGTCCGTGGTCAGGGTGAAACCATTCCCATCATTGTCTTAACGGCACGGGATGGCGTGGATGATACGGTGTCTGCCCTGGAAGCAGGCGGCGATGATTACGTCACAAAACCCTTTCGCTTTGAGGAACTGCTGGCACGCATCCGGGTGCAGCTCCGCAATCGGCAGGTGCCCGGTGTGCGGCAAGAAACCACGCTACAGGTGGGTGACATCACGCTAAATTTATTGAGTCGTCAGGTTTGGGTGGTCGATCGCGCGATCGACCTCTCTGCCCGCGAGTTTTTGCTTGCCGAAGTCTTTTTGCGCCACCCTATGCAGGTATTGACCCGCGAACAACTCCTCGATCGCATCTGGGGCTACGACTACGACCCTGGTACAAATATTGTCAATGTCTACGTAGGGCATCTACGGCGCAAATTGGGCGAAGACCGCATCGAAACTGTGCGCGGTGTTGGCTACCGGCTTAGGCTCTGAAGGGAGATAACACTATTCCTGGTTACCAGGTATCCCTCTTCATCACTCTTGTAGGTGAGCAGATTATTTGGCGCAGTTAGCCAATGAGTGGCGCAATCCGTAGAACCTCCACCCTTACGTCCATCCTGCTCACTTCCTTACCGCTATCGCCTGCCGATGGTCTCTCCTGCCTGATTGCCCTTAAGCTAATTGAGACAGTGGTTAGAGCGATTTTTCACTGCACCACATAATCTGCTCTTTGCGCTATTCTGTCTGCTCACTTACACATGACAACAGAGGCGGCATCCACACCTGATGCCCAGATAAAAGTTTAACGGGCGCGCTTGGTGCTTGCACTGGCACGGCACGGCAGTGTTTTAGGCGATCGCAAATCCACTGCAAGAAGGCAGCAACTTAGTGACTGACCATTACGATGTAATTATCATTGGCACGGGTGCGGGCGGTGGCACACTGGCTCATAGACTGGCACCCAGCGGCAAGCGGATTTTAATGCTGGAACGCGGCACCTTTCTGCCACGCGAAAAAGCCAACTGGGATGCAACACAGGTTTTTAAGCAAGAACGATACTTCAACGTCGAAACCTGATCTGATAAAGATAATCAAGCGTTGCATCCATCAGCAGGTTACTGGGTGGGTGGAAACACCAAGTTTTATGGTGGTACGCTGTTTCGGATGCGCGAACGGGAGTTTGATACGATCGTTCACGTTGCTAAAGAGAGGCATTGACTCTTCACTCCTCACCCAAGATGTTTGTCTAGCGTGGCTGCCAACGTGGCTTTCGGCACCGCACCAATCACGGTATCGATCGTCTGTCCAGCTTTGAAGAGTAGCAGTGCTGGAATACTGCGGATACCATACTGACTGGCAATACCAGGATTGTCGTCTGTGTTGAGCTTGACGACTTTTACCTGTCCCGTATATTGGGCGGCTAGTTCATCCACGATCGGAGCCACCATGCGACAGGGACCACACCACGGTGCCCAAAAATCAACTAGTACAGGTAGATCATTCGCCAGCACTTCTTGCTGAAAACTAGAGTCGGTAACGGCAGTGACAGAAGACATCGTCTTTACTCCTTGTAATTCATAGTTCGAGAAACTCGAACAACTAAACGATAACGCGTTCTGTGCCATAATGACAACCATGAGGCTGCTATATCATCCCGACAAAAAAGATATCTTGCTGGCAGGCGTTCTGTATGCGCTGGGCGACCCCGTGCGTTTAGAAATTGTGAGACGGCTGGCTGAAAAGGGTGAGTTGTCCTGCTGCGAAGCATTAGAAGCGCAGGTTGCTAAGTCTACGCTCTCCCATCATTTCAAAGTGTTACGTGAATCTGGGGTCGTGCATTGTCGGAAAGAAGGCACACAGCACATGAACTCCTTGCGTCGCCACGATTTGGACGATCGCTTTCCTGGTCTTTTAAAAACCGTTTTGCAGGTGGTCGAGCCTTCAAACGGTAACGCAGATCTTGCACCAGCCCAGAAATCGGGTTTCTTGCAAAAATAAAGGCGTGAAACCCTTAACCTTTGGTTGAGAAACCCGGTTTCTACCCCCTTGTTGAGAATGGTGCAAGATGTAAGGCAAGGCACTCAGGGGATGAGGCAGTGAGGGAAACGCTCGCTCAAGCGTCACTTGATGGCAGGGCTTCAGCGCTTGCCTCGGCTAAACTGTCAGACTCCCAACGGCTCAAAAGAATGGCGTTAGTCGTATTGCCAACCACATTCAACACAGTCTTGAAGCCATCCACTAGGCGATCGACACCCGCCACGATCGCAATGCCTTCTAATGGCAAACCTGCGGCTGATAGCACCGTGGTCATGGTGATAATGCCAGAGCCTGGAACGCCAGGAGTGCTGAACGAAACCAGTAATGAGCTAAGGGCGATCGCCAACACTAAGGCTGGTGTCAGCGGCACCTGATACACCTGAGCAATAAACAGGGCATTAAAGCCTTGCAGAATCGCCGAACCATCCCGCTTGAGCGCCGTGCCTAACGGAATAGCAAAGCTGGCGATCGCTTCTGGTAAACCATAGACTTCCTGAACATTCTTCAACGCTACGGGCAGAGCAGCGTTGGAGCTGGCTGTACCAAAAGCAAGGGATAACGCTGGCAATAAGCTGCGGAAATAGTAAACGGGCTTTGCTTTCAGGGCATAAAGAATGAGAGCATACAGCGCTATCATCAACAGCGAACTCAGCACCAAGCCAAACACATAGACAAACAGCCTCACAATAATTGCCAGCCCTTCTGTCGCAATGACTGAGCTAATCAGAGCAAACACTCCCAGAGGGGCTGTGTATAAAATCAACGCTAAAATTTTCTCAAAAATAGCGTAGACACTTTCGATCAACGCCACAAAGCTGTCTGCTTTGGCACCAACTAATTGAATGCCAACCCCGATGAATGCGGCTGAAACGATCGTTTGCAGCAAGTTACCGCTGCTCAATGCCTCTAACGGATTGACCGGGATGAGGCTCACAAGCCACGCGATGAGAGATTGGCTTTGCGTTTGCTGAACAGCCTCAGCGATCGTAAACCCGGTAATGCCTGCACCGGGCTGCAACACCACTGCCAGGAGCATTCCCAGACAAACCGCGATCGCGCTTGTAATGACATAGCAGAAAAGCAACTTGACCGCATAGCGTCCGACTTGAGCCGCATTTTGAATACGAGTCAGCCCCAAAATCATGGAGGAAAACACGATCGGCACCACGACAAACTGAATGAGACGCAAAAACGCCTCGCCGACGGGAGCTAGAAAGTAGGCATTCACTGGCTCAATGATCGTTGGGACTTCATTCAACCCAGCGCCAAACAGGATGCCCACTCCCAGCGCCGCCAAAATTAGCGTTGATAAATTCATAGAATCATTCTTGCTGAGCGGTCGTACGGCAGACGCTTAATTTATCACTACCTGCTTTCAGCAAGGCGATCGCTATTCTACAAACTGATGCTAAATCTGCCGCAACGTTCGACCGTAGCTTGCGAATGTTCAGAGCAGTCAGCCCTTCTCTAACCGCTAACGGCTGACCGCTGACCGCTGATTGCTGATTGCTGACCGCTGACCGCTGACCGCTGACCGCTGGCGGCTAATCAACACGTCCTTGGAGAAAAGTTCCACAGGCTGGTGCTATTGATACAGCAAATGTGGTTCAATCGGGTGACATTGGTTGCGAAGATGTGCTCACACACCCAACTCGAATGAAAACAACGGTCTATCTTGCCGTCAACGGTACTTTAATGCGCGGTCTCGAACTGAACGCCAACATGGAACTCGTAGAAGCTGAGTTTGTGCGAGACGCGTTGACAGAACCCTCTTACCGCTTATGGTCAATTAACGATCGCCATCCCGCCATGATGCGGGTGAGCACAGGTGGAGCGGCGATCGCCGTGGAAATTTGGGCAGTCCCCGCCAGTAAGATGGCATTCTTGCTGCTGCTAGAGCCACCGGGACTTTGCATCGGTAAAGTGCGACTGGCAGATGGCGAAGAAGTCCTTGGCGTGATTGGCGAACCGATCCTCTGTGAAGGCAAACGGGAGATCACAGCATGGGGCGGCTGGCGGTCATATATCGCCGATCCAACCAGACAAAAAGTAACAGCGACGGAGGTCGTATGATCGAACCCTCTCTTGATGCAGCCGCTTTAGTTGATCAGCTAGCGGCACTCGTGGCGTTACCGCTCCAACCAGACCATCGACCCGGTGTGATAGACAACTTTGCCCGCATTGTGTCGATCGCGCAACTGGTCACTGAGTTTCCACTACCCGATGACATCGAAATTGCTCCCAACTTTGAACCCTAGCGCTTCGGGGCAGAAATAAGTGATTCAGTGACGCATTCTCAAACGACTTCATCCCTCTGCCTTCTGCCCTCTGCCTTCTGCCTCTTCGCGGAAGTGAGGTGTGAAGAGTATTAGCTTCTGCCCCCTTGCCCTCTGCCTTCTGCCTTCGTTCGACTGAGCGCCCACACCGAAGTCTGCCCTCTTTCCTCTGCCTTCTTCCACCAGCCGTTTCTCTAACCATTTGACCATGAGCCAGGACTACCCAGATGCCAGCAGCATTGCCGCCAGTGTGCGGAGCCAGGATGTTTCGGCAACGTCGGTTGTAGCCGCCGCTTTAAAGCGCATCGCTGACCAGAACTCAAGCCTGAATTGCTTTACCAGCGTCATTGCAGAGCAAGCATTGGCGGATGCAGACGCGGTCGATCGGGCGATCGCAGACGGCAAAGACCCCGGACTTCTGGCAGGCGTGCCCTTTGGGGTCAAAGATTTGTTTGATGTCGCTGGCTTAACAACCCTGGCTGGCTCCAAAATCAACGCTGAACGTCCGCCTGCGACTCAAGATGCGACACTGGTCACGCGCTTGAAGCAAGCAGGTGCAATCTTGGTCGGCGCGCAGAATATGGATGAGTATGCCTATGGCTTCGTTACCGAGAATAGTCATTATGGTGCCAGTCGCAATCCCCACGACCTGAAGCGGATGACAGGTGGTTCCTCTGGTGGTTCGGTCACAGCGGTTGCAGGCGGGTTGGTACCGCTCAGCCTTGGCTCTGATACCAACGGTTCCATTCGTGTACCCTCCTCGCTGTGCGGCATTTTTGGGTTAAAGCCAACCTTTGGGCGGCTGTCTCGTGCCAGAACCTATCCATTTGTACACAGCCTGGATCATTTGGGACCCTTTGCCCGATCGACCCGCGATCTTGCCCTCACCTTCGACCTTTTACAGGGAGCCGATGCAGACGATCCAGCCTGTACCGATCGTCCGCCTATCCCAACCCTACCTGAACTGTCCAAAGGCATTGATGGACTGCGGATCGCCGTCGCCGATGGCTACTTCACTCAAGGAGCCGAACCCGATGTCCTTGCAGCCGTAGAGACGATCGCCATTGCCCTTGGTGCGACCCGACCGATCACTATTCCCGAAGCTCATCGTGCCCGTGCCGCCGCCTTCATCATCACTGGCTCTGAGGGCAGCAATTTGCACCTGGACGACTTACGCACCCGTCCGCAAGATTTTGACCCGGCTACGCGCGATCGCTTCCTTGCGGGTGCCCTCATTCCTGCCACATGGTATTTGCAGGCACAACGCTTTCGCAGTTGGTACCGCGATCGCGTCCGCGCACTCTTCACCGAAGTTGACATTATTCTTGCACCCGCAACTCCCTGCCCCGCGCCGTTGATTGGTCAAACCACACTGATGCTCGATGGCGAAGAAGTGCCTCTCCGCCCTAACCTGGGCGTTTACACACAGCCGTTATCCTTCATTGGTGTACCGATCGTGGCAGTGCCCGTGCAGCAAGCTGGAAAACTGCCGATCGGCGTTCAGATAATCGCCGCTCCTTACAACGAAGCACTGGCATTACGAGTCGCCGCCTTTCTGGAAGCAAAGGGTGTTGTTGCGGCTCCTGTCCCAACATGGAAGCCATTAAGTTGAAGCAAGTACGCTTCGTTCTAAAGAATTAAGTGTTGATGGGAGTCGTGTAAGGTTCGATCGCCCCCGTTCAAACGCTTAACTAACCAACTGTTGGTCTGCACCGAAGCAGGAAGCGAAAACAAAGCTGCTTGCCACTGAAGTCGGTTAGGGCGCGTCACCAATTAGCTCCAAAACCTTGCGGTATCAGCATGATCGCGCCCGCCCCAACACACCAGGCTAGGGGCTGGAAACCTTGTTGCAAGTCAGGTGTAGTTGTCATTGATGACAGCCCCTAGTGTATTACGCAGAAATTCCCGCCTGTCTATCCGATCGGGAATGAGATGTGGCAGCGGTAGTCCTAAAGGTGTAAGGATAGCGGTCAGCAGTCAGCTACTCGATCGTTGCTAGAAGTGAATCTAAAAGCTAAACCACCACTGCCTCTCGTCTCAGCTTTCTACCGCCATTTGTGAACTAGCTGTGAAAATTGACACTAAAGGTTAACGTTGGGTTAACATATACGTCTGCGGTGGATGCCATCGGCGTTGCTGCGGAAGAAGTTTGAAACTAGGAGTATTAGCTTGATGGACAAAACTGATTTTTTGTACCCTCGATCGCGCTATCAGGGCACAGTCAAACCAGAAAATTTGGTGTTTAACGCCAATCTGCAAGAATTTTCACAACGAGTAAGCTACATTTGCGGACTCGAAACAGGCGGCAAACTGTCTCCAGAAGAGTCGTATCAGGCAATTAAGTTGCTCTGGAAGCAGCTTAAGCAAAGTAAGCGCCAGCTCGGAGTGGGTGAGAACAACGCTTGAACGCAAAGCTTTGTGGAGGATCTAGAACGCTTACAGCTTTAATCACACGACTTCAGACTTAACTTTGACTTCCCAGCATTCGATTGCTGCCTGCCGCATCGCCTTTACGCTGTTACGACAGACTGATAGTAGCTGCGAAGCTGCCGCGTTGCTGCCTCCCAACTCCAGCGTTCCGCTTCACGACGGGCATTGCGGCGGAGCATTTCACGTTCTTCGGCGTTTGCCAGCAGTCGTTGGGTTGCCGCGATCGCGCCTCCCTCGTCAAGTGGATCAAACAGATAGCCATTCACCCCATCCTGAACGATATCGGGGATACCGCCAGAACGAGCTGCAACCACTGGGCAACCCGCTGCCATCGCTTCCAACAGCACCAAGCCCAGCGTTTCAGTGCGGGATGGAAAGACAAACGCATCAGACGAGGCAAAGGCAGTTGCCAGTTCTCGCCCTTGCAAATAGCCGACGAAGTGTGTAGCAGTACCTGCAAAATGTTGTTCTAATGACTGCCGATGGGGACCGTCGCCAACCAGCGCCAGCCTTGCGCCAGGGATGGACTCCAAAACGGGCTTGATGCGATCGATTTCTTTTTCGGGTGACAGACGACCCACATAGAGCAACAGTGGACTTTCGGGATGCCCCTGACTGAGGTGCGATCGCATCTCCAGGCTTGACAGATAGGGCTGAAACGTTTCTGTATCCACACCGCGCTGCCAGACGCTGACGCGCTCAATGCCGTGTTCTGTAAGCGCTTGCCGCATGGCAGTTGAAGTGCAGAGATTCAATCGTGCCTGATTGTGTCCTGCCTTCAGCAACTCCCACAGAAAACCTTCTAACATGCCCAAGCCGTAGTGCTGGAGGTATTCTGGCAAATGGGTGTGATACGACGCTAACAGCGGAATGTTGAGCGCTTTGCTATAAAACAGACCAGCCAAGCCTAAAACGGCTGGGTTCACAACATGAATCAAATCGGGCTTGAAGCGCTCAACTGCGTGACCGATCGACGGACGTGGCAACGCCAATTTCAACTCTGGGTAAAGCGGCAGCGGGAAACCCGAAACGCCGTGAATTTGCGCCCCTTTGTACTCAGTTAGCCCACCATCCGGAGAAATGACCAGCACCTGATCGCCAAGTCGTTGCAGTTGTTCCACTGTGTAGCGCAGCCTTGTGACAATGCCGTCTACTTTGGGCAGAAAGGTTTCGGTAAAGAGGGCAATTCGCATAAGGGCGGAAAACCAAAAGGGTGAATGGAAAACGCTAATGCGGACACGATCGCCAACTAACAAATCGCCAACTGACCAATCGCAAACTGGCAAATCGCAAACTGGCAAATCGCCAACTGCTCAAAGCCGCCCTTGAGGCAATGTGCAGATACCATGAATGCCGATCGCCACAATGACTCCACCCAACAATACACCGACACCTTCGGCGAAGCAGTTGAGTCGATGTCGGTTTTCGGCGGCTTGTGCCACATTGAGATCACGCACCGATGACGTAGGCACTTGAGCCAGCTTCTGGTAATTCTGAGCACTCTTGCCCAACACGACCCATTCGGGAAACAGGTAATAGGTACTGATCCCTGTAAACGCAACACCCGGAAGCACGACTAAAATTAAGAGTGCGAGAATGCGACTGCTCATAGCCTACTACTGCTTCTTAGCGTCGCCATTTTACTTTGGGTAGAATTTGAGACTCATCCACGCGACCTTTGTATTTGATGGCGACGTTCAACAATGAATCGAGTAAGGAACTGGACAGGAAATGCGGTTGCAGCCCTAGATCAAGCAAGTTGGTATTCTTGGCGTTGAAGTAATGTTCTTCACGCTCGATCCGGGGGTTCTCTGTATGCTGGACTTCTACTTTAAGACCGATCGCGCTCCCCGCTTTTGCCACCATCTGTGCCAAATCACCGACGCTGAACAGCTCTGTGAACTGGTTAAAGACGCGGAATTCGCCAGGGTTTGCAGGAGTGGCGATCGCCAGTTCTACGCAGCGCACGGTATCCCGAATATCCAAGAAGCCCCGTGTCTGACCACCTTTACCATAAACGGTGAGTGGATGCCCAACAGCCGCCTGAATGCAGAAGCGGTTCAACGCCGTGCCAAACACCCCATCGTAATCAAGACGGTTAATGAGCAGTTCGTCCATGCCTGTCTCGTCGGTCAGCACACCGTAGACCACACCCTGATTCAAGTCAGTTGCTCGTAAACCCCAAATCTTGCAAGCGAAGTGAATGTTGTGGGAGTCGTGGACTTTGCTCAAGTGATACATACTGCCCGGTTGTTTCGGGTAGGGCAGCGTATCTTTGCGACCGTTGTGTTCGATCGTAATGTAGCCTTCTTCGATGTCAATATTGGGCGTACCGTATTCGCCCATCGTCCCCAGTTTGACCAGATGGCAGTCGGGGAAGCTTTCTTTCATGGCATAGAGCAGGTTCAGCGTCCCAACGACGTTATTAACCTGAGTCAGCACGGCATGTTCACGATCGATCATGGAGAACGGAGCCGATCGCTGTTCGCCAAAGTGAACAATCGCACCTGGTTCAAATTGATGCAGTGTTTTATCGAGAAACTCGTAATTGGTGATGTCACCGACGAAAAGATCGATCGTTTTGCCTGTAAGGTCGTGCCAGCGCTGCAGCCGCTGCTGAATGGGCGCGATCGGTGTCAGCGTTTCGACACACAGTTCCAGATCCCAATGTCGCCGCACAAAGCTGTCTAAAATTCCAACCTCATGACCTTGATTGGAAAGATACAGCGCCGTCGCCCAACCACAATAGCCATCACCACCAATAACAAGGACTTTCATCTTGCTAAATCTTGCTTGCAGATACTCCGCTCAATCTACCATCCATAGGTATCTTTGGAGCATCAATTTACCCAAAGCGGGGATCAGCGTTTGCCGCTTTGGGTGCTGAAGACAAAGCGAATCTCGTTGATCGCTTGCACCAGAGAGCCTGCCAACGTTTAGCAGTATAGTTCTGCTATCACCCCTTCCTCCTCACCCCTTCCTCCTTCCTCCTCACTCCTCACCCTGATCGCATGACCTATTGCCTTGGCATCCTTTCTCACTCTGGCTTAGTCATGGCTGCGGACTCCCGCACAAACGCCGGGGTCGATTACATCTCCACGCATCAAAAGCTGTTCGATTTCTCCAATCCTGGAGAGCGAGTCATTTTGATCTGTACGGCTGGCAATCTTTCGGTGACGCAAGGCGCACTCACGCTGCTGCGGCGAGACTTAACGGCTCAGGAAGAGAGCAACTTGCACACCTTGCCCACAATGTATGAGGTAGCTCGCTATGTTGGCACAAAAGCGCGACAGATTCAGGAGCACGATCGTTCCTGGCTAGAGAAAGACGGGATTGATTTTAAGTGTACGTTTTTGGTGGGTGGGCAGATTCGCGGCGAAGCACCTGCACTGTTCCTGGTCTATAGTCAGGGCAACTGCATTCAGGCATCAAAAGAAACCCCGTTTTTGCAAATTGGCGAAGCAAAGTATGGCAAACCGATTCTCGATCGCATCCTGAACTTTGACACTCCCTTAGAAGCGGCGGCAAAATGTGCGCTGTTATCGATCGACTCCACCATGAAATCCAATATTTCGGTGGGTCCGCCCATTAATGTGGTGATGTACGAAACCGACACGTTTAAGATCCGTTACGAACTCAAGCTAAGTCTGGGCACACCCTACTTAGCCCAAATTCGTAAACTGTGGGAAATCTCGCTGCATCAGGCGTTCGATCGTATGCCCAACATTGACTGGGAGCATTACCAGGATCTCCAAGACGATTCGATGCCCCCGAATTGATGAAGCAGTCAGCAGTCAGCGGTCAGCGGTCAGCTTTGAAACCTATAGCTGAAGGCGATCTAGAATAACTTTCGCAAATCAAACTGGAGCGCTTTGGCTGATAGCTGATAGCTGATAGCTGACCGCTGACCGCTAGAGACTCACCACTTTTTATACGACAGAAATTTGCCATCCAGCGTCACTTTCACGCGATCGCCCTTGGGATCTTCGACCTTTTCGATCTCAAGAGTGAAGTCGATCGCGCTCATGATGCCATCACCAAATTTCTCGTGAATAATCTCCTTCATCGGCAACCCATAGACCTGGATGATTTCGTAAAAGCGGTAAATCAGTGGATCGGTCGGCACAACCGGACCCAACCCTTTGGAGGGAAAGCCCGTTAGCTCTGGCACCAAATCGATACTGAGACCCAAAGCAGTGAGCAACTTGGTTGCCTCTTCTTCAGAGGCGCTGGCTTGACGGTAAAACAAGGCAGCCAGCCAAACTTCATCACGCCCTACAGCCGTTTCCAGGTCGGCAAAACTGAGACCTTTAGCTTTTTTGGCTGCCAGCAGTTTTTCGGTCAGGGCAGGAATTTCTGGGAGCGACATGAAACCTCTCTGGTAAAGACAAATGCGTCGAAAGCATTGTTAGTGAAGATCAACGCTCTTTTTGTCATGAAAAACACAAAGTATAATTTTGGCGTTTTGGTTTGGGGCAACAGTGGACGATCGGGTAGGCTCAGAGCAGCGATAGTGTAGGATTCAGCTCTAGAGATGGTCAGCATCATTCCACGGCATCAAAGCAATTGGCGATCGCTCTTGCTGGGCTTGAGTTTTGCGTTGCTTTTAAGTATCGGTCAGTCGGTGCGTGGAGACACGTTACCAGGTTCACAGCACTCGCCTGCAATGCTAACCAATCTGCCACCCTTACCCAACTCCCCTGCCGCTGCATCGGATGCAGCCCTTACGGTTCGTGTGGTGGTGAAGCTGAGTCAGCGACGTGTTTACCTATATCGGGGCGATCGCGCGTGGGCAAAGTATCCGATCGCGATCGGCAAGCGCGGCTGGGAAACCCCAACGGGTAGTTTTCGGGTGCTTTCAAAAGAGAAAAACCCTGTCTTCAAAAGTTTCAGAACCGGGAAACTCATTTACCCAGGACCCAATAATCCGCTGGGGGTGCGCTGGATTGGCATTTGGACAGACGGCAAAACGCAGCTTGGCTTTCACGGCACCAATCAGGAAGAATTATTGGGGCAGGCAGTTTCTCACGGGTGTATTCGGATGCGAAACCAGGATGTAACAGCAATGTTTGATCAGGTCCATCTTGGCACAACGGTTGTAGTAGAGCCTTGAAACTAAAACGCGACTGAGGCGATCGACGAGTCGCTCTTGCAAGTGATTCAGTGACGCACAAACATTAAATTGGCACAACTAAGTAGCTATGTAGAATTAAACGTAGGATGTGTTAGGCATTGCCGTAACGCATCAAAACCTTTAGCAGCATGGGTTAAGCTTCACTTTTCTTGAATGCCGAAGGCTATACCCATCCGACGCAGATTTTATATTTAATTGAGCCTTCCTACTTATTTCCACAGAGATATTTCTATAGGACTGTCGCTGTGCCTCTAAAGGCTAGGTCTATTTAGGTTGCGTTCCCTACGTATTTTTACTCAATTTACGTGTGCTTACCCAAAAGTTGTCTTCACAATTTAAATCCAGTATTTAGTCTCAATCGTATCCAGGGGGAGAGCATCGGAACGATCGAGTCAACCTGGTACTCGCAAACATAACCCCGTAGATTCTCGGATCATTCACGCTCCGGTTGAAGCTGCGCTAGTTTGTGCTGCCAAGTTTCTAAGGTCGCTCATGGGTTACTCGCACACCGTAGCGTACGCAGCTTCAAGGTAAACCCTTTATGAACAAGTTGACACAGGCAGTAGCCGTATCTGTTTTTGCGGCAGGACTAGCTTCTGGTCATGCGCAGGCAGTCACGTTTAGCCAGGTTGGTGATACTGGTCAAACGTTAGATACCGCTCAAGTGATTCCAGGTGGATCAGAACCCCTGGATGCCATCACTGGCACCCTTTCAGCACCGAATGTGATTAACCTGTTTCGCATTGTGCTGGCGGGTGGTCAAACCTTTTCAGCCACCACCATTAACGCGAATACATTGATTGAACTGCCGATCGACCAGCAGTTGGGGTCGCCCACGACTCTGCTGCCCGATCCGCAGCTCTTTTTGTTTGATGCGGCTGGTCGGGGCGTGTATGGCAATGATGATAGTTTCGGCACGGCGCAAGCATCGTTGCCCTCCGGTGGCTTTTCACCCACGGCATCCGGCACCTATTTTCTGGCGATCGCCAGTTCTGGCTATAACCCTGTGAGTGCCGGGGGCAGCATTTTTGGTGATGCGGATGCCAGCGGTATTTTTGCAGCCACAGGTGCAGGAGCAGTTTCGCCGTTGACGGGTTTTGTGGGCGATGGCACGGCGGGCGGCGACTACCAGATCAGCTTCACTGGCGTGACTGCCAGCAATGCAGCAGGTGTACCAGAGCCAGGCGAAACAGCCGGTCTGATTGCCGCTGGTGCTTTGGGTCTCGCTTATCGGATCAGGAAATCGCTGAAGCAAAAGCGATCGATTGTTTGATTGCGTGGCACTGGTGAGACAAGCGATCGATCGTCGGGTCATTTTCGCTCTGTTTGCCATGCCTTACCTCAGCTCTTGCCTATCCCTCTCAGATGAATTAGCACACCCAACTGTTTTCAGGAAACTACCACCATGTTGTTAAAGCCCCGACCACCCAAGAACGAAACCGAGACGACTTCTAAGGCTTCACCCTGGAAGCGCTTTTTGACAGCAGCACCAATGCGATTGAGCCTGATTGCGCTGGGCGTGATCATCACGGCTGGTGTGGCAACGCAGTATGTGCGATCGTCTGACCATGACGACGGTGAAGTGGATACCAAAGGTCGCAACCTGAGCCTGACCGATTTGTACGTCTTCCGTGAAAAAGATCAGAATCCGAGCGCATCGGACAGTGATCTAGTGTTTGTGATGAACACAAATCCTCGATCGCTGGCACGTCAGCAGTATTACTTCAGCACTCGCGCCCGCTATGAGTTTAAGGTGACTCGCGCGGCTGATAAGGATGCCTCACCCACCGGGCAAACCGATGTTCTATTGCGCTTTGAATTTGGTGCACCTGATGCCAAGAATCAGCAGGAAATCAAGCTCACGACCATTCGTGATGGCAGCACTCAAACAGCAGTCGTCGGCAAAACAACGCCCCTTGCGGCTGACCCCAGCACGGCACCGATCGTGAATCAGGTGGCAGTAGGAGATACATATCTGGCAGTGTTTGCAGGTCTGCGGGAAGATCCATTCTTCTTCGACGTGGAGCAATATTTCCGGGTACGAGCTGGTGCGGCTGGTACAGGACCTGCTGTTGGGTTCCGTCCACCCACAACCGCGATCGATTTTGCGAAAGGCTACAACGTGAACGCGATCGCCGTGCGGGTGCCCATCAAGTTCTTACAGGGTGGCAGTCAAACTAAAGTCTTTGACGTTTGGGAGACCATCTCGGTTCCCGGTGCCAACGGCAAATTCACTCAGGTTGAACAACTCGCTCGCCCTGGTATTAACGAAGCACTCCTGCGCACCAATGCCCTGCTCAATGCCTATAACAGCGTTGGACCTGACTTCGTAGCTGCCGCGCTGGCAGGGCAACAACCCGCTGCCAGCATTGCTGCGCCGATCGTCACCGAAGCCAAGCAAACCTTGCTGGCAGTCGGCAACACGGATGAACGCGCAAATGCACTACTGGCTGCGTTTCTACCAGACGTGATGCGGATCGACACCACCGGACCGAGCGGTTATGCCAATGACCTGAACGCCAAGGGCAGCCCCGTTCGCGGTCGCTTGTTCAAAGATGATGTCATCGATATCACGTTGAGCGTCGTGACCAATGGTGCTATTCCTACGGACAACGTTTCCTACGATGGCACTCCTGGCAATCCGTCTCAAGGACACGATCCTCTGGTACCAGCCTTCCCTTACCTGGCGTTGCCCAACTAGAGTGACGGTTCAATAGGAGCGAAGCATTGGTCTAGAGCGATCGCTAAGAGAAGTCTTAACGTTGTAAAGCAATTTGCCCATACATGAATTAACACTTCTCGATTAGTGGCGGTTGAAACCGCAGCTGGAGAAACCAAACCTGCCTTCGCAGGTTGAAACTTCTCTAGTCCGCGTAGGCGGACTTCGTCTTTGTAGCCGCGAATTCAATTTGCTGGGCTTAACCAAGACGTATCGCTCACCAATGCTTCTCCTCCATAGGTTCACTGACCGCAGCATCGACCAAAAAAGGAAAGGAAATGTATGGAGTATGGTCAGAACAGCGTTGGTCAGGCGTTTCTAAAGCGCTTCAGTACGATGCCACTGGTTATAGTGCCGATCGCCAGCTTACTGCTTGCCGTTCCGATCGGCTTGAAAGTATGGACGGAGTTCGATCGCGCCAAACTTGCAGCGCCCTATCGGTATAGCTTCGAGCGCCCCTCACCTGGAAGCGTCACCCAACGGCTGGAGCAGGAAATTGCCTTTTATCAAGAGCGTATCCGGCGCGACCCGGATGCTGGAATCGATCGCGCTTTTCTTGCCAACGCTTACATCAAAATGGCACGGGCAACCGGAGAAAGCAGTTGGTATCTGTTGAGCGAACAAGCCGCGAAAGAATCGCTGGTAAAGCTGCCCTTTTCTAACGATGGCGCACTGCTGGCACTTGCTAGAGTCGCCACAGCAAAGCACGATTTTCGGGACGCGATCAAACTATCGCAACAGGCAACACCCAGTCAAGACACCCTCGCAGTCGCAGTCGTCACGCATCTGGCACTCGGACAACTGACCCTTGCCCGTCAAGCCTCCGATCGCATGGTGGCGCAAAACCCTGACCTGGCTACCCTGACCACGAAAGGGCTGGTCGATGTCGCGCAAGGCAAAGACCAAGCGGCGATACAGTCCTTTCAGCAGGGTCTAGCCGCAGAAGAACCGGAGGAAGCAGGCAGTTCCGTTTGGGCACGGACGATCCTGGGACGGCTCTACTTTAAACGTGGGCAACTGGAGATGGCAGAAAAGCTTTACCGCGAGTCATTGCGCGTGATGCCGCAATCGCTGCCTGCCATGCTGAATCTGGCAGAACTAGACGTGCGACGTGGCAATTATCGCACCGCTGAAGACCGTTACTCGAACATCGCGCTGACCGCACAGCGATCGCCCACTGTCTACGATCACATCGTTTTTCGAGGCATGGCGCGGGTCAAAGAGCTACAGGGCGACGCAAAGAGCGCAAATGAGTGGCGCGATCGGGCAGAAGAACGTCTACGGCGCGATTTAACCGCGTTTGGACATCGACGCGAACTGGCACGGCTCCTGCTCGAACGCGATCGACCCCAAGATCTCACCGAAGCACTCAGTCTCATGCAGCAAGAAGTTAAAGTGCGACGCGATGCCGAAACGCTAGATACACTCGCCTGGGTCTTGTCTCGCATGGGTCGCTGGCAAGAAGCACAGCAGGCAATGCAAGAAGCCCTGCGTGGAGGCATCCGAGATGCTGCGTTATTTCAACGAGCAGGGACGATCGCGCAAACCTTGGGCAACACCGCTCAGGCAACTGCGTTTTTCAAAGCGGCTCAGGACACTGATCCCACCTTTGATGAACAGGCTCAAAAGGCTTTAGGGCTGGGCGTTGGGCTACTTGGGTTGAATTGAGGGAGTAGGGAATAGGGAGTAGGGAGTAGGGTATGAAGCACAAATGGGGTTTGGTCAGGGTTAGTATTTTGGCGTTTTTTGGGGCACTGTTGCTATCGATCGCGTTGGCAACGCCAAGTCAGGCGCACTGGGCAGATCTGGCAGTGGCAAATGTGGATGTGGGCAAAACGACAACACACATCACACTGACGTTTCCTACGGGACTGGTCGCAACAGCCGATGACAACCGGGATGGCACACTCTCTTCCGCTGAAGTGCGTGCCCATCAAGCGGAATTAGAAACCTTTTTGGGCGATCGCATTCATCTTACGGATGGCAAGGGCGATCGTGGCATACTCACTGTCGCAGCGTCTGACACAACCGTTTTGCCACCAACTCAGCAGGTGACGGCTGGTACACACAGTACGCTGAAGTTAACATATACCTGGTCACAACCTGTCCAGGGCTTGACGCTGCACTACGATTTATTCTTGCCTGGTGTGGCGACTGCTCGTTGTTTGACGACTATTAACACGCCTGGACAGACGCAGAGCGTGATCTTCAGTCCTGAAAGCAAGGATGCGGCGCTGATGCAGAATGCCCCCTGGTATTTTGCGGGGGGTCTGCCGCTGGCGATCGCGGGTTGCTTTGTGTGGGGAGCCATGCATGCAATGTCACCCGGACATGGGAAGACGATCGTCGGTGCCTACCTTGTCGGTGCTCATGCAACGCCACAACATGCGATCTTTCTGGGTTTGACGACGACCATCACACATACGGCTGGCGTGTTTGCACTGGGGTTGGGCACTCTGTTTTTCTCTCAATACGTGCTGCCAGAGCGTCTGTATCCCTGGCTCAGCTTTATTTCGGGCTTGATTGTGGTGGATATTGGACTGCGCCAGTTGATGCATCGGTTGCGCCAAAAGCGTGTCGCTCCCAAGGCAACCTTGGAGCATCATTCCAATGACCATTCGCATAATCAACCTGTAGCAGCGACTGGTCATGCCGCTGCCCACATTCATGCCCATGCCGACCACGAGCACGATCATGTCGATCACCATGAGTCAGCGCACAGTCACGGCGGTGCTCACGTTCATGCCCACCCAACTGACCACCATCATGCCCGCCCGCACAGTCATGATGATGCGGACGATCGTACCCATTTGCACAAACACGACCATCCGCATACTCATGATCACGGCGATGGGCACGTTCACTCGCATGTAACACCGGGCAGTGATGGTGAGCCTGTGACGTGGCGGAGTTTGCTAGCGCTAGGTATTTCGGGTGGTATGGTGCCCTGTCCATCGGCATTGGTGATGCTGCTGAGCGCGATCGCGCTGGGTCGTGTTGGCTTTGGCTTGCTCATGGTGTTGGTCTTCAGCTTGGGACTGGCAGGAACGCTAACGGCGCTTGGATTAATGCTAGTGAGCGCTCGCCACTTGTTCGAGCGAATGCCAGCTCAAGTTCGATTTGCTAGACTGTTGCCTGCTTTAAGTGCATTGGTCATTACACTGCTGGGCGTGGGCATTTCAACACAGGCAATGATGCAAATCGGGTTACTCAAACTGTCCTTTTGACGATTCGTTTTTTGCTATGTTGAAGCCTTCTTTCTATATCAGTCTCACGATCGCCTGCGCTTCTTTTCTAGCAGAATCTGCGATCGCCCTTCCACTCACTCTTCAGTCTGACGCAACAACGCGTTTGGATCCCAATGCGCCCCTTTGCTATATTCAATTTCAGGGCAGCAGCGCGATCGATGTCAGTAGTGTCTGTGGCAAACAACCTGGGGACGCGCCGACAAATACATCTGCCATCGCAGCTTCAAACGCTGCTGCACCACCTGTGTTTGATCCCAAAGTCGTCAATGCTTCAACAACAGGGCAATGCAACTTCGTTGATGCAAATGGCAATCCCTGCCCACGGAGATAAGCCGTCTTAGATCCCCGACTTCTTTAAGAAGTCGGGGATCTGAATCTAGAGAGCTAAGCTTTTTGATCGAGACGAATTGCCTGTTCCAAAGCGGCTTTTTCTCTCGCTCTGGTAGCGTAAAGTTGCAGTCTGGTGGCATCCCAGCCAGTGAGAATTTGCAGATCTGCTAAGGTCATGCCTCGCATTAACAGTTCTACGCACCAGGTTTGTTGGGTTTGCCCGATCGCAGGCTCTTGCCCATCAGGAGTCAGAAACCCCTCGCTGATTGTCTGCCATTGTTGCAGCAGGTTGCCCTCAGATAACGGCTGTTCAGCCTGATTCAAAAACATGGCTGGCTGATTGTCTTTGCGACTTCTGAGCCATTGAGTGAGGGGATTACGCGTGTAAGAACCGTAGCGCTTGCCCATAATCCATTGATTGACAGGTACCTGACGCACGGCTCCCTGAGTAATTTGCAGAAGCTGTTGGTGCGGATCGCTGATGTGGTGCGATCGCTCCAACCAACAAAGTTCTGCCGGACTCAAGCCTGCACCGAAGAGCACATAGGCGATCGCATACTCTTGCAGTCCCAGTTTTTTGGCACGTTGCAAAAGAGCGTGAACTAAGGGTGCGGGCAAATCAGCGACTTTTTCGGCGATCGCAACTGGCTCAAAGGGGACAAGACCCGAAAAGGCTGGGCTGACTTCAGACGAGGGCGACACGGCACCCTGCAAAAACAAGGTAACGAGATTCTCCAGAAAATCATCCCGGTCTTGCCAAAGCTGGTGAAACTCGCTGGTGAACTCGATCACGGCATACCCTAGCAACATGCCGTTGAGCAGACTCGCCAACTTCTCAGCGGGAAGATGGGTGTTGAGCTGCCCTCGCTTAATCACCGTCTCAAAATATTTGGCAACGTAGCGATTCGCCTGTGTAAAGCCACGTCCGATCGCTTCCCGGTTTTTAGCGGGATATTGCCCTGCCTCACCAACGACCGATCGTACAACAGCGGGCACCTGATCCATCGCCGCTAAACAAGCAGTCGCGTATTCTTTCAACGCCTGATAGATGCTACTGGTCTGATTTGCGGCGTTGCTGAATACAGGTATGATTTTCCCTCATCCCCAACCCTTCTCCCCAGGG
>NZ_JCACKI010000043.1:0-42278 GCF_059505325.1 Tildeniella sp.
ATCGGAGCGGCGAGATTCGAACTCACGACCCCTACTACCCCAAAGTAGGAACCTACCAGCCTGAACGTTTCGTATATAAGGTTTGCAGGAATTCTCAATAGATACGTATATCAAAACCATCTCAATCTTTCACACAATCTCCATTTCACGCCTAACCACAGGGCATAAAACCCCGCTTAAATCGGCATTTTCACGATTGACCTCCACCTCCTGTAACTGGCAGCAAGGGTGAAACATTACTTCACCCTTTGCTATGTTCAGCATTTATCAAACCACCGACCAGGGCGCACAGACCCGATCGCACGTCTTAGCGGTACTGAGACAACGAGACGGGCTGACCCGCAACGAGATTGTGGCAGCGTCCAACGGAACCCTGACCTACGAGCAGGTACGGCGACAGACCGAAAATCTTATCTTTGAGCGCTTAATCAAATCGCAACACGAAGGCAGACAACGGCGGTACTACCTTCGCCAAACCTTCACCTGTGAATCCGTGCTTTCTGCCTAGTGGCTCGTTGCGCTTGGCAAGTACCCGTTGATCACTCAACACGAAGAGGTACGAGACGGCATGAAACGGGACTGGAAAGCCTTAACGATTCAACTGTGGTGCTGGTTGAAACCGAGAATCGCCCTGGCGGAAGCGATCACCCTTACTGGCATGGAGCGACTGGTGCGACGGCGTACACAGCAACTAAAGCTGCCAGCACTGCCACCCTGCGAAGCAACGGCTGTAGAAACGATCGTAGTGACTGCTACAGCAGCGCTTTCACCAACAGAACGGGAGATGGTGATGGTGGCTGAGACAGCAGCGAAATTGATGGTTGTGGAGCAGAAGCCTCGGCGTGAGCGGGCAGCGCTGGTAGAAGGTCTACTGGATGAAGCCTGGGTGCAGGGTCTCACCACCTACTCACAGCTCATTGCCTATGTAAAAAAGCAGACTGGGGAAGCCTGTAGCCGTCGTGCGATCGCTCACTGGAAACGTCAACGTGGACTGTTGGTAGAACCATGTCAAGCAGCTTAAAGATCTACCGGACGACCGAGCAACGGCGAATTACAGCGGTACTACGTTCCAGTTCCAGTTTGCTGGTAGTGGGTGAGTCTGGTATCGGTAAGAGCATTCTGGGTGAGGCGATCGCTCAAGAGTTACAGGATGAGGGCTACCTGGTCGCAGTGGCTCAACCAGCCAGTACCAAACAGCTATTAACTCGCCTTGCGGAGCAGTTGGGCGTTGAGACTCAGGATCTGGCGGGAAAGAACCTCACCACTGTAGGGCTACGAACAGCGATCGCTGACTTTCTGCGTGAGCAAACAGCCTTTCTCATCTGCGATGATACCCACCACTACACACCAGAGTTTCGGCGGTTTCTAGAGATTCTGCACGAACAACACCAATCACTGCTGCTACTAGCGACTGCTCCCCCGGCAAAGGACATCTTTCTGAAACTGCCCCGTATGGAACTCAAGCCCCTCAGCGATGTGCAGATTCGGGATCTGATGGCAGCCCACTCTCTGGAGCTGGGACTCAGTATCGGGACGGCTCAACTGGCAGGACTACAGCAGCGCTGCGGGGGTAATCCCATGCTGGCAAAGCGGGTCATTCAGGAAGAATACCTGGGACTCGAAGACACGGCACCGGATCATCAGCAGTGGGTGGATGGTACGCCTTACCTCATTGCCGCGCTCATGGTCTTTGGCATCGTGCGTGTCATTGGCATCGGCTTAAACAGTACCTCGATGTACCTCATTGGCGGCATCCTCACCGTGGTCGTGGGCATTATGCGACTGCTCTTCTACTCACTGCCCAAGAAATCAGCGAGGCTCGGTTAATGCTTACTGTCACTCACGCTGCCTTGGCGATCGCCAGTACCTCTCTCTTCATGGGGACGGCTGACCCCTGGGTGTTGGGTACGGCTGCGGTTGCGTCCCAGTTTCCCGATGTCGATACGACAGGCAGCGTCCCCGGCAGAATCTTCTACCCGGTCAGTCGCTGGCTGGAGTCTCGCTTTCCTCATCGTTCAGTGACCCATAGCTTCCTGGTGACGGGGCTGCTCGCGATCGCCTTGCTGCCGCTTTGGTTCTGGGGTAAACCTGAGTTCTACTGGGCGTTGGTGATTGGCTATTGGATGGGCTGGTTTGGCGATGTGTTCAGTAAGTCTGGTGTTGCTGCCTTCTTCCCCAATCAGGCGAGGCTGGTCATTCCAGCAAACCCTCGGCTCAGACTATCTACTGGCAGCAAAGCGGAAGCGCTCGTACTGGCGGTATTGGTCTTTGTCGCAGTCGTTAGCATCAACATCAACAGTGCGGGTGGCATCATGCGAACGTTTGACCAGGCGCTTGGCTCCCAGTCTGGCGCAATGGAGATCTACCAGCGGGAGAGTAGCAAGCATCAGATCTTTGCTCAAATCCAGGGGCGGCATACCATCACCCAGCAAGCGATCGCGGGTCACTACGAGGTGATCGGTACGGTCAATCAAGATTTGTTGGTGAAGGACACTCAGGCACGGCTGTATCGCGTTGGCACAAGTCCAGAGGCACAGATTGCACCAGAGAAGGTGCACGTTGCTGTCGGGGCAACCATCAGCCTCCTGACCCGCGAAGTGTTCCTTGATAGCCAATCCGTTAGAGCTGCAATCACCTCGTTGACATTGCCCAACACCTACATCTCAGGCAGGCTCACCGTTGACCCGCTCGATCGTGCCGATATCAGGCTGCATGGTTCCAAACAATACTTCCAACCCTTGCAGCAATTTGGTGAGGTGCTGGAGCTGGAATCTGCCTCCCCTGGTGAACTGCTGGCAGTGTTGGGCGATGCCTTTGCGACCGGAAACCTAATCGTGAGGACCATCCATGTTCAGCCGTAAAGTCGAGAAGCCCTTACCCCCTGTTGCGACACTGCCAGTGAGACGCACTGCTCAGACGGAAGAGAACCAGACCGCAGGCGTTCTTTTAGGGAAGGACACCTATTGGAATCCCGAAACCTTACCGAATGCTCATATCGTCTGTATTGGCGCGTCTGGCAGTGGCAAAACGCAAACCCTCAAAGGAATTTGTTTTGCGCTGCGAACTATATATATAGGCTCACAAAAAATTTTAATTGACTTCCACGGCGACCAGGATATCGCTGGTGAGATGGTTTACCCGCTGCATATGGCTTCTCCGTGGGGCATTAACCCACTCACGGTGAATCTTGATCCAGAGGGAGGCGGACCCAACTTGCAGGCGATCGCGGTGGCAGCGGTACTGAAGAAATCGCTCCAGATGGGACCGAATCAGGAAGGAATGTTACTGGATGTGATTGGAACGTGCTATCGGCAGCAGGGTATCGTGCAGGACGACCAGGCGACCTGGAAAAGGGAAGCGCCCAACTTCGCCCACATCGAAGCGGAACTGGTAGCTCGCATTGAGGAAGGTTGCAAGGAGTCGCAACGGCTGAAGCTGAAACTGGCGGCAACGTTCCAGTATGGCGTGTTCAGTCGCTCACAGTTTCCGATGGATGCGAAACATATTCGGGTTGACCTGCACAAGCTACCCCCGGCGATTCAGTCGATCGCGGCTGAGTCACTGGCAAAGCAACTGATGGACAATCACCGACTGTTAGGTGAGATGGCAGGGAAAATACCGCGCACGTTTCTGTTTATCGACGAGGCAAAGGAGATGCCCAAAGGTACGGGGTCAGCCTGCGATCGCATCATTGCCGATGGTCGGAAGTATGGCTTGGCGCTGGTGCTGGCATCACAATCCGAACGGCATTTGTCGGCAGATGTGATTGGGAACTCTAGTACCAAGCTGGTGCTGCCAGTCGATCAAACGGAGGTGTCAAAGGTGGGTAAGAAGTTCCGGTTTGCTGAGGTGAGGGTGGCTGGACTGCGACCGCTCCAGGCGCTCTGTCGGTTGGGGACGGATGCTAAACAGGTTGAGATTGTTCCTTATTACGAGAGACTTCAGTGAGACAGTACGTGGCTCGTTATTGCTGGTGGGGTATTGCCCTGGTGCTTTCGGGCTGCACGGCTCAGGCAGTGTCGCAAGCGTTGCCCACTCCCAGCGCGACAGTTCCCGTAGTACCTGAGAGTGTCGATACCGCACCACAACGACGCTTTCAAATCAAGCTGACGCTAGCGGCTCCTGATGACCTGAAGGTAAAGGAAGGCGATACGGTCATTCCCGGTCAGATTCTGGCGGACAGGGTACGCGATCGGACACGGTTGGAGTTCCAGCAGCGAGAGTTGACACAACGCATTGCACGGCTCAAGGCTCAGATGATGCTACCCGTGCCAGAGGTCAGCGGCTTACCGACTGCCTCAGTGTTGGGTGAGGTAGCCGATGTGGAACGGCTGAAACTGAAGGCGAAGGCTGTACAGCAGGCGAAGGAACAACAGCAGCGTAAGTTAGACCTGATTCAATCGCTGCCGAAGCATGAGGTACCAGAAGCGACCGTGCCCCATGAGCAAGCTGTACTTGAACAAAAGCAACGTGAGGTAGACCAGGCGTTAGCTGAAGTGGAACTGGCACGGGGGAAGTTAGCCAAGGCAATGTCAGACCGTCAGTTTCAGGAGTACCAGCATTCCTTAGAAATGTCCAAACGGACGATCGCGCTCCGGCAACAAGAAATCCAGCAGCAGGGGGAACTTGCCCAGTTAGAGGGGCAGTTATCTCAGGTCGAAACTCAGCTATCCACACTTTCAGCGGTCAGGAGTCCGTATGCAGGCAAAATCTCGCGTCTCAAGTTCCAGGGTCAGACTGACCAAAGCCTTGCTGTTGAGCTGGTGCTGGTTGTCACTGATGACAGTTCACGCCCTGGCGAAGTCAAAGTCTCCCCAAGTGCAACCGTCTCCCCCAGTTCCAGTCCAGCAGACGGAAACGGAGCCCACTGACGAGCCAGCCGCGCTAGAGGGTGATGCGAACCCATTGAATCCGGCGGGTGACTCGCTGGATAAGCTGATTCAGATGCGGGTGAATGATGATTTGTGGAAGTCGATGCTGGGTGATTTGCCCTGCCTGGAGGCTTCTGATACGTGCATTGGGCAGTTGCAGACGGCGGCGATTGCCAAGTCTAAAACGCTGCAAGCCATTGACCAGCGGATTGAAGTCATCAATACCAAGATTGAAGAAGCCCGCAAGAACAACCAGAAGACGATCGCGCTGGGCGTATTTGAACCGCTGGTACAGAGCTATCTGAAGCTGGAAGACGTACCCGTACAACAGGGGCAGCAACCCCGTAAGCGAGGATTACTCGATCGGGTGTTTGATTTCTTTGTCAAGCCCACAGGTGCGATTAACGAAGTCCTTTCGTTGATTGGCGTACCGCTGTTTCGCAATGCCATCGGTGGCGATCCGGCGGCTCAGTCCCGGCAGATTGCGATCGCAGACTTGCAGGTGAAGGTAGCAGAAGTGGAGAAGCAACGGGCTGACCTGGCGGACAAAATCCGGGAACAGGTGATGTTGCAGGTGTTGGACTTTGAAGTACTGCGGCGAGACTTTCAGGTGGCGCAGGAGATCTCAAAGCGCGAGGTACTACGGCACCGCTTGATTGAGGTGGATTATCGGTTTGGACAGGGCGAGACGACGCAGTTTTTGGGCAACCTGAACGCGCTGGACAGGCAGAAGGCGGAGACGTTTAAGACGTGGGCAAGGTTAAGGGCGCAGATGGCGCGGATCAAGCTGCTGGTTTTGGGTGCGGGGGAGGAGTAGGGGCGTAGAGCGATCGGCTTAAACTCAGTTTGCTTGCCCTACTCTTGGCTGATAAACGATCTCTAAAAATAGGTGCTTACCCATGTTAGGATGCCTTATCTTGTCTCAGGGCTAGTCAAGCTATTGCTTTTTGTAGTATGCGTTAAGCAGAGTTTTTCTATATTGATAAGCTCCTAAATGGAACCAAATTATCCCCTTTAAAAATTTGGTTTCCGGCAATTCAAAAACTGATTTATTCCAATCATATCCCTCGCTGACTGACTTCATGGTTTGTAATTCAATGTTTATTTTATAGCCATCAGACAGAGATGATAGAATAGTAAAATCATGAGCGATGCTTCGATTATTCAATTCTATAACAGCAAAGTTTTCTCTATCTTTTGAGAATTGCCCTTGCTTCCTTACCTTATTCAAAAGTTTTTGCCTTACTGATGAAAATGCCTCTTGGGTGTGAGTTCTTATGTCAATAAGCCCATCTGTTGGGAAATCGGGCATTATACAGAAAACTTCAAGATAGTACTTTGAACCATCACAGCGTTCAACGATAACATCACACTCATCAGTTTCAAATGAGATAGAGCGAACCAATCCTTCATTCATTGGTCGAAGGTAGCTTTGGTAAACAATAACCTCTGACACAACAGATTCACATTCTCTCCAATTTTTTTGCTGAGCTTTTACCCTTTTTGCAAAAGATGCTGCATGCTGCTCTCGATATTCATTTATCTCGCTAAAATAATTAATAATACTTAGATAATTCCGATAAGGGTTAAGATAAAAGCCTTTTTCTCTATAGTAATAATATTCTTCTCTATAACGTTGCATATATTCTGTTTTAAGTAAGACCTGGTCGTAAAATGATTCCTCTGCAAAATCTACCTCATTCTTCACAATAATCGTCATGGTGGTTTCTCAAGACTCAATAGTTTACAAGTGGTGGCAATGACTTAAAAGCTAGCCTATCATGACAGTGAACTCCCTTACAGCAGCCCAATATGTTGCGAATAGACGGTCGAAAGTCTCTAGCGGATGTATTAGAGTTATTCGCTGACTTTTGTCTTTAAGTTTAATATTATAAGGTCTCATTAAAATGACACAATTTGACGTAAATATCGAACGAAATCTTCATAAACAATTAATCCCTGATGCTGATTTAGATTCGGCATTCAAGTTTTACTACGATGAGACAAATAACTTTAGAAAATTCTATGTAAAGAAAAGCGATTTCAACTATTCATTCCAGTCAAATTTTGTTCTTGGCGGTGTGGTTTATGATGAATCTGAACCTGATATTCAAAGATTGTTCAGTCAACTAAATCTCCAAAATTCAATAAATGAAGTAAAGCTGAAGCATTTGGCAAAAGGAGATTTTCTATCTTGTCTAAAGTCGCATAAACTAAATAGTTTCTTAAGATATTTATTAGACAATAATATATATATTCATTACTCTAGCATTAACTTATTATATTATTCCATCGTTGATATAGTGGATTCTGCCTGCGAGAATTCGGAAATTGCTATACAACTAGGTCGCGAATTCTCACTATTTTTGAAGAATAATCTTTACAAGCTTGCTAAACTGGAAATAGAGTCTGTTGTAAATCTCTTTTATAGGTTTGAGTACCCTAATCTTAAAAGGGAATCCATTATACCTTTCATAGATGAGCTCATTGATCTATTCGAAGATTATGAAGATGAGGCTGAGTTTCACATTGGACTTACCTCGTTAAAACATATTCTTAAGGAATCTAGGAGAAAGGTATCGCTGCCACTCATAATGAACGAAGAAAATTTTATTCTTTTAAAAAACTTCTCAGACTTTTATTTAAGACCTATTTACTTATTCAAGAACTCTAATCATATCTTTGACAAAGAGAATTCGATTGAGGATTTACTAAGTAAATTTGTTCTTAAAGATGGAGATAAGGTATTAGAATCGTATTCTTTTGAAGACTCAAAGTATAATTTGCATATTCAAGTTTCAGATGTTTTCATAGGTCTGGTAGGAAAACTGTCAACATTCATCAATACTCACTCTCGCGTAGATATAGAAAATAGCATTCAGCATTTAAGTATATTTCAGTTGGAGAGTCTTGATATATACTTGGAACTTATTATAAAAAGTCATAATAAAAATTTTGCTTTTTTACACGCAATAGATAGTTTTGAAGAAACGTCAAAAACAGTATTACTGTATCAAATGAGAAATAAATTGTAATCATCTTTCTTGCGGCGGCAGCAGCCTTATCTTGCAGGTTGGGTTCACTCCAGAAAGAGCATTAATATTTTACATTCTTGCTCTTGGACACTTAAGGGATTACAGCTTAACCGTTGCATATGACAGACGCAGTGATACTCGTCGGTATCAGCCAGCAGATCGTAGCCTTACCAACCGGAATAATTCACTGAAAAAGCCTCTTACCTATTTTGAGTCAGCTTGAGCCTGTGCGCTTTGAAGCTGTTGAATTTGCTCAACAGACAGTTCCGTGACTCGTGCGATCGCGTCGATCGCCATCCCTTCTCGCAGCAAATTGAGGGCGATGCGTTGGGCTTTCGCTTGTTCTCCTTCCTCCAGGATGTCTTGATAAATGACGGATTCCTGCATCAGATCCCTCCTGAGAATGCGCTTCACCAAGGCTCTATCTAATACTAGCCCAGCCAGAATCGCCGCCGATGCTGTGAGGTTGCTTTGCATCGTGCGATCGCTGAGTTGATCCACCCGTTCAGCCACTTGCCGCAGTGCTTGAGTGCGATCGCGACATCACCCAGCCGCGCATCTTTCGGTGACTGTGGAAGATGTGGAAGAATAGAGGAGTAGCGCGTTCCTCCAACCCCTATGACCGTAGTGGAGCTCTTTCCAACCCTGAGAAACCTGCCTCGTGCAGACAAACTGAAAGTGATGCAGTTTCTCATTGCCGAACTCGCCAAAGAAGAGGAACCAACCCTTCAACCGGGAGCAACCTACTCTCTCTGGTCTCCACTCGATTCGCATGGAGCCGCTCACCAACTGGCTCAACTGTTGGCATCGGAGCAACCCGCACCCAATGACTGACCTTCAACGGTTCAGCTTCACCGAACGACTGGATGTCTTCGGCGTGCCCGATGCACTCCCGCAACTACCACTATCCCTTACCTATCGCGATCGTTCGGTAGACGTTTCAGCCCTATTAGATACGGGTGCAAGTGTCAACGTCTTGCCCTATAGCATTGGGGTGCAGCTTGGTGCCGTGTGGGAAGAACAGACCACTTCTGTAACCCTGGCTGGCAATTTAGCAGCAGTCGAGGCGCGTGGTTTGCTGGTCGCCGCAAACATTGGCACTTTTGCTCCAGTGCGGTTGGTGTTTGCCTGGAGCGCCTCTGATGACGCACCGCTACTGTTGGGGCGGATGAATTTTTTCCTGGAATTTGATGTCTGTTTTTATCGATCGCAGCTTGTGTTTGAAGTCCGCCCCAAAGCGTGAAACGCTCTGATGTGGCTTGCTCCTGGCAGGCAACGATTCTCGTTCGAGATGCTGTGCGAACGCTCCATATATTCAGATACGCCATCAAAAAGCCCCCCGATCGGGAGGCTCAAAGGCTCTTGGTAAAGGCGAAACTAGCTGCCGCCATACGGTTGATACGTCACCCCATTGGAACAGCGCCAGGGAGTCTTTGTAGACAGTTGCCCATAGGTGTAGTCGATCCCGTTTACCGTAAAAACAGTTGTGGCAAGGAGTGGTGTAGACGCACTGCTGCCCATCCGCGCAATGCCACAGGCGTTAGATTTCACCTTCCGAATCACAGCCGCATTGTAGGCAAGCTTGTAGTAAGAGCCTGCGGTTTTGCCGACGATGTGAATTTTGCCGTCTGCCGTTTTGAAGTTAGTGGCGCGAGGCTGCTCCAGACTGCCATTCACGCACTTGGGTAGAATGTCTGAGCTGAGGGTAGCAGGATTGACGGTGACACCATCGACCTTAAAGGCAGTAGACAAGGGAATCGCAGTGGAAGGGGTCAGGTGAACAGTGCCACAGGCATCTGCCTTGACATCTTTTTGCTTTTCGACCGACCCAAAGGTGACGGCGACTTCGGCGTTGGCGCTACCAGGTGCAAGATAGACATTGCCCTCGGCATCCTTAAACGGTGCATACTGAGCCGTTTGAGCGGAGGCAGAGAGTTGAGTTAGAAAAGGCGCGATCGCCAACGTTAGACCGAGAATTGCGGCTGCCTTCCTCACAAGAGTGTTGTTCATAGATGAATCGATAGGGGTAAAGTGAGAGTCCCGCATTTGGGCACTCTAAAACCTGTATTCACCAACCCATCTAAAAGACATCGGGGAAGCTACGGAATGAAAGCGAAAGCGCTGTGGAATCTTCTGCCTATAGCGGCGATAGCGATCGTGGGTTGGCTCTACGGTTCCTCGCTGTGGCAGCAGTCGCAGGTAGGGCGCTCAGGTGATGACCGACCTGTACCAGCACCAGGATTGTTGCCCCGTGCTCAAAGCGAGTTGGCAACGGTCATCAATGTGCATGACGGGGACACTATCACCGTAAAGCTAGGCTGGCAGAAGGTGAAGGTGCGGTTGTGCGGCATCGATGCGCCGGAGTTGAGCCAACCGTTAGGGGTGCAGAGCCGAGATCATTTGCAGTCGCTTCTTGCTAGCGCTGGAAATCAGGTGATTTTGTACATTAGTGACACCGATCGCTATGGTCGTAAGGTGGCTGAACTCTATGTTCCGGCTTATAACCCGCAGCAGCCAGAAGAAGAGAAGCTGCTGAATGAGTCACAGTTGCTGGCGGGAATGGCTTACGTCTATGCGAAATACGCTAGTAGATGCCCGAATGGGAGTGGGTTCGCCAAGATGGAGGCAATTGCCCAGAGGAAAAAGTTGGGTGTGTGGAGTGACCCGACTGCTATGAAACCCTGGGACTATCGGAAGATGCAACGGTAGGCTTCAGGCTGCGAATGAATTCTCGAATGACATCAGACTGGCTACGCTGATTTTCTTCGCAGTAGCGTCTGAGGGCTTCCATCTCTGCCACTGGCAGCCTCACATTCAGATGTTCCGGTTTACGTTTCCCTATTTTAGGCATGGTGTAATGAAGCGTGCGTTACGCTATGGCTGATACTATTGTACTGTTTGGACTAAAAGCGAGAGTACCTGAAGTAGAAGTAGAATTGGTGAAACCTCCATTGTTTGACTGCTGTAGAAGAGGACTGACCGATGGTTGCCACTGCTACCTCGATTGATGACCTGCATATCGACGACCTACAGGGTAAAGTGACCCAAAAGATTGTGCTGCAAAACGTGAGTTGGCAGACGTATCAGGCGTTGCTGGCAGACATGGGTGATCACCGGGCTTCTCGCTTGACCTATGACCAGGGGACACTCGAAATTAAGATGCCGTCTAACTTGCATGAGATTATCAATCGGCTCTTGGCACGGATGGTCACAACGCTAACTGAGGAGCTGGGTCTGAATCTTAAGGACTACGGCTCAACCACCCTGGATCGAGAAGATTTGGAGAAAGGGGTAGAGCCTGATTCCTGTTTTTACATTCAAAACGCCGATCAAGTACAAGGGATGAACTCAGATACGGCAACTGACCCACCGCCAGATTTGGCGATCGAGGTCGATATTACCAGTGCCTCAACTCGTCGGATGAGGGTCTACAAGCAGTTAGGCATTCCTGAAGTTTGGCGCTACACGAAGAAGGGGTTAACGATTTCTCAGTTGGAGAACGGGGAATATGTCGAGTGTGAGTTTAGCCCCACTTTTGCGATGGTTTCTCCAGCCGTGATTGCTCAGTTTTTGCAACTGCGGGAAACGACCGATGACAATGCGGTAATCCGGGCACTGCGAACCTGGTTGCGGGAACAGATCAGCCAAGCGTAAGCACCCTCAACCAAAAACATGATGCACTAATTTCTTACAGTGCCGTCTCAAGATGCTCTTTTATAAAGGGCACCTCATATTGAGCTGTGCTGTGTAATGTTTTCTTATTTTGGGCATTTTGTAACTAACAGCGAGTCACGCCAAAGGCTACTTATTGAAGTGGATAGCCGAAGGGGTGGCATCGCAAGCAAAAGCTCTAAAGAAAGTAAATTTCCTGGTTTTGGAATAGCAATTTTGCCGTTGCATCAACCTACTGCCTGGAAACAGGTAGAGGGAAATCTTGCTGCGATCGCTGCTTGCCAATGCCAACAATCAGGTGATGGTAGTTCCTGTCGAAAAAGATCGGTACGGTCATACTGTAGGAGAGATTTTTGTCAAAACCCCTACCCGTGAACAGCCAGAGCAGGAGCTATTCATCAACTATGAAATGGTTGCATCCGGGTGGGCTTACCACTATGAGCGCTACTCTGAGAAGTGCGATCGAGAGATGCTTGCCAAAGCAGAGCAGTTGGCTCAGTCAAAGCACCTGGGTGTGTGGGTAGGCAACTATCAGCGATCGTGGGATTACCGGAGGCAGCAGCAGTAGTTAGCTGATTGCTCAGTTCTCTGGTTTCTCACTAGCGACGTGTAGGGCCAGGGAAATCAGCGGAATCGCGATCGCCCATTGCATCATCAAAAATTCCTCCCCGCCGTTGCAAATCAATTTTTTCTGCCTCCGATAATCCAAGACCCTCTCCAAACCTACATTGCGCCACGCTTGCACCGCTGAGGTCGGCACCGCTGAGGTTAGCACCGCTGAGATTGGCATCGCTGAGGTCAGCACTTCTGAGAGAAACTCCACGGAGGTTTGCTCCATTAAGATTTGCTCTACTAAGGTCAGTATTGCTGAGGTCAGCATTGCTGAGATCCCCCTGAGCAAGGTTGATGCCACTGAGGTTAGCTCCAACGAGGTCAGTTTTGGAATTGCGACCAAGAATGTCAGCTAACTCAAAAAAGTCATCAGTTTCAGCAGTTTCTAAGCGTAAAATAAGAGCTTGAAATTCTTGGAAGTCTTCCTCACGTATGCATAATTCTGGTTCGCTTGAGGGTTGATCTTCATTGCTCATGAACTCCTCAACGCCAGAATAACTATGGCTTACTGAAAGCTCTTGCTCACTAGAAGCTTCGTTTTCGTCCTTAACTGATGAGCTTTCACGGAAAGCATTGGCATCGATTGATGCTTGATTTTCGACACTTGTCGATTCGCTAAGAGTGAAATAGGCAACACTATCGAAAATTGCGCCCCGTCGCCTCAAATCAGATATTATTTTGCGTGTCAGTCCTTTATTCCCTCTAAAGAGAGTTCCTTCTACGGTGGCACCTGCCAGATTGACATCTGTTAAGTTTGCCCAGCGCAAATCAGCGTTGCTCAAATCTGTAGCGTAAAGATTTGCTCCTGTGAAATCAGCCTTAGTCAAGCTTGAGCGGCGCAAATCCACATGATTCAGAGAGGCTAAATGCAGACTAGCATCATCTAGTTTGCACCCAATCAACACAGCACGACGCAAATCAGCGTGGTTCAGGTTGGCTTTCGTCATGTCTGCACCCGTGAGATTCGCACTCAATAGTTGAGCGCGCACAAGATTTACATTCATCATGTCGGCGCTCACCAAACTAGCACCATTTAAATTTGCGTTGACTAGCATGGCACCAGCTAAGTTCGCATTAATCAAGTTGGCTTGTGTAAGGTCTGAGTTGACTAAATTTGCACGTGAAAAATTAGTGGCAATGAAATTTGCTCTTGCAAGTTTGGCAGAGCGTAAATCAAGTCCACTGAGATTTGCGGTCGAAAAGTCTTTAGCGGGATTTAGTCCAGCAATCTTAGCCAGTTCAAAGAAGTCATCCGTATCCGCTTCAACAATACGTTGAATGAGGTCTCGAAGCCGTTGGAGGGATTTTGTTACACTCATAATGCGCCCTCCACACGACTTAAATGTGGTTGCAGTTGGGGAGCGATGAACCGAAGAAAAAATTCACGGGTTGCCCAAGCAGTTTTGTTATGACTTAGGTTCCTTCCAGCGATCAAACCTGTGGAGTCAAGTAGGTAAATATCACTTTGGTTTTGAATGCAAAAGGTGGCAACTAAGGAGCAGGGAGTGCCCGTAATCTCCAGGATGCCAATCGCTTCCTCTGTTAATTGCCCTAATAAAATCAGGCGTTCCTGACTAGCTTGAACCTGAAATTCCCAAATCGGTTGTTCTTCTGTCCCACGATTGGTTACCTGAGGTACAACCTGCTTGATTTTCCTAGCAACCTTGTCAGTATCTTTTGTTTTTACTCCTGCCGCAACCGCTATCGCCGCTTCTGACTCGCGACCTTTTTCTAATTGCTCTTCAACTTCCAACGCCTTGGCAAATTCGGCTTTTAGAGCAACCTTTTCCAAAGGAATTTTGCCATTTTCTAGCTGCAAGGCAAGTTCTCCCCTCTTCAAGCCAAATTCGATAGTGCCTCCGGGAGCTTTAATGGTTTGCTTACCAAATCGGATCGTCAGTTTCAAATCAAGTTGCTCGATCGCTGGAGTAGTCGGCACAGGCTCTACTATTTGAAACCCTAGTGCAGAACCATTTGGGGATTGAACAGGGGTGCAATGCAGCTTGAAAAATACACAGTCGGGTAATCTGTTCTCAGTTCTCAAAGGGCTACTGGGAGAGGGATTCATGAGCTTGGTGGCAAGTTGTTGGAGGGGCTAACGGCTGCACTCAGGCTGCGGATGAATTCACGGATGACATCAGACTGCGATCGCTGATTGGCTTTGCAGTAGTTTCTCAGGATTGCCATCTCGGAGAGGGGGAGCCGGACGTTTAGATGCTCAACCTTTCGTTGCTCAGTGGTTGCCATGTGTAACTGACAACGAGTTACGGAACTAGCCAATCATTGTAAGGGATTTAATTGGCACCTGTATTGCTGAATATACCCTGCGGGAGAAAATCATCGCGGCAGGTGTCCCTTTTCTCGATATGTCTTGATTTCATGACAAGCGAATTTTCTGAACCCTCTTGTTGCGATCTGGCACTGTAACTAGAGGTGAGTTACGCTGTGTCCAGCTAATTTAAAGGGTTGAGCAGCAGTTGTCTCCAGAAAAGGCTCTGAAGATTGGCTATGACCTCGACTGAGATTTCTGAGGAAGGTTAGGGATGGCAACAGCAAAGCATACACATACGCTCGCGCAATACAGAGTGGTCGGGTGTCACGCAAACGACAGCCGAACTGTTGAGCTATTGGTTTGAAGAAGATCGAGACGGTCCCAAGTTTCACCCGTGCTAGCAGAAGGCGATCAAACCCATCATTTACTGTCACGAGATTCTGGGTATCCAAACTCCTTAGCAGCTTTATCAGGAGTTTGCATCATTATATGGGGCTTCAGGGTTACAGATTCAAGAATTTTATATAAAAGATATTCAGTCCAGAGAACCGCGTATATAGTGTTTTGGCTGGAAAATTTAGCTGAAGTAACGCTTTATTTAGCTTTAAGGCTTGTATTTTGATCTCAGATACAAAGATCCGTGTTAACCTTTAGGGTTAATAATTCCCCCTAACCCTGTACAATGGATATTGTATTTAGAACTCAAAAGCTAGAAAAGCTGTTTAACAGTAAAACGAACCTAGTCAGGAAGTTAGGAGCGGATCGAGCTAATCGGGTGCAGAAACGACTTGATGATCTCAGAGCGGCAGCGAACTTAGAGGTTATGCAAACTCTACCAGGGCGATGTCACGAATTAACAGGCGATCAAGCAGGTCAGTTATCACTGGATTTGGATCATCCTTACCGACTCCTATTTATCCCAGCCAACGATCCCATCCCTCGCAAGAAGGACAGTGGGTTGAATTGGAGCGAAGTGACAGAAGTCGAAATTCTTGGTATAGAGGACACCCATGAGTAGCGCGACTCGTAATCAGTACAACCCCGATTATGTTTCTCCCCCTGGTGACACGCTGCTAGAGGTTTTAGAAGAAAGAGGCATGTCTCAGGCAGAACTGGCGGAGCGAACAGGACGACCCCGAAAAACGATCAACGAAATTATTAACGGCAAAACTGCCATTACCCCCGATACCGCCCTGCAATTTGAACGAGTGTTAGGCATTCCTGCCAAATTCTGGAGTCAACGGGAGCAGCATTATCAGGATTTTTTAGCACGACAACGGGAAAAAGACCGTCTGGAAAAGCAGAGTGAGTGGGCGGCAAAATTCCCTTTCAATGACATGGCTAAATTGAGTTGGGTAGAGCCAACTAAGGACAAAATCCAGCGGTGTCTAGCTTTACTTAACTTTTTTGCGGTAGCCTCACCAGAGCAATGGCATAAGCATTGGGAAAACCGGAGGCTTGCTTACCGTAAGTCTGTTGCCTTTGAGAGTGATGCACCTGCTACCAGCGTTTGGTTACGGAAGGGAGAGCTTGAAGCTGAGAAGGTAACTTGCCAGCCCTATAACGCCACGAAGTTTAGAAAAGCCCTGGATGAGATTCGTGCTTTGACGGTGCAACCTCAGAAGGTCTTTCTACCGAGGATCGTTACCCTGTGCGCTGAAGCTGGAGTAGTCGTGGTCTTTGTGCCAGAGTTACCCAAGACCAGAGTCTCTGGTGTAACTCGTTGGCTAACCCCAACAAAGCCCTTAATCCAAATGAGTTTTCGGTATAAGAGCAACGACCATTTCTGGTTTACCTTCTTCCACGAGTCGAAGCACGTGTTGCAGGAAAACAAGGATGAAATCTTCCTGGAAGGTTCAGCCGACTATGATCCAGATTCACCGATGGAGCAGGAAGCCAATCAGTTTTCTGCCGATCATCTCATTCCCCCAGTAGATCTTGAGCAGTTTATTGCGAGGCATAGGCGATTCTCTAAAGTTGCGATCGAGCAATTTGCGGCTGAAATCGATATTGCTCCAGGAATTGTAGTCGGTCGATTACAACATCATTTCGGACTCCCTCATGACCAGTGTAACGAGTTAAAGCAGCGCATTGAGTGGGTATAAGGAACTGGGAGAAACATAGCTGAGCTACCAACCATCACTGCAAAAACGCAGCAAAACCAGCGTGAGATATCAAACCAAGAACTACCAATTGGGAAACAAGCGATCGCGGTGCGTCTAGTAGATGTTTCTGGCAATGACGCAAGTGCAACTGTGGAGGTAAAAAACTAAACTATGCACCGATTTGATTCCCGCAGAGAGCTTACTCCAGCGACAAAACAAATGATTCAAAAAAGTACTATGGAATTTAACAGAAGGAAGATTCTTAACCTAATTTCCTCTTCTATTCAAGGTGATAACAGAATTTCTGACCAACAGATTTCCGAGCAGCTAAAAATGAGTTTGGACGAAGTTAGCTTTCATCTTGATGAATTAGAACGAGGCGGCTTTGTCAAGCTTATTCGTAATCATACCTTCAACACGAATGGTGAAGCTCTGGAACCAATAGCAGTTACTCCACGGGGCAGGATGCTTCTCGAAGGAAAGATTTCTTTTGAGAATGCGCTTAATTCCAGTCCCAATTCCCAAGTGTTCAAGGTCACTAATCATGCCCCAGTAGCAGCCCAGCAGTATGGAAATAAAAACACGGCGAACGTAACACAAAATATCGGTTTAGATACGGCTGAAATTCTCCAAATGCTTCATGCCCTTCGACAAGAGGTAAGTAGCCTACCTTCAGAGAATCAGACAACTGCGATCGAGGCGTTAGATGACATTGAGGAGGAGGTCAAAACTCCTACTAGAACATCAAGAATCCGAGGTGGATTACTGTCACTCTGGAGTGTTGTTAAAGATATCGCCTCATTTGCTAATGCTGTTACAGCCTTAGCACAACGGTTTGGCATGGATCATTTGTTGTCTTAAAAAGGCTGATAAGAAACGATAGAAAGTCAGGATGGTAGAGATGGAAAGCGATTATCAGCATGTTTTAGAGAAGCAGAAAAAACGCTTTGAAGTTCTCAGAGCGATTTTCATAGATACTAATGGAGAAGAAACCAAAACATCATTATCTGGCAAAATTAGTCAATTAACAGGAATTCCCTTAAGCGAGCTTGTTCATATTTTGCGATATCTAAAACAAGAGGGGCTGATTAGACCTTTAGCTCTGATTAACGCTGATAGTGAGCGTATACCAATCCTGATCCTCCATCAGGGAGTTGTTGAAATTGAGGCGGCTATATCAAAGCCACACGAACCAACTGAACATTTTCCGGCTCAGATTTTTAACATTATCAACAATGCTCCCGTTGCGGGACAGCAGTTTGGTAATCAGAACACCCTCAACGTTACCCAAAGGAGTAACCTGGTTGAAGCCGCCGCAGAGATTCAGCAACTTTTGAAACAGTTAGAGCAGAGTTATCCAACTGAAACTTTTGCACAAAAAGCAGTTGTAGTGGATGAAGCTATCAAACAGATCGAGGGTGATCCAAGTTTCAGAAATCGTGTTGTCGGAGCACTGAAGTCTGCTGGCAAAGAGGCTTTTAAGGAAGCGATCGACCACCCACTGGTGAACGTCTTTATGGCTGCAATTGAAGGTTGGCAAGAAGGATAATTAACCCGTCGTGCCCAAGATTCTTCAACCAAAACTTTTTCCTACGAGTGCATCTTCAAACAAGTCAAAAAGTGATGTGTTGAATGTGAGAAACCAACGATGAAAAAGTGGATGGCTGCGATCGCAGGGCTAACAGTTGGAGCAAACCTATTACCAGGAATCACCCTGGCTCAGGAAGTGCCAGCCACATTGAGACAGGGAATGCCCTACGCCCAGGCGCGAAAGATTTTGCTAGAAGCTGGATGGCAAGCCGTTGAGTTTTCCCCCAATCGGGAACGATTTAGTCCAATGGATTACATCATCAACCAGCTTGGCTACAACGAAGTAGAAGACTGCTCTGGCACTGGCATGGGCTACTGTCGGTTCAGCTTTGCTGATGCAAACGGTCGGAAGTTGGCTGTAGTTACGGTGAATAATCAGCGGGGTCAACAGCCTAAACTTCAGCGTTGGTGGATTGATACCGGAAAGTAAAACCCATGAATCCGATTGAAAACAATGGGGCTACTATCGATTTTGATCTTGGAGGCGAGCAGGGTAGCACCAAGAGCAATGCCATTGTTGCGATCGGGGGGAAATTACCTCATTCGTTTCGAGTCCAAACTAGAAAGCTCGTTGATGTCATCATGGCTTTCAGCCCTCAAGCTAGGCAGCTAGAGGGAAAACAACGGCAAAAGTTTAGGAAAACCATTAGCCAGAAGCTTTACAACAAAACTCGTCCTGGCTTCTACTTTGAAGCCAAAGAAACCCTGCATCTGGCATACGCAGGGCAACCAGGCGGAGCGAACACTCAGCATCACTGGCACATCTTTTGTACCGATGAACTGAAGCCATACATCGAAACCATTTTGGCAGGAACAGCCCTAACAACCACCCCTCCTGCCTCTGAAGAAAGCACCACAGGTGGAAACTACTTCAAAGAATGGGGTGGTCTATACCTACGTTCAGAGGCAGAGGTGAAAATTGCCGAAGCCCTCGATCAAACTGGAATTCTATTTTTTGCTAATGCTCGTGGTCGAGTGGGATTGCAAAGCACTCTGGTCAGCGGTAGTCAGCTAACTGGACGAGTGGAAGCCGATTTTATGGCGTTTTATCAGGGTCGATGCCTCATCCTGGAAGTGGACGGGGGGCATCACATGGAGGGAGCGCAAACGATTCGAGACTACGCCCGCGATCGTGTCTTACTTCGTTCTGGAGTGCCCACCGTTCGCTTCACGGCTAAAGATTGCATGATTCGCCCTCGTGAAGTGGTCTCAGAGTTCTTATCAATTTTGATGCAGAAAGACTGAAGTGAAATTGCCACACCTGAAGTGCCTAGTCCAGAACAGGTATTTAATTTGCTATGCAAGCTTCGACGTTGCTATGACCTTCTACCCTTTATCGATGTAAACCCTTGTCCTGTTACCCAACCTGGCTTGTTGTAATGGGAAGAAGCGATCGCAGTGACTACACTAACTAGAGAAGCTCGATACTTATGAAAATGCGTTTTGTCGGTTTGATGGGGACTACCCTCGCGCTGCTCCTGCAATTGCCTGCCCATGCTGTTAACTGGAAGATGCTAGCAAACTGCTATTTCATTGGTGCAGATGGAAAGCAACAGATTGATGATGTTTGTCAGATTGAAGGTGGTAGTGGGCAAGGAATGGAGGGCTTTACAATTTCCTGGAAAGATGGCGTGAAAACGAAGGTTTCAGGCAACTTTGTCACGGGGCAAAACTATCAAGTGGATGGACGACCTGCTGTAATGAAACGAGTGAACAATGTGACTGTCTTACGAACTTACAGCGGTAACGTCATTATCTTCCACAAAATACGAGAATTGCGCCCTCGTGATTGATCGCCCTCCTTTCCACCTCAAACCAGCTTCACCAGCTTCTGATACTGACGTTCCAACGCCGCCACGCGCTTATTCAGCGAGGTAACCGAATTCACATCGACCTGTCCCAAATATTGGGCGATCGCCTCCTGCACGACTTCACTTTCACTCTTCCCCGTCTCATTACAGATCGACTGAATTTGATCCTTCCAGCTATGAGGCACCCTCGCCCCCACCATCGGCTTTTGACCCTTGCTCATGATTTCCCTGCAAACCTGGTTAGCGCTTCACTGGTAGAGTGCCCAGGCGGTTGCGATCGTGCTCAGTGGCAAACTCTGTTAACCCAGTTGACCCTCATGGAGTCACCGCTACAGCACTTTGTCTAATTCTCAATAGATAGGGGTACTGTCGCAATAAGCAGCTCAAAAAATGCCTAAATTTCGGGTGCCACGCAAGAATGCGGGTTTCAGCCTCCAAAACTGTCCGTAAATGAGCTATTTTACGGACAGTTGTGCAAGTCATTCCATGTCTACGCTTGGACGAAAGAAAAATCTGGCTTACCGCAGTCGAGAGTATTTGACCCCAGCAGAAGTGAAACGGTTAATCGAAGCCGCTGGAGAACGAGGACGCTACAGATTGCGCGATCGCACTCTGCTCTTAATGTTGTTCCGGCATGGGCTACGAGCGGGAGAAGCATGTCTCTTGCGCTGGGATGCGGTGATGTTTGATGCCCGGACGATCAACATCACGCGGCTGAAGAAGAGTGAAAGTGGTATCCATCGGCTGCAAGAGGATGAGATCCAGGCGCTCTGGGAGCTGCAAAGCCAGGGCAAGAGTAGCTATGTGTTTGCCAATGAGCGGGGAGACCATCTGAGTACCGGGGCGATTGCCAAGATTGTGGAGCGCTCCGGTGAGGTGGCAGCACTACCGCTCTCGGTGCATCCGCACATGCTGCGCCATGCCTGCGGGTATTATCTGGCAGAACAGGGGCTACCCACCAGAGACATTCAGGCGTATTTGGGACACAAGAACATTCAGCACACGGTCAGGTATACAGCTGCGAATCCCACCCGGTACGATCGCATCGTCTGGTAACGCGATTGCAGGTTAGCAGGTTAGCGTATTGAACGCTGGCATCAGTGCGGCTGGATAGGAGGGAAGAGGAAGCGGGGGACAGAAAATGCCAAAGACCACTATCACCTACTGGAATCCGTTAAGTGCAGCTCACAAGGGACAATGGCAACCGCTCAAGGGGCTGGAAAACGTGGCAGAGGAACTGACGTTGAGCCGGGATGAAACGACTGGTGAATATACCCGTTTGACGCGGTTTTATCCTGGTGCCGATACGACTCCTTATGGCGGCAAATGCCATCCTTACCCAGAAGAGATTTTTGTAGTGAGCGGTCGGCTGTATGACGAAGCCTTTGATCTGTGGCTAGAGAGCGGTCATTATGCCAGTAGACCACCGGGTGAGTTACACGGACCCTTCAAAACGGACATTGGCTGCGTTGTGCTGGAAGTCTCCTTTCCCAACCGCACTGAGGAAGCGGGCGTGGCGTAGACGCTCCTAAGTTGTCGCTTTGGCGATTTTCCAGGCAGACTCAATCCCATTTCTGCCCTGGCGCGTGCAGGTGAAGCCGTAGCGATGAACCATCTGCCCTGTAAGCGTTTTCAACCCCAGCAGTGGCGCAAGTTGGCTGGAGGAGAGTAACCAGCCGCGTTGTGCCGCTTCATCAAGAGTACGTAGGTTAGCCAGTGGGTCAGTCGGCTTAAGGTCGGTTAGCTTTTCAGCGATCGCTTCTACAACCAGCGCCAGAGCAAGGGACTGATCCCCCTTACGGCTCAACGGCAGGGTGGCTACACTGCCCTGTGTCCTATAGGACGATTCAGCGTGTCCTGTAGGACGGTAGGACAGTTGCCCGTCATGTTGAAAATCGGCAATGGTGCCGCCCGCCTTGAGATGTCGGTCGAGCGCATCCATCAACCGTAGCTGGTCAGCATTGAGATAGGCTTTGCCTCCCTGCTTCTCCGGTTCTATACCCAAACCTGATAGACGGTTATAGACATTAGAGCGGGCAACCTCATAGCGATCACTCAGGCTGCTGACGGGAATTAAGTCGAGTTCAGTAGGCATCGTACTGTCTCATGTCTTTTCCTAATTTAAGACAAGCTAGCTCAAAATCTCCCAAAACAGGCAGGTTTCGCTAGTGATCCTGTGTCCTGTCCTGTTGTCCTGTAGTGTCCTGTCCTGTAAACGTATAACCTCTTGCCTTCAGCGCTTCTTCAAGTAAAAGTTCCACCATCTGAGATTTAGAACGCCGTTCAGCAGCCATTTCCTTCTCAATGGCTTGATTAATCTCCTCACCAACATAAGCGTTGAGCTTGGGCTTATTCGTCGCCACAGAACCATTTGTTGACATCGCCATCGATCGTACTCCTTCTGCGTTATTTTGCTCTATCCTTATCTAAAGTAACGCACCGTAGACATTAGTGCGTTACTATTTGAAAAGTCCTGCTACCAGTGAGGTTCTATGTGGTCAGTCGTGTTCCATGCTCCCAATAACGTCCGCCGAACGCTGTTCAAAAGTGAGCAACGAGGCGAGGCAGAAGCCAGCAAACAACGGTATGAACGGCTCATTAGTGCTGAGTTCAAGTTAGAAGTTGTGTTTGAGGAGGTAGAATCGGCGGCTTAAAAATGTCCAAGCAAGACCAGGGCTATGTGACAGCAAATCTTTAGCCCTGATATGCACCTGAACCGGGAGAATTCCGTATCCCTGTTGGTAGTGAATACAATGCACCTGCACAACCATTAGCGCGAAGTGCCGACAAAATGCTGCAAGACCCAGAAAACGTCAGGGACGAGCCGAGAGATATCTATGCTCATTCCCCGGAAGAGGCACAAGCCCAATGCGAAAGGATTGCGGCGATTAGAAGTGTTGGCGGTACGATCGTTACCTGCCTCGGTTGTAAGAAAATGACTTTAGGCAGCAGTGGCAGAGCGGCGAGATATTCGTGTACCCTTCGAGTAGAGACAAGGAGCGAGTTATGAAGCATGACTTTCATCCACTGAAGACTGAGGCGGGAGAGTTCAGAGTGGCACTGAATCTGACTGCTCTGGGCGATCGCGCCTGGGAAGTCCTCTCATTCTCACAACAGCTAGGGTTTGAGGCACCACAATTCAAAACCTATGTTGATGGCGTAGGCTCCCCTGAGACATGGGCTGTCATCTTGCAACAGTCCTACCGCTACGATGCTGATCCGCGTCTGGTGGTAGACCCCTGGGACGAGCAATTGCATGAGCTTTGGCAAGCCTGTGAACCGGATGCTTGCCTGAAAGTGCAGATTGCTGCAAACCTTGAAGAATGCCGCCTGACAGCCTAGATAAAGCAAACTCTACTATGAGGTGATCGCTATGAGGGCGATCGCCTTTTTCCTGTCCTATGTCCTGTAGGTCAGTTGCAGGCACTCAGTAGGGAAAGGAGTGCGATCGCCAGTACAACCAGCGGCAACGCTTCAAAGTGTCCCTGGTAATACCCAGTGTCAAGGGCAGCATCAATAGCAGTAAAGTCTTCCATAGCAAAAATCCAGTCCAAAGACCGGGCAGTAACATTAGGTGCATCTACATGAGACTGACTTAGAGTGCCTAACTAGCAATATTGGCGATCAAACATCACTTCAGCCGACTAACGCCATTAGATTCAAGCCTAATACAGGTATGTGCTCTAGCCAAAGCATTAGCCAAAAGAATCTACTTCTTTTGCTTTTCCCATTGCTCAAGCTGTTGCTGTGCCCATTCTCGCAGTTGCTCATCAGGGTCGTTGATAGCGCGATCTCTCAGTAGTTCGAGGGTTTTGGGATGGGTGGAATATTGGGTGAGAAGTGCTTCTAGTGCTTCTTGACGAGGGGAAGGCGACAGAAGCGCTTTCTGTTGGGATAGCTCATTCTGAGCAACATAACAGAGCAACTCAAATACTCCAGGAAGTTGGCTAAAATTTTTCCCAATTGCTACTGCTACCCATTGCACATCTGCGTGGTTGTTCCGTCGAATTAGGTCTTGAAGCCAAGGCATGGTTTGTGGATCATTTCCGTAATTTTCTACGATTGCCCCTACTGCTGCCACTCGTAGAAACGGACTGTCATTTTCTACGAGATTACGAAGCCAGAGGATTACCTGAGAGTCACTTCGGTAATGTCTAGCGATTGCCCTCACTGCTTCTCCCCGAACATCAGGATGGTCAGCCTGTTGCACAAGGTCTTGAAGCCAAAGCAAAGTTTGTGGATCATCTCGATAAAAGTTGGCAATTCCTTCCACTGCTATTGATCGCACAAAAGCAGTGGGAGATTGTTGTAAGTAACTGGATAGCCAAGCTGCACTATCTTCATAGTTACTGGAGACAGCTTGATTATTTTGCTTCACAAAATCGCGTAACATGGAAATAACTTGAGAATTTTGGTAATGCTCCATGATTGCTGATAATGCTGAGGCTTGTATGAACTGATCTTTACCTCGTTGCATACAATCTTGGAGCCAGGTTAAAGTTTTTGGGTCCTCTGAATAGTATTTAGCAATTGCGCTTGCTGCTTCTAGTTTTACTTCAAACTGGTTGTTGTAATTTAGAAAACAATCTTGAAGCCAGGGTAAAACTTGTGGCTCATAACTGTAATGTTCAGCAATTGCGCTGAAAACAGCTTTGAGTCCAATCCTACTCAACTGAAAATTGGGTTTTTCTTGAATTAAGTGTTTGAGAGCGTATAAAAGTTGCATGGAAACCGATGAAAGCGAACTTTGAGATCTCACCTCTCCAAAGCATCTGGTTGCCAGCAGTAAGTTCCAAATTCCTCCTCTGTTAACCTTAAAATCTTCATCTAAAAATTTTGCTTCATCTATTTTTATCGTCACCAAAAACTTGATCAAATCCCCTGCAAATGTGGCATCAATCATGCCACAGATAAGTTGTAATACTTCACGCCAGGCTTCGTCTTGCCAATGTTGACCGAAGACCTCATCGCGCAATTGTTCAAAGGTGATGATGCGCTGTTTCTCAAAGCGATTTACAATTTCAACCGCACAGAAATATTCTAAAAAGGTGCGATGGACAAAGCCGTAGGTGTCAGCTCCCCGATCGCATAGAATAAAGTTGCGATGGCGTAGCTGATCGATGAGTTTGTTGGCTTTTTCGCGGGGTTCGTTAAAGCCTTGGTCGCGCAAATAGTCGGTGAGGATGCAGGTCAGGCGATCAGCGCTAATTAGATTTCCCTTCAGCCCATCCTCGCCTGCCTGCATCTCATAGGCGATTGCCCGCAGCAGTTCCTGTTTCTCCCGCCGCCCGATCGTGTCCATCGGCAATTGCAACCGCTTGTGATCCACATCCCAGTGGTAGAGGAGTACCCGTGAAGCCTGATCGTAGAGATCTGCCCGATCGCGCGGTAATTCCTGCCGTCGATTCAAGATTGCCATCATCGTCAGTAGCAGAGGATTATCTGCCAGATTCTGGATGGCTTTAGAATTGGCGATCGCGTCCTTTAACCGCTGGACTAAGCGAGGTTTGTCCGGGTCGTTAAGCAGGGCGAGGGTATACCAGCGATCAATAAACTCATGAATCTCGTCAGTGTCTAGAGGTTGAAGCGTGAAATGTTTGAACTCTGCGTGTTGGAGTCGCTCTGGGCTGTAGCCAACGATCCGGGAGGTAACCAGCACCTTTGCTTGGGGGTACTGCTGGGCAAAGCGGATGATGTCATCAGTGACCGTAGATTGAGTAGCGCGATCAAACACCTCATCCAGCCCGTCAAACATCACCAGAGTCGGATGCTCCAATAGGTACTGATGCAACTGTTGCTGGTCAAACTGCCAATCAGCACCCCGTCCTTTGTGCAGGAATTCCAAAAACCCGTTTGCGTGGGCGATGGCATACTCTCGCAACTCAATCAGTAACGGTAACATCTCAGTTTTGCCCTCTACCCACTCCAGGGCGAGATACTGTAATAGGCTAGATTTCCCAGCCCCCGGATCACCCAGGATGACAGCCCGTGGAGAAGCGGCGATCGCCTCAAAGGCTTTCCGTGAAGGTTGCTGGAAATACTCCCGCCGATAGTGCTCCAACGACTCAGGCGAAAGATCTGCCTCCAGTTGCCCCTGTTCTTGCAATTGACGTTTCAGATCCAGGGGCAAGTCATACCGCATCGGCGGCAACGCTTCCCGTACCGTCTGCTCGATGAACATCTGCCATAACCTGATCGCATCAACCCGATCGGTACTGTCGAGAGTGTAAAGCTTCAGATAGCCATAACTGGTTTGCAGGCTTTCCCGATACTTAGCAACATCAAAGCCTGGAGAAACTTGAGCCGTGTTGCGGGCAATGTCTTCCAGTAGTTCTGTTTCTAGGAGCGCTTTTAGTTCTGGAGTCTCACGCACCAGTCGTCGTACTCTTCTCAAGTACTCATTGCCAATATGCGCCCAGTCAAACCCTTCTGGTAAAGTCGGAAACGGTTGCCCTTTGAAGGTCGATCGCTGCCAGAGAGTGGCTAGGGCTGCCACGTCGATCGCTCGACAGTCTTTCTCAAAAGCACTTCCCAGGATGGGCTTGACCGTCTCATCTTTCACAAACTGCACCATTGGCTGGTCGTAGCGATCGCGGATCTCAGCTTTGGCGATGTCCTGGTCTTCGAGTTCATCCACCACCAACAGTAAAAACGCTTGCACCGCTGCCGCTGCTGCCTTCCTCGCCACCTCCGGTTTCGCTGCCAGCATCCCGCCCTTGAGACAGCCCTTGAAAAAGTCTTTCACGTAGTCCTCAGCCGCCGCTTGTCCTAGCTTGAGGACTTGCTCAAACACCACTTTTCCCAGTTCTGCTGCGCCGATCGTGGCTAACCATTCCAACATACTGACCGCTCAGGTGTGACTCCTGCTTGCATCTTAATCCTCCACAAGCGCTTTGTCCTGTAGGACGGTCACAGGTTGTCTCATAGGACGCTTTCTGCCAGATGTGCGATCGCTTTCTCGCTCATGTGTCGTGCCTAGTCACATCATTCCTCCTGATCCGAACCAGTGGCTGAAGCTTATAACCTCGCCGACCTCCGCGAAGCGCCGAGGGCTTTAGGAAGAGCACCGCTTTCCGTTGGTCAGCCGTGCGGGAGCCAGGAAGCCAAACTACTTTCAAAAAAGTTTCTTGCCTTCTAATTAAGAAATTCCACCACAAAAGCTACTTTCTGTTAGGAACATCGGAAGTCTAAAAAGCGGTAAGAGATTGCTCGTTCGTGTCTCGCTACCTCCATCAGCAGCGCTTCGCACTATTTCAAGAGATAGCAGCCCCTCACAGGGTTATCTGCATCTAGTGAAAGTTTTAATCCTCAGCCATCGCGTAGGAAGAAGAAAGCAGGATTCTGGAGCAAACCCGGAGATGAACATATAGAGAAAATGCCCCGGCTCGGTCTAGCTGTCAAGAGGTTTTTTACGATTTTCCATGCCTCGTTTTTATACCATAATTAGTATGGTTGAGCTTGTTTTCTACCTATGCCCTTGCTTTGTCCTTTTACCTTTCCCTCTGGCTCATGGTGCCGTCCAGCTTCTCATCGGTCTGGTTGCGTAGTGCTATGGCTCCCAGCTAGCGCAGCCTTGCCCTGTGGTTTTGCTCTCTGGTTGCACTCCTCCGGCGGTTCGTTGTTAGCTTCAGCTCCCTGTGGTGGTTCTACGGCTGTGCTGCTGTCCTGTCCGCTAGTGTGGTTGTCGTCTGCGTTGCTGTCTGCCGTGCCTCGTCCAGTGGCTCACGGGTCACGCACGGCTGGGTCGTTACTGCCCTGGTAGTCAGTTTAGGCTGTGTCACCACTGCCCTTCTGCTAGATCAGAGGGGCTTTTTCTTGTGTAAAGAAATGATGAAATCATACTAGAATTGGTATACTAACTAGGCTATTTTGATATACTAATTTTAGTAGAGTTTGGTTTCTCGCATGGTCACAGCTTTCAATCTCATCTATTCCGTTTCTGCCATTCGTCGCCTGTTGGGTCTAGCGGTTGGCGTTTCTATTCGCATTCAAAAGTTCTTCTACGTCATTTGGGTTCATGTGGCTGGTCGCCGCCCCACGTTCATCAGCAAGTCAGCATTCAAGGCTCATTTTGTTGAGCATCGCAAGGCAGCAGCAAAGGCGCTAACCGTGACTAAGAGCGTCTTTCAGGGGCATATCTACAGCGTTCGCAACGAGAGCAAAGGCACTGCCTATCAAATCAACATTGGCTCTGGTCAGCCTATCTGCTCTTGCGATGACTTCAACAATCAGATCCAGTTTCTCAACGGTCTAGCCTGCTGCAAACACGCCTATGCAGTGCTAGGGCATCTCGGTTATGGCTCATTACGCGAGTATTTAGCTCGTTAGCTTCCTGCCCTGGGTATGGCGCAAAACTACCCCCCTAGCGCGAACTAGGGAGGCTTTCCACCCAGAACATAGATGGAGATTTAATTATGTCACCTCAAGATTTACAAGCACTAGAGCAACGCGATCGCACTCAGCAACAGATAGCGGAAGAGCGCCACTTAGACGGTTGCAACGATGCAGGGTTTGGGAAACTGCCTCAGTACCAGGATGAGGCTTATCTTGGCGGCTACCTTGCCACGATTCGGACGTTGCCCACCGATAGCGACGGTAGGATTCAGCACTACAGCCATTATCAGCACTTTGCTTTCGGGTATGTGGATAGCCCCGACCCCGACCACCGCGACGAATTGTAAGGGGTGTGGCAGATGGTTTATTGATAACCGCTAACTCAATGGCTGGGGCAGTGCCAAAAACTGCCCAGTGAGAACTTTTAACCCTTTTGCTCATACGAACTATGCACAACTATCTCTACAAAGGTTTTCTAGTCGAAATTTGTGAGCTTCCTAATGAGTTATGGGAAGCGATTGTGAATGAGGGGAATAACCGCATTACGGTCACTCAAACAGCCATGAGTCAGGAGGAAGCAGAGTTTTACGCAGAAGAGCTAATCGAATCCTGGAACTAAGAATCTGACCTGAGCAAGTCTTCAAAAAGGCTCACTGCACATTTCTCTAGTGAGTACTCCAATGTTTCAAAAAGCGACCAAAATTCAATCACGCTTGCGTCTTGCCTTGTCCGGTGCCAGTGGCTCAGGCAAAACTTATTCAGCCTTGGCGATCGCTTCCCATTTGGGGCAGTCAATCGCAGTCATCGACTCCGAAAGAGGATCTGCCAGTAAGTACGCCGATCGCTTCAATTTCGATGTCTGCAACTTGACCGACTTTCACCCCTCTCGCTACGTGGAGGCAATCAAAGCAGCCGATGCAGCAGGCTATGACGTGATTATCATTGATTCGCTCTCTCATGCCTGGTTCGCAGAGCTTGATATGGCAGGCGGTAACTTTAGCAATTGGGCAAAAATCAAGCCTCTGGAACGTGCCCTAGTCGATGCGATGCTCAGTAGCAGTGCCCATCTGATTGGGACAATGCGGAGCAAGACTGAATGGATTATGACTACAACGACCAACAAAAGCGGTAAGGAGACTCTATCACCTACAAAGGTTGGTACTGCCCCTATGCAAGCGGCAGGTATCGAATACGAGTTTGATTTAGCTGGAGAACTTAACAGCGATCACGTTCTCAACATCTCAAAATCTCGGTGTCCCGGCTTGAGCAACACAACTCACCTTAATCCTGGTCGAGAGTTGGCTGAACTGCTCCTAATGTGGCTCACAGATGGCGTTGAAATGCCAGAAACCGGACAATCAAAACGCGATCGGGTAAAGGCGGCAAGGACAGCGATCGGCTTAGATGTCGAATCAGTGAAAGTGCTGCTAAAAAATCGTTTCGAGGTTGCAGACCCGATGCAGTTATCGTCTCAGCAAGTCAATGAACTCATTGATGAGCTTGCAAAGATGGCGGCTCACACTCACAGTTAAGAGCAGGATTAAACTAAGATGGCTATGCTGTTCTGCCTTGACTTCATGGAGACAACAAGCGCTAACGCCATACTGGAAGCCATCAAAGCCCGTGCAGTTGCTAAATGGGGTGAGAAGAAATGGATAGCCGAATTAGTACGGGAATATGTTGAGATTAGTAAGGCTAATGGCGATCAGGTCGCCACTACGGTCAATCGCCGCCCTCAAGTTGAGCGAGCATTTAAGGTGGGGAGCTGCACCCTGGATACCGCGATCGCGTTGGCTGCTGCGGTCGGCTGTCGGTTTCAGATGGCTTGTACGAGTGTCGAGGTTGTAGACCTGTAGCCAGCCGAAAAAGATCGATCGCCAGCGTAGTCTGCCTCCCTGGCAAAGAATGTACGCTTAAAGGAGCGGTCAGCATTGATAGCATAGTGATAGGAAGCATATCAGCTATAACGGTTCCCAAGGGCGTTGGTGATGCTTTTAGAGATGCTGTGTGAACGTAGCGAGAGAGGTGAACGATGACGATTGCAACGGCACCCCAAACAACTGATCAACGGATTGTGCTGTCAGGACGTTCCTGGGAGCAATTCAAGCTGATTCAGCAGGGGCTTGAGGACTCCCCAGGTACTCGCTTGTTCTATTACGACGGTACGATCGAGATTCTTATGCCGGGACGTGACCATGAAGTGTTCAAAAGCATCATTGCCTTACTGTTAGGCATCTACTTTGAAGAGCATGGCATTGAGTTTGAGCCCACTGGTTCGATGACGCAGGAACGGGAAGGAACCGCATCGGCTCAGGCAGATGAATCTTACTGCATCGGAGCATCCAAGCCTGTTCCAGACCTGTCAATCGAAGTCGTCTTTACCAGCGGTGGATCCAGCAAATTGCAGCGCTATCAGGCATTAGGCGTACCGGAGGTGTGGTTCTGGCAGGATGGGGTGTTTACGCTGTATCGCTTGCGTGGAAATGGGTACGATCAGGTTAACCGCAGTGAGATTCCTGAATTGACAGGGCTTGACGTTGAGTTGCTGACCCGCTGTGTGTTGATGGGTGAGACTTCTAGACTGGAGGCAATGCGCGAGTTCCGTAAAGGAATTCAGGCAGGATAAGAGAGCATGACCAATGCAAAGGCTGACAAAAGGCTGAACGTCAACCTGGATTGAAGTCCTCAATATTGTTCTAGACTCAGATATTTTTGATCATTACTTCAACTCAACTATGCAACGTATTACTCTCCGCTCTCATGTTGGATCAGATGGTGTTCTGCACCTGCAAGTCCCAGACGACCTGAAGGATCAGGATGTCAGTATTACGATTCAGCCCATTCCTGCCAATTTGGACAGGAAGCTGGGTGTAGAGTTGGGCTGGCCCGAAGGTTTTTTTGCCGAGACTGCGGGCGCTTTCGCGGATGATGACTCATTTGTTCGCCAGCCTCAGGGAGAGTATGAAGCGCGAGTGCTTCTGGAATGATCTATTTACTAGACACCAATGCCTGCATTGTCTACTTACGCGGACAGAATGCAGGGCTTATTCGCAGGCTGGCAGCATTACCTCCCAGCGATATCGCGCTCTGCTCCATTGTCAAAACAGAGTTGTTTTACGGAGCGATGTTGAGCCGCGATCCAACCCGTAGTCTCCGCATCCAGCAAGCATTTGTGGCGCAATTTGTGTCTCTACCGTTTGATGATCAGGTAGCGCTCATCTGCGGTCGTATCCGAGGTCAGCTTGCGACTCAAGGAATTCCCATTGGTCCCTATGATGTTCAGATTGCGGCGATCGCGATCGCCCATCATCTGACGCTCGTTACCCACAATACTCGTGAGTTTAGCCGGGTTGAGGCGTTGCAGATGGAAGATTGGGAGTTAGAGACATAGGAGCGGCGATCGTGCCTTTCTCGCAGGCACAATTGCTAAATTTAAACTCTACCGGGCATACGGTAAGACGAGAAACGAAAAGGTGCGATCGTTTTTAGAGGAGGTTGCAGAGTTCTAGTTCAATCTATTTTTGAGTGCTAACGTCATCGCAGAGAGTTCGATCGCTCTTTTCAAGATTGCTGCTGGTCCTCAAATAAGCACGAGCTTTGGTGCAGGCTTCTACAAGAAGAGTGTCCAGGCTCATATTCCATAGAACTAACCCATCACTATCAGTAGCAACGGCGATCGTTAGACCATCTGGGCTAAGCCTTGCGTCAAGAGCTGATAAGGTGCTGTTTACAGTTTCAGAATCAGAAATACTTTGTAGAAGCGTGCCATCTATACTCCAGAATTTAACGGTTCCATCACTGCTACTAGAGATAAGTTTCTTCCCATCAGGGCTGAAGTAGGCAGAACTTACGTTGCTGCTGTGCCCCTTAAGCGTTCTAAGTTCACGCCCATTTAAGTCCCAAAGCTTAACAGTATTATCCCAACTAGCTGAGGCAATCAGTTTACCATCGGGACTAAAACTAACTTGGCTGACCCAGCTAGAATGCTTACTCATCGTGTGAATTACTATGCCATCCAGATTCCGAAGTTTTACAGTCCGATCCCTACTGGCAGAGGCAATCAATTTGCTATCAGGGCTAAAGCTGATGCCATATACTTCATCCGCCTCCACAAAAGTTTGTAGATTTTTTCCATCCAGGTTCCAAAGCTTAATTGTTTTGTCTCCACTCGCTGAAGCAATCAGTTTGCCATTTGGACTGAAACTGACATCGTAAACTACATCATCATGCCCTACGAGGGTTTGCAATACCTTTCCCTGTGCATCCCACAGCTTAATCGTGCCATCTCGACTAGCTGAAGCCAACAACGCGCCATCGGGGCTAAAGCTAACAGCCGTTATACTATCACTATGCCCTCTCAATGTCTGAAGTTCTTTTCGCTCAAGATTCCACAGCTTAATGGTACTATCCTCTCCTGCTGAAGCAATGGTTCTACCATCGGGGCTGAAACTGGCGCGGTTCACAGCAGTATGCCTACGATACTTCTGCTCTGGAAAAGTCTGGAGCAACACGCCATTAAGCTTCCAGAGCTTAACCAAATGGTCATCTCCGCCAGAAACAAGAGTCTGCCCATCGGAGCTGAAGTTGGCACTGAGAACTCCATCGCTAGAATGTCCCCGAAATGTGTGAATTACTTTGCCATCAAGGCTGAAAAGACGGATGGTACCGTTTCCACAGGCGGCAATAATGGATTTTCCATCTGGGCTGAAACGAGCTGTTGTAATCCAATCGTCAAATTCTATGGTTTTAAGCCATTTCAACGAACCATCAACCGTCCAGAGTCTTACAGTTTTATCGGAACTGCCCGAAACGAGTAATTTCCCATCCGGGCTGAAACTGGCGCTATGAAGTGCATCAGTATGTCCCTTGAAGGTTGTCAGCAAATCGCCATCCAGATTCCACAGCTTAACCGTCTTATCGGCACTAGCTGAGGCAATCAGGCTACCATCAGGGCTGAAACTGACACCCAATATTACATCCGTGTGTCCCTTAAATGTTTTTAGCATATCTCCATTAAGATTCCACAGCTTAACCGTCTTATCGGCACTAGCTGAGGCAATCAGGCTACCATCAGGGCTAAAACTGACACCCCAGACAGAGCCAGTATGTCCCGTGAGAGTTTTGAGTTCTTTCCCATCCAGATTCCACAACTTAATCGAGTTGTCTGAACTGCCTACTGCGATCGTCTTCCCATCTGGGCTGAAACTGATGCCATTGATCCAACCGTCATAGCCTCCAAACGTCTTTAGTCCCTTCCCAGAAACCTTCCACAGCTTCATAGTCCCATCCCTACTACCTGAGGCAATCGTTGTGCCATCCGGGCTAAGATTTGCGCTGGAAACGATATCTGTGTGCCCTCTGATGGGGTAGAAGTTCTTTGAATCAACGGTCCATTGCTTAATAGCTCTGTCATCGCTTGCTGAAATGATCGTCTTAGCATCCGGGCTAAAAACTATATCGTTGATTTGGTCACTATGCCCCTTAAAAGTCTGGAGTTCCTCTCCAAAGAGGTTCCATAGTTTAATAGTTTTATCAGCACTGGTTGAAGCAATTGTCCTGCCATCTGGGCTGAAAATAGCTGCTTGAACAGCCTGACTATGTCCGCTGAAGGTTTGCGGTTCTTTACCGTCAAGACTCCAAAGTTTGATGGTCTTGTCATGACTCGCTGAAACAAGCAGCTTACTGTTCGGGCTGAATCGGACAGTCACAATCCCAAACGTATGACTTTTCAGGGTTCGCTGTTCTTTTCCATCAAGACTCCAGAGCTTAATCGTTTTGTCGTCACTAGCTGAAGCAATCGTTTTCCCATCAGGGCTAAAGCTAACATCAGTAACAGCATCAGTATGTCCCCTAAGCGTTTTAAGTTCCTTGCCGTTGTTGATACTCCAGAGCTTAATCGTTTTGTCCACACTGGCTGAGGCAAGCATCTTCCCGTCTGGACTGAAGCTTAACCCATATACCCACTCGGTGTGTCCCTTGAAGAGCCGTCGTCTTTCTCCGCTAAGCTCCCAAAGTGCAATTGTGTTCTCTTTATCTGCCGCAGCAAGCAATTGACCATCTGGACTAAATTGGATGCCACTGAAGCGGGAATTCTTGTTGTCTTTGCCTTGTTGTAACGTCCTTAACTCTTTCCCATCACTACTCCATAGCTTGATGGTATTATCCTTACCGATTGAGGCAATGGTTTTACCATTTGGACTGATACTAATGCTAGAAACACCGCTACCATGTCCTTCCAGGCTATTTAATTCTTTAACGCCGTGAATTGCCTGTTGCAAAGAGGTGATAACCTTCATTCGAGTATCTGGGTTCACGTCCAACGATCCCTTCAATTGTTTCCCAGCTTTGATGCTGATTATCAAGGCATCAAAGTTTCGATTGGCATTAAATAACGATCCTGAGGATTGGGCAAGAGCGTCTAATTTGGCATCGGCTGCGTTGAAGGCGAATTTGATTCCCAGCCCGATCGCCAAAACTGTCAGCACTCCCATAATGCCTCCTGCAATCCGGGAGTCTCGCAATTTTCGCTTGAGAACCTGATTTAACTCCTCCTTGCTGCGCTTCAGTGCCTCGACAAGATCTGCCTTCTGCTTCTGCCGGATAAACGCCGCGAGGTAGTCGTGCACCAGTTGGTAACGATCTTGAGGGGCTTCTGGAAGCAACACCACTAACCCAGATTTCACAATGATCGTCAGCACTAGATCCAGGGAAGTGGTTGTCTCTGCCAGCACTTCTAGTACCTGCAATTCCTTCTCTAACTCCACTCTGGTTTTAAGAGGACGGGTATCCTTTTCGTCAGTCAGCAGGTATAGCACCAGTTCTGCTAACTGCTGATTTTCAGCGCCACAGTCGGCAATCACTTCCGAGAGGTAGCGATCGACCAATGTTTCCTTGGGTTTGCTGCCCAATGCCTGGTATTGAGGCAGGGTCGTAACCATATCTGCCTGCAACTGTGCCCCTACCACTTGAAGCTCGATCGGGCGCACCTCCCCTAAATCACCCGCCAGATCGACTACCAGTTGATCGACTAATGCTGGCTCCAGGTAAAAGTGAGCACGATTTGTCAGACTATGAATAATTGCCCTCGTGTCTTCAAGCGAGAAATTGCCCAAACTATAGAGCACATTACGGCTCAAAACATCAATGCCAGTTTTAGGCTCTTTCACTGTTGCCAACAAACGATTAAATTCCAGCAGCAAGTGTAGGTAGTCCTCACGAAGCGACAGGAACACTTTGATTGACAAAATCTGCAAACATTTGACCAGGAAGTCAAAGAACGGTTTACGGTCTTCTGGTTTGGGATAGGTGAAAAAGAACTCTTCAAACTGATCGAAGATCAGCACCGTTCGCAGGTTGCGTTGATCGAGTTGCCGCAATTGGGCGAGTAAGGTTTGAATGCTGCTTTCTAAGGTTTGAATGTCTGCTGCTGCCTGATCCCCCAACCTCTCACTCAGTAGCCTTTCTAACTCATTCACCCATTGGGTATACACTCGCATCACGATCGGCACATTATCGCGTGCGGCAATTGGCTTCTGTAGCGCTGGTATTAGTCCTGCATTGACCAGTGAACTCTTGCCCACTCCGGAGCTACCGTGAATCACAATCAAGCGATATTCCCGTAATTCCACCCGTTCGATCAGTCGCTCCAAATCCCGTTGCCGTCCAGCCGCCGCGATTTCGGGAGCAACCATGCCTTCTGTTGGTGCCTGAAACTCTGTTACCACCGCTTGCCGCTGCGGTCGCAATCGTCCAGCGCCCACAAATGCCCGAATCCCATACTGTTGCTCAATCGATAAACGCTCTTGTTTTGCCTGAAATGCCTCTACGTAATCCTTCTGCTCAAAGTGCAGTTCCCGCAGTTTCCGCAAAATTTGGATGGCAATTTTCGGATAACCGCGATCGCTCACGTCCCTAGCATTTGCTTCTTCCAGGTGAGCGATCGCTGTTTTAGGGTCTCTCAATTGCTGCTCTGCTTGTGCCAAAAACAATCGATAGAGTCCTCGTAACCAGTTTCGATCGTCTGGTTCGCCTGCTAGCTCCGTTAGTGCCTGGTTCGCTGCCTCCCGTGCTGCTGCCCACTGCTGCCGTTCCAGCAGGGCTCGTGCCAGGAAGCCGTAATCTTGAGAGAGGCGTGTCTGGTTCCTGTAGACCTTATGCAGTTCCAGACCCTTTCTAGCAGCACTCTCTAGTTCATTCCACGCCTGCAATTTCTGCAACACCCGTTCCAGTTGAGGAATGCAAAGCGCTACCAGGTCGAGACGATCCGCCTGCTCAAACCGGGCGATCGCCTGCTGCAACGTTTGCCGAATGGGTTCCCAGTCCGGGGGCTGCTGCGATGCAGTCTCCGCGATCGCAACCTTGGCACGCCCAATATGCATCAGCAGCAAGCCAACTTTCAGGCTAGGCAGTTCGTCCTCTCCCCTCTTCTCTTCTTCCTGCCAAAATCGTAAGCTCTGCTCAAAGAACACCAATGCCTCAGTTAGATTTGTGGCATTTAAGCCTTTCGCAAAATCTAGGCTGGCTTGCAGGCTTAGATCGAGAGTCTCTCCCTGAAGTTGGAGATCTTGCATAGCAGACCGCACTTCTGAAGGTTGCAGAAATCCTAAGTCAAGGGTTTGCCGCCATGCATCGAAGGATGTGTGAGCTACTGGAGCTAATAAGGTAGTGAAGAGATGATCTGCGGCTTGCTTTAGTGATCGTGTGAGGGCTTCTAGCGGTAGTGTAAAGTGCGTTTTGGTTGACCAGCTTTCCAGATCAGGAGCGGCATGAACTAACCCCTTCATCACGTCATCCGTCACCCACAGCACGATCGGGAACGAACAGTTTTTGCGAAACTCCTCCCGCACTTGATTAGCGTTGGATAGCAGTTGCGCTAGGTCAGCCACCGTCTCCAAGCCAAACACCATCAACGCACCGGGTTGTTCTCCCTTGAGTTCACTCTGAATCCGGGTATAAAGTGCTGTTTCTGAGGGCTGCAACACCATGACCCGGATCACCACAAAGCAAATCTGCCGCAGATGTTCCACCAACTCGTCCCGCAAGCGAGCATAGTTGCAACGCGCGAGCATCAGCGAAAACTGTCCCTCTGCCGACTCAAGTTCCCAGGCAAGATCCTCCAGTTCCGACTGGTTATGCACAATCAACGCTTGCGAGGGGAGATCGCTCATACCTGCAACTCACTTGCTCCCAGCAAAATGGGATTGACTGTGAACCAGGAACCATCGCTGTCACGGTACTCAAAGACCAGCCGCCGTCGAATCAAGGTTTGGTAGCCCAAATCAGGACCGACCCGCCGCGACTGGTGCACTTGCCGCAAAAGTTCCCATTCCTCTTTAGCAATGGTCATGGTCGTATCATTGTGGCTGGCACGAATGAGCCTCTCCAGTACATCACCCGCTAGCGGCAGTTGCTTCCCTTTGGCAATCCATTCACTCAAGAGTCGCAGTAGATCCCGGACGTGCCCACCACAAATGCGGCACAGCCGATCGAGACTCTCTACACTGTCAAACACCTCTGTGATCTGGCTGAACCGCTCCTCATGGCTGAGTTCTGGAAATGCTCTCGCCAGCACCATCTGACGCAATAGGTTCATACCTGTCTCACAGTCACTGCCGTCTCGATACTGCACTGGCACCATCGGCAGCATCTTGGGTTCTTCCCCAAACCACTGCTTCAGCGTCTCGTAATCGGGCGAGAATTTGAGTGCCAGCGGCATGGTGTACACCACATGACAGTGTAAGCCGAGCAAACACTCGTTTTGGTCGATAAACAGGTACTCCTGCTGCGATCGACTGGCTGACTTCTGACGGTTATCAATCCGATCCAGGTTGTCGATAATCACGACCAAACCCTTTTTGCCCGTTTGCTGAAGTTGGGCGATCGCGGGTGCAATCAACTCCTGGTTAATCGTCTCCAGCAGCTTATTCTTTTGAGGACCCAGGAACTGATTCAGCTTCTCCCGCAAACCCTGATCATTCTTGGCAGTTACAGTCAGCTCGGCAATGCCAGCCGATAGAGAAACCTCTCGCTTGGTGGTGTCCACCCCCACTTTGCCACCAAAAAGACTCGCGCCTGCCTTCACCTCTACTTCGGTCATGAGCACTTTCTTGGTGGCATCCAGTAACCCTCGAAAGCCAGTGGCTTGAGGACTGAGTTGAATGTTTTCCAGGCTCTCACTAATCCGACGCGCGATCGCTAAGAGCACATCACTAATATCAACATCTGCCATTTCCAGATCATCACTCGATACAAAGTAGACCACATGGAAACCGTCATCCTCTAGTTCCGCTTTCAGCCGCAGCAGTTCCGTTGATTTACCACACCCAATATGCCCCGTGAACAAGGCACAGGTCGGCACATCAAAGAAATCAACAATGTTGCCTTTCAGCTCCTCGATAACTTCGCTGCCTCGCACTGAAGCAAAGTCAATGTAGTATTTTTTGTCTTCAGGGTTTTTAAACACCAGCGTCTTACTGGGGTCACACGCTCTGCGAAATTTAGCTCGATCAAGACTCATAACGCGTTTCTCTCTGATCAACTGCGAGGCGGGCAACTCTCTTTATTCTTCTCGAAGCTTATTTAATTCAGAACTTTCTGTTTTCTGCGGCAACTCCAACCTGATTCGCGGCTCCTCCTTCCCCGCCACCTTCTCCCGCTTCACCACGGGCGGTGCATCCTTCGCCGTATCCAACCGATCCGCCATCACCCGCATTACCTGGGCAAAATCCCGCGATGGCATCACCTCAACTCGATCCAGGATGTCCTTGCTCGTTAGTCCCCGATTTCGCCCATACAGGTAAGCGACAAAGTCCTCAACCAGCATCCCCCGCCTCCGGGCAAGCTTCTCTAGATTCTCCAGGTTCGGCAAATTCTTGCCGTTCTCCCACGATTGCACCGTCGATTGCGACACATCTAGTAGTTGGGCAAATTCACGCTGGGACAACTCACCCCTTGCCTCCAACGTTGCAGCCGCTAATCGTTTCAGTACGTTTTCGTCCACAAACACCGCAACGAACCCTCACTCTAAGGAAACACAGAATTAACTCTCACACAATCAAATGATTGCTTAATCATGTATTATCCTATTGAATGATAGTTCGTTCAAAAGCGAACATAGTTTTGTTCAAAGCCATGAGCCAATCCTCTCTGCCTAAGCAACGCGAAAACGTCACGATTCGCATGAACCCTGACTTAAAGGAGCAACTACAGATCAAAGCGATTAAAGAGCGGTGTCACCTCTCCGACCTCATTGAACAAGCTGCCCTTCTCTACCTAGAACAACAAAAGCCTGCATAGGAAAAATGCCCCATCTACAGCCAGCAGCGGGGCATCTACTTGTACTTATCTGCATCATGACAAATTCAGCTCCGCATTCTGAAGCATCAGGGATACAAAAGCCTCCCCAGTTCGTGCAGATTCCCAAAGAGCTGATTCGGTATGCCCGAACTTTAAAGCTGACGGGAACTCAATACGACCTCTGGCTTTACCTCTGGGAACTTGACCCCTATGGCGATCGCTGGGTAGACATTCCCCCACCTGTCGAAATTGCCGCTCTGCTGTCCGTAGACCCTCGCACCGTGCAAAGAGCCGCCCGCCGACTAGAAGACTGCGACCTGTTTGACTTCCAGATTGAGCGCTGGAAGTGCCGCAATACAACCATTTCAGTCAAAACCCGCGATCATTCTACGGGCAAAGAGATCCGCCTTCCGACAAAACGATCCAAAGGGCGACAGAACGATCCCGTTGCCACCAACCAGATCTCCCTGCCATCAACGGGATCAAACGATCCAAATGAGGAGCTAAGACCTTTGCAGGCAGAGGGTTCTGAGCCTCCTCATACTCTTCATACTGATCCACACTCTCTCATACATGCGAGAGAGAGACAGGCAGAAAGAACAGGAAAAAACAGTCAATTTTTACTCAACGAAGATTTTCTGCCAGCCTTCCGAGAGTGGTTACTAGACCGAGCCAAACAACTACCGCAATATCCAGCTCTCATCGAGCAGTGGGTCGAAATACAGGCAACCGTTGAAGCGAACCAAAAAGACTTTCTCAACCACCTCGAATCCAAAAAGGGGGTAAACGTTCCGCCGCCCGTTCCAGATCGCTTTCAAATTGAAATGGCGTGTGCTCAAGCGGTACTCAATGGTGATCGGGCTTGGGCACTCGGCAAACTACGGCAGCTCTGGGCTGAAGGCTGGACTGATTTAGTCCAAGACCTTTGCAAACTCTACCAGGAATGGGGTTTCATCATCACCAACAGCGGTGTGGAGGATAGGCAAGACCAGAGCACTCAAGCGTCAAGCAATAGAGGTGAAGCATCGTGACCGCTATCCGGTTTGAATTTATCGACAAGCACGAAGCCGCCGCACTTCTCAAAGTTCACCCTGGCACCCTCAACCGATATCGTCAGGAAGGGAAACTGATTGAGGGCGTTCACTATACCCGCCTCAGTTCCCAGACCATTCGGTACAACAAAGCCTTATTAGAAGACTGGGTCATCAACCGTGACGACCCAGCAGCCCACCGTCGAGCGATCGAAGTCTACCTGGCTTCCCTCTTAGGCAACCAGTCTAAGAAGAAGAACCAATCAAGTACCAATCAATTCCGGTAGTTTCGGTCTTCCCTGAACATTGCCCGCGTAATCTCGAAAGAGCGTTTGAATCTCGTGTCCGGTCATCTCTGCAATCATCGCCGGGTTCAGTCCCATATCCAGCGCATGAGAGATCAAGGTGCTGCGGGTGGTGTAAGGCTTACGGTACTCTACCTCCACCTTAGACAGTACCGCTTTCCAGGCACGGTTCCTAAAGTTGTGATCGTCGATCGCCCGACCTTTAGGAGACGGGAACACCAAATCATCCGGCTTTGCATCGGCAGGCTTTCGACTGAGAAGCATTGCTTGTAGTCTCGGAGTCAGAGATACAAACCTGGCTCGATTGTTCTTCACCTCTTTCCGATGCCCCCGGCTCAGACTCTCTCCAATCCAAACCACGGAGCAATCATGGTTGAGATGTACCCACCGCAGCCCGATCGCTTCGCCTGTTCGACAGCCCGTTGATAGCAGAAACTCTACGTAGCCTGAATAATGCGCGTAGTAGCGATCGCTCCTGAAACCCTCCAGAATTTTCTCAATTTCCGCCTTGGTAAACGGTTTTGCCTTCTGGCGGGGCGGCACCTTCACTGTCTTTAGAACGTCCACCCACAGATTGTTATCCACCAGCTTCTGCTTCATTCCCCATTCCCAGCAGGCGCGCATCAAGGTAATCCGCTCGTGTAGGGTAATGGGTGCGATTCGCTTCGCTAACCAGACTTTGAACGCCTCAGCTTCAGTCTCCCTTAGAGCGATCGCTGCTTTACCCCTAAAGAACTGATTGATATAGCCCAGCAGTGCCGTGTACTTTGCCAGCGTCTGTTTGTAAACCTGCTTCGTTTTGTAGCTGATGAATTTCTCAAACAATGCCGCTACTGTAATGTGGTCGCTGATGGGGCGCTCCGGTTTGTACTTCACCAACGTGCGATCGAAGTTCCCTGTCGCAATATCACCCTCAATCTGCTTCGCCTTCCCCTCCGCCACAGTTCGATTGGTCTTGCCCTCTGGCAGTTCCAAATACAGAAAGTACCGCTTACTTTGATAGCTCCAACACAAACGCAGTCGTCCTTTGAATGCCTGCACTGCAACCGTCCCCTTCGGAGATTTCTTGCGCCTCCCTAATTGAGATAACGGTTTGGGCGATTTCGATATATCAGCTCTGACCACATACCCTCCTGAAAGGTCGCTATCAGTGGAATTCAGTATCGCAATCGTATCTCAATCAATGCTTGAAACCGTGTCAGGATGTGTAAGGTTGAGATACCTTATTGAGAATGGTGACTCTAGACCCGGCTTTCTTTAAAACGCAAAAACCCGCTACTAGAGCGGGTTTTATGCCATCGGAGCGGCGAGATTCGAACTCACGACCCCTACTACCCCAAAGTAG
>NZ_JCACKI010000044.1:0-3667 GCF_059505325.1 Tildeniella sp.
TTAAAACCGCGACTACGTAAACAAAGTCCGCCTGCGCGGACTACCGCAGAGTAAGAGTTTTACAACCTGCAACGGCAGGTTTTGCCTCTGTAGCCGCGACTTCAGTCGCCAATGCTACTTTTTCTTTGTCAACTGCCGAAGACAGAAGGAAAGCCGCCGTGTTCTTGAACGTCTGCCCTCTGCTCTCATTCGACTGAGCGCTCACGCCGAAGTCTGCCTTCTGCCTCTTTGCAACTGTACTTCACTGGATTAAGAACCGCTATATAGGTCAAGTACCTCTCTTAAAAAGGGTTGGTGGACGACTCGATCGCGCTACTTGAGCTTATAGCCTTTGGGCTACAGGCAACCTTAGTGTTAATTAGCCGTTTTCTGGTGAGGTAGAGGCACCAACCTCCGATCGCGGCTGAGGTTGTGCTTCACCTGTTTTACCGTTGTGAGCATTGCCATCACCACCCTTGCGCGATCGAAAGCGGTCTTCTAGCGACACGATGATGATGTAGAGAATGGGTACGATGAACAGGCTGAGAATGGTAGAAACCAGCATTCCGCCCGCAACAGCGGTGCCAAGCGATCGACGACTCGCTGCACCCGCGCCAGAGGCAAAGACCAGTGGCAGCAAGCCTAGGATAAAAGCAAACGAAGTCATCAAAATTGGTCGCAGACGTTCCTGGGCGGATTCGACAGCGGCTTTGGTGACCGAAAGTCCTTGTTCTCGCAGTTGGTTGGCAAACTCCACAATCAGAATCGCGTTCTTACTGGATAACCCAATCAGCATCACCAGACCAATTTGAGAGTAAACATCGTTCGAGAGTCCGCTGAGCGTCAATGCCAGCAAAGCGCCCAAAATTGCCAATGGCACCGCTAGTAGAATGATCACCGGGTCGATGAAACTCTCATACTGCGCTGCCAGCACTAGAAACACGAAGACAATGCCTAGCCCAAAAATCAGCGGTGCCTGACCGCCAGAAGACAGCTCTTCGGCGGATGTGCCCGACCATTCATAGCCTTGAGTCGGTGCTAGAACCTTTGCAGCGATATCCTCCATTGCTTGTAGTGCCTGCCCAGAGCTAAAGCCAGGAGCGGGACCACCCGTAATTTCCACCGATCGAAACAGGTTGTAGTGGTTGATTGTCTGGGCACCAACGATCGGCGTTAGCGTGACAAAGCTACTGAGCGGAATCATTTGATCATTGTTCGACGATCGCACCTGCAACCGCCCCACATCGCCAGGGTTGGCGCGGAACTGCTTATCTGCCTGCACATACACCCGATAGGTACGGCGATCGAGGTCAAAATCGTTGACATACTGTGATCCCAACAGCGTTTGCAGCGTGTTAAATACCTGATCGATAGGCACGCCCAGCGCTTCTGCCTTGTTGCGATCGACATCCACCCGTAGCTGCGGTGTGCTGGCAGAGTAGGTGCTGTAGACTTGCAGCAAGCCTGGAGTCTGAGCCGCCTGCCCAATGATCTGACCCATTGTTGCCACCAGCGGATCTAATTCACCGCCCGTTTGACGGTCTTGCAGCTCAAACTGAAAGCCGCCAACCGTACCCAAGCCCTGAATGGCAGGCGGATTCACGGGTATAATGCGAGCATCGGTAATGCCGCTTATAGCGCCTCGCAGTTTCCCAAGAATTGCCTGGGCAGATTGTCCTTCCTTCTTGCGCTCCTCCCAGGGTTTAAGAGCGGTGAAAATAATCCCCTGGTTGGCAGTGTTACCACTAAAGCTGAAACCGCCGACCGAGAAGGTACCGACCACGTCAGGACTCTTGAGTATCTCCTGCTCCACACGGTTCATGACATCGCCTGTGTAGTTGAGCGAAACCCCATCTGGACCCTGGATCAGAGTGATGAAGTAACCCTGATCTTCTTCGGGTAAAAAGGCGGTGGGGACGCGTGTGTACAGTACGCCTGTACCGACCAACAGCAGAGCAAATACGCCTAATACGATGAAGCGTGCTCTCACTAACTGTTGCAGCGATCGCGTATAGCCGTTGCGTGTTTTATCGATCGCCCAGTTAAAACGGTCAAACAGCCAGTTGCGCTTGGGTGCCTCTTGCCGCAGCAAAATGGCGGAGAGTGCAGGCGTTAACGTTAGCGCATTAAACGTCGACAGCACGATCGAAAAGGCGATCGTCAGCGCAAACTGCTTGTAGAGTTGCCCCGTGGTGCCAGGGAAAAAGGCAACAGGCACAAACACCGCCACCAGCACCAATGAAGTTGCAATCACCGCACCAAACAGCTCTCGCATCCCCTGAGCGGTTGCCTCACGCGGATTCATGCCTTCCTCTTGAATCAGGCGGACAATGTTTTCCACCACGATGATGGCATCATCCACAACCAGTCCGGTTGCCAGTGTGAGACCAAACAGTGAGAGCGAGTTAATCGAAAAGCCAAATACCTTAATAAACGCAAAGGTTCCAATCAGTGAGACTGGGATCGTAATGGCTGGAATGAGCGTCGTCCGCCAATCTTGCAGGAAGAAGAAAATCACAATAATGACCAGGACGATCGCTTCAAGCAAGGTTTTAACGACTTCTTTGAGCGAGGCATCGACATACAGCGTCGTATCCAGCGCCACTTGATAATTCAAGCCCGGTGGGAACGTCCCCTTCAGTTTTGCCAGTTCTGCCTTAACTTCCTCAGCAACGGTTAACGCATTACTGCCAGGGAGTTGGTAAATACCGATCCCCACAGCATCATTACCGCGATAGCGCAGAAAGGAACCGTAGTTTTGTGCGCCCAGTTCAACACGCCCCACGTCTTTGAGGCGCACGAGATTACCACCTGTTCCCGTTTTGACCACCAGATTTTCAAACTGCGAAACGCCAGTCAAGCGGCTCACAGCCTGGAGATCAATCTGATAGCGCTGATCGTCAGGTGATGGCTGCTGACCGATCGTCCCAGCACCCACTTGAATGTTTTGACTCTGGAGCGCTGTCACCACATCTTGAGACGTTAAAGCGCGACTGGCGAGCTTATTCGGGTCAATCCACAGCCGCATGGAGTACTTCCGTTCACCAAAGATGGTGACATCGCCCACTCCTTCCAACCGCTTGAGCGCATCGACAATGTAGAGGTCGGCGTAGTTACTCATGAACGTGTTGTCGTACTCGCCGCCCTGTGCGTAAAAGCCGATCGCCAGCAAAATGTTGTTCGATCGCTTCGTGACGCTGACCCCAGTATTTCGCACTGGTTCGGGCAGTTGTGGCTCGGCAACGGCAATCCGGTTTTGCACATCCACGGCAGCAATGTCTTTGTCGCGTTCAGCGTCAAACGTGACAGTAATGGTGCTGGTGCCGTCGTTACTGCTGCTGGAGGTGATGTACTTTGCGCCTTCTACCCCGTTGATTTGTCGTTCCAGAATGGTGGTGACAGCGTTTTCAACCGTTTCAGCCGTCGCTCCCGCATAATTAGAGGTCACTTGAATCTGCGTCGGGCTGATTTCGGGATACTGCGCGATCGCCAGCGTAGGAATCGAGATTGCGCCTACCAGGATAATCAGCAGTGAGCAAACAATGGCAAAAATCGGTCGCTTAATGAAAAAATCGGCAAACATACAGTTACCAGGAAAAGTGTATGGAGGCAGCGCAAGGGGGGCGATCGGAACAGCTATCAGCTATTAGCTATCAGCTATCAGCTATCAGCTATCAGCTATCAGCTA
>NZ_JCACKI010000045.1:0-40467 GCF_059505325.1 Tildeniella sp.
TGTTTCAGCCTATTGTGCTACGCTGCCTAATTGGATAAAGTCGAGCTAAGAGGCTATTTGAAAAGGTATGGTCTGTAAGCTTAAGCACTCAGCGATCCCCCCTGTCACCCTTAAAAAGGGGAAAATACGTCTGTAGTCCCCCTTTTTTCTGTCAGCGGCGCAAAGCGCGGGGATTGAGGGGCATCTAGCTTTTTGCTACTAACAGGAGGACTTTTAAAACATCCTCTTAGACAATCCGGACAGGATTGTCTTGGATTGCCTTGATGAGGCTCAGATTGGCTTTGCCCGCAACTCAAATGAAGATACAGCCTTCCTGGAAGTCCTCTCTCGGTTGGTGCGTCGTAGCAACAAAGAGCGAGAACGGCTTCGCACTCAAGTTAAAAGCATCATGCTAGAGATGTCAGCGGCGATCACGACCGAAGGAACGCGGCTTGCCACAGCCGTTGGTGACGCAAACTTTGAGGATCTGCATAAACAGTCCGAAATCAATGTTCGTAAGCATTACGAGAAGGCTGGCGAAGCTCTAGAGCAAACGATTGAGCAAGCCATTCAGTCGATTCAGCTTGAAGTTGAAGCTGAACTGCAAAGCAATCTGACTCAGGCTTTTGTGGCTCAACTCAACTTCAACGGTTCAGTCTCAGCGCAAAACCTCAAGGTCAATCTGAAACAACAGCAGGTACAAGGGCAAGTTGAGTGGCTGCAACAGATTGGTGGTCAAGTAGGCGCAAAAATTACGCAAGCAGCAACCAGAGAATTTGCCACTACAACTGGTCAAGGCTTTCTCCATTCCATGGATGTTGCAGGCAGTGACCTTCATCAAGGTGTGCTTGGACTCGGGAAGGCGATCGGCTTCAAATTCAAACCCTGTCAAGCAGTAGGCATTGCTAAGAATATCGGCAATGCTGCGATGGTTCTGGGACCTGCCCTAGTCGTTATATCCGTAGGGATGGATCTACACACGATGCATTAAGAACGAGAGTACGAGAAGCAAATGGCAGATGTTCGTCGTGATATTACCAGTCAGTTCAAGGCGATCGCCATCGACCTCGAACAGCAAATGGAGAACCAACTGTGGCAATTTGAAAATCAGGTCTATGGGCAGCTTGAGAAGAATATCGCCGAGGCACGGCAGCAAACTGAGTCAGATCTTCTTCAAATGTAGGCTTTTCATGAACTTGATGGATTTTCGGTAGGAATACCGATCATGATCCGGTTTCGCCCAGTTAGAACTCTAGAAAGGCTGGGAATACTTGGCTACAGAGCAAGATTTTTCACAAACTGCACAGTCACTAGAGTCACTAATGAGCCGTTTAATCTACTTAGAGGCTCAGCCGTATTTCCGTGCGAAGGAAGTGGCTGATCAAAATCAGCTTGCTGTAACTACTCCTACCAAAACTACAGCAAGGGCTTTGGGCAAACAGAAGCGATCGCTGCAAGATTTTGCCATGCAGCAATTACCCAAGGGGACAACGATCGCGTCTCCCCTGGAGGCACAGAGAGCCTTGCGCGAAGCAATCCATCAAACGGTTCAGCCTCATGACGTTGAAGGGACAGCACGAGCGTGGATGCCAACGGTTCAAGCCTTGCTGCGATCGTCGCCCTCATTCAATATCGCGCTAGACAGTTGTACAGAACGGGCAACGCAACTATTGCAAGTGACGCAGCGGTATGTGGATATCCTGCGACAGCAGAACCAGTTTGACACAGCAGAAGTCTTGTGGAGGGCTGTCGAGCAACAGCCGGAGCCTCACCCAGCCCTCATTTACGGTTACTTCCAACCGCGATTGGACGAGTTGACGTTGATTGATGCGATCGCCGCTGATGGTAGCATCGTTGTCTTGCCAATTGGGACTGGAGAGCTTTTTCGTGAAAGTCGCGTTGCAGTCGAATGGCTACAACAGAAAAGCTGGACGATTCATGCATTTGAAGCATCACTTCAGACAATTGGTGAAAAGCTAGGGCAACAATTTCTTGCACCCGTTGAGGCGATCGCAAAACCTTCAACTTATGCTTACAGCAACGTTGAGGCGGAAGTCCGAGGCACCCTAGCTCAAGTCAAGCAATTGTTGCATGAGGGGGTTTCTGCCCGCGATATTACCATCATTGCCAGAGATGAAATTTCCTACGGTCCTCAACTGCTGGAGATTGCCTGGGAGTGTGGTATTCCACTACGAGCGCTGTATGCCACACCCTTGAACACAACGCGCTTCGGAGCGTGGATCGACCTGTTGCTAGAGGCGATCGAACAGCAATTTCCTTTTGAGGCAACCGCAAAACTCCTCCGCCATCCGCTGTATACAAACCCAGATGCTGAATTTTGGAGCGCGGTGCGGTGTCTCCATCCGACTGGGTTTACGGCATGGCAAGAGGTTTGCCAAAGCGTTTTGAACTTTGACCTATCAGTGCTGAAGGTGGGGCATCGGGCACGTCGGGATTTCTGGGTTGAACGCCTTCAAACCATTCTCAAGACGTTTGATTTACGACGACGTTGCTCCCGTTGGGCACGAGAAAGTTTGGCGTTCAATGCATTGAATCAAGCGTTGGTGAATCTAGCCAAACCAGAGGAAGAAATACTAACCTGGAGTGCCTTTGCCCAAGAGATGCGAGAGGTGCTGGCGATCGTAGGCGTGCCTGCCCAACCCGGTCGCGGTGGCGTAGAGCTGCATAGTCCAAGCTCTATCATCGGAGCACGCTATCCCTATTTGTTTGTCCTTGGCATGGCAGAGGAGACTTTACCTGCGCCAGTGCGTAACGATTGCGTCCTGGACTTTCACGAGCGCAAGGCACTTCGACACATTGGCATTCCACTTGAATTGGCTTCTGAGGCAGCTCGTCAAGAAGCACTGCTTTTCTATTACCTGCTGCAAACTATAACCGAAGCCGTTGTCTTTTCGTATGCAAGCTTAAACGGTCGTCAGGAGCAATTACCCAGTCCATATCTCGCTCAATTGGGGCTGAAGGCGATCGCGCCGCCTGAAATGCCGATCGCCAGTTTGGAGGCATTGCAAAAGCTTTCCTTACGTAGGGCAACTCATCCTGAGGATGTTGTCCTGCAAAACGCGATTCACGCTTGGACTGTGGAATGTCGTCGCGAAAGTAGTGCAACACAGGATGAGTATGACGGTGTCACTGGAATGCCCATTGATTATCGCGATCGTATCTTTAGCGTTTCTCAATTAACCAAGCTAGGACTTTGTCCCTTTCAATGGTTTGCCGATAAAGTGCTGAAACTGGGCGAACCCGAAGAAAGCGAGGATGATCTCAGCCCCAGTCGTCGAGGTAATTTGTATCACAAAGTGCTGGAACTGGTCTTTAAGGAACTACAGACTAACCCACAACAATCGTTGCAAGATCCAGCACTGTTGGAAGCGCAATTTCAAAGCGTTGAGCAAGCCATGAAGCTCACAGACTTGCCCCTTTGGGCAGTACGACGCATTGAGCATCTACAGACGTTGCAGCGAGTTCTTAACGAGCCTAACTTCTTTCCAGACGGAGCAGAAGCGATCGCGCTAGAAGCTAAATTTGAAGGGATCTGGCATGACCTGAAATTAACGGGACGGGTCGATCGTATCGATCGCACCCCCCAGGGATTGGTGCTCATTGATTACAAGACAGGCTCCTCACCCCCAAAAGGCGTTAGCGACGCGAATGGCAAAGCCTGTATTGACCTCCAACTCCCTCTTTATCAACAGGTTGCTGCCCCTGCTCTCTTTCCAGCGGCGACGGTGGCGACATCGTATTACTATTCACTCACTAAAACGAAAAAGCTATCTAAGGCGCTGCCTTCAGAGCAAGAGTTAGCAGACGTTGCCGATCGTTGTAAAGCTCACCTGAATCACGGTCATTTTCCAGTGCAGCCCGATGTGGGAGGGGTTGCCTGTCAATACTGCGCCTTTGATCTGGTTTGCCGTCAGGGAAGCCGCTTGAGCCGCAAAGCACGCAAGGAGAATACCCATGATGCTGACTAAACAGCAAGCCGCTGCCGCTTATGCAGTCCACAGTGTTGCAGTCACAGCAGGCGCGGGCACTGGCAAAACTCATATGCTGGCAGAACGGTATTTGTACCATCTGGAGTCAGGTTACTCACCGCTGACAATTGTCGCTCTAACGTTTACTGAAAAAGCAGCAACTGAGTTGCGATCGCGCATTCGTCAAACGATTGGCGATCGCTTAGCCAACCCTGATTTTGTTGCAGAGCTGGAAGCGGCTCAGATTAGTACCTTTCATGCGTTGGCAGCGCGTATTTGTCGAGAACATTCCGATGCCGCAGGGGTGCCACCCGACTTCGCCGTGCTAGACGATTTGGATGGCAAGGTTTGGCTGGCAGAAGCGTTTACAGAGGCGCTCGATCAGATTCCGCTGCACCTTTACAAGCAAGTGCCCTACTCCTCAATGCGATCGATTATGCTTGCGCTCTTGGGCGATCCATTGACGGCAACAAAGGCACTTGCGAGAAGGCGGAAGGATTGGTTGCCGATACTTCAACAAGTGAAGCAAGAAGCGCTGGAAGCGTTCGTGCATCATAAGGATTGGTTCAATACTAAGGATATCTTGCAGAGCTACGCTGCTCCTGGGGACAAGCTCAACGATGTGCGCGAGTCTACTTTAGACGCGATCGCGAGCATAGAGCAAGGACACGCTTTCGCCGAATCTTTGGAAGCGTTATGTGATTTGAAAGTGAATGTCGGAAGCCAAAAAGCATGGGGTAGCAAAGAAAAGTTAGATGCTGTCAAAGATGCCATCAAATGCATACGTGAATTGGCTCAGGAGCATCAAAAGCAAGGTCTAATGACCCTGGAACCAAATATCTGGGATGACCAAGCAGAAGCAATTTTACCCGTTCTGCGAGAGGCATTCGAACAGGTGCGATCGCAGCTCCAGCAGGCGAAGCAACGTCAGCGAGTATTGGATTTTAGTGATCTAGAAATTCATGCACTGCAAGCCTTAAACCATCAAGCAGTACGGGACTACTACGCTCAACGCTGGCAAGTCTTCTTAATCGATGAATTTCAAGATACGAATCCCATTCAAGGGGAACTTCTAGAACTGTTAACGGCGAATCAGTTGCTTACCATTGTTGGGGATGCGAAGCAATCCATCTATGGCTTCCGTCGAGCTGATGTGAAGGTCTTTGAGTCCTGGCGCGATCACATTTACAGTGCAGGCAATCCGCCCAAAGAACTGAGCCTCAGTTTTCGGACTCATCACACCTTAATGCAGAGCATCAATACCATTTTTGAGCCGATATTGAATGGATTGCATCAAAACCTGGACGCTCATCGACAGGAGGAACCCCATACCGCTCCCCATTTGCGTGTCTTGACGATTCAAGACACGCATGGTCTGCCAATCGATCAATGTCGGCAAATTGAGGCACAACAAATTGCTGACCTGATCAAACAACTGCTGGACGATCAGGTAATGGTGTATGACAAGCTGACAGGAACCTTACGCCCGATCGAATATCGTGATATTGCCATTTTGTCGCGCACGTGGAGTCCTTTAGAGCTATACGGTCAGGCATTAGAGAGCCAGGGCATTCCGATTTTTCAAGCTGGAGGTGGCAGCCTTCTGGAGACCCGTGAAGCTAAAGATGCATGGGCGCTGCTGCGCTTCCTGGCGGACCCCACTGATGATATTGCCTTCATGGCAGTGCTGCGGAGTCCCTTCTTTGCGGTGAGCGATCGTACGCTCTTTCAATTGGCTCAAACTCTACCCGACCAGGTCTCCTGGTGGAAGCACCTGAAACACCAGCCAAACGCTGGAAGCTATGCCGCGATTCAAGTACTCGAAAAACTGTTGATCGAACGGCATAGCGAAGCACCCACGCGTCTCCTACAATTAGCCGATCGCGTCACTGGCTACACGGCAGTCATCGCCAATCTCCCAAATGCTCCCCGTCGGGAAGCTGATTGGCTCGGCTTTCTGGCGTTTGTCCGAGAGTTGGAACAGGGAAGCAATGATGTATTGAGCGTTGTGCAACGGCTGAAAATTTTAGTGACGAGTGAGGTGGAAGTGCCTCGCCCAGCCCTGGAAGCAGGCAATGCCGTGCAGCTCATGACCATTCACGCCTCTAAAGGATTGGAATGGTCAGTGGTTGCGGTTGCTGATTTAACACGACGATCGCCATCAGATTCTTCGCAAGTTCGGTTTGATCCAGACCTTGGTTTAACCTTCCAGTTGGCAGATGAAGCGGGTGACAACCAAAAATCTGCCCTTTACACGCTGCTGGAATATCGCAAGCGCCAGGCGGAAAAGGAGGAGAACAAGCGGGTTCTCTATGTTGCTCTGACTCGTGCGCGCGATCACCTCATTCTCACTGCCGCAGGTAACAAAGGAGGCGGTTTAGACATACTCCACCCTGGACTACAAGGGGCTGTGTCCATTGAGGAAATTTCAATGGAACAAGATCGCCTTCACCCCGTAGATATTGAAGACCCACCTTTACCCAGCATTCCTACGCGTATTCTCACTGGCACGGTCGGATCAGGGCTTTGGGAATTGCCTGTTACCGCGCTTACCGAGTATGCTCAGTGCCCCCAACGGTTTCGCTATCGTTACGTTGACGGACATCTGGGCTACCGTGAAGCCAATGGGAATCACGGCACTGAGATTGGCACAGTCACTCATTGGGCGTTACAGCATCAGATTCAAGAGCTTCAACCACTGTCGGCAAACTTTTCACACCTGTCGATCGATATCTTGCAAGAGGCACTGATACTGGCGCAGCAATTCCATCAGCGAGAGCTGTATGCACCGTATCGGCATCCAGAAGGATTGGCAGAACATGCCATAACGCTGAAGCTGGGTCAAATTACATTCAACGGGATCATTGATTGGCTAACCCCGGAGTGTGTATTGGATTTTAAGACCGATCAGGAACCTAAGCCTCATCACCATCGCTTGCAGTTGTGGGCGTACGCCAAAGCCACTGAGCGTACGACTGCTCATATCGCGTATCTCCGCCACAGCCAAGTGCATACCTTTACTGCTCAAGACTTAACTGAACTGCAAGACGAAGCTGAGGCTGTAGCAAACGCGATCGCCAAAGGACAATATCCACCCCAACCGTCTCAAACAAGCTGTAGCAGTTGTGCTTATCTAGAAATCTGTGACCACGGTATGCGATCGGGATGAAATTTGTTGGCAAGCATATCGTCATCAATCAACTTTGACATGGCGATGAAAATTGAATTTAAGGGCACTTTCAAGCAAGATTGATTATATCTCCCCGTCAAAATGGCATCATCCTTTACTTGGCTAGATTACTCTGAGCAAGACAAGCGTAAAATGCCTGATGTCATCAGCTTGTTTAGTGAAAAGACCACTCGCGACGAACTAGGCATTGGTTCTGTACGCGATGCCTTCGCCGAGCTGTTTTTTCCAGGCACCAGCACTATCCAGACCCGTGCACGCTACTTTCTCTTCATCCCCTGGATCTATCTTGATCTGGTGAGCCGCAAAACACCCTCCAACCAGATTGCAGCCAAACTGCGACAGCGAGAAGTTGAACTCATTAACGCTCTAGCCGATTCGGGTGAAACGAAGGGAGTCATTGGCATCCAGGCACGAGCAGGCTTAAAGCGGCTTCCCAGCAATGTCTACTGGTCTGGGTTAAGAACCTGGCATATCCGCCTGTTTCAGGGCTCCCAGGAAGATTACCACAGTAATCCATACCATTTCGCCAGCCGTTCTCAGCGCAACGATGATGGCGAACCCATTGATGGCAAGATCACTTACAACTGGCATCAAGGATTGCCGCCAGCTCCACCCAACTTCCCTCACAATGTCACCTTTCGTCTCACTTCTGCTGAGGCAGAGTATTTGGCAGAACGCATTTTGACCAAGTGCTCCAATAGCCTGCTAGCGTTTCTGGTCGATCGCCGCCAAACTAACATCCCTGCCGCTTTTGCGTGGGAACATCCTCTGTTTGATCAATTTCCTCCTCACATCCAAGAGCAGTTGCAGCACGCCCGTAACTTTTCTGAAGTCGTCCAGGGAGCGGCTTTACTCTACAACCTGATGTTGGCATCACCGTCTTTTGTCAAACGGGCAAAATTGCCATTCCTAAAAATCACAGCTTGCTCTACAGCTACTTGGAAGGTTCTGTGGTTGAAGTCAATGCTCCCCGTTCAGGCGGTATTTTCCATCCTAAAGTCTGGGTACTGCGCTTCACAGCCCCTAATCAACCGATTCTGTATCGCTGCCTCTGCCTCAGCCGCAACCTCACCTTCGATCGCTCCTGGGATACCATGCTGGTGTTGGATGGTCAGCTTATAAAGAACAGCAAGGAAGTCGCAGCGAACCGTCCCCTCAGTGATTTCGTTGCTTCCCTGCCTCGATTAGCTCGTAATCCATCGCTTGTGGAACGGGTACAAACGCAGGTCGATCTCATTGCGACAGAATTGCAGCGCGTACAGTTTGAACTGCCTGCTGGCTTTGAGCAACTGCTCTTCCACCCGTTAGGACTACAGGGAAATTCCAAGTCACCTATTGCTGGGCAAATCGATCGCCTACTAGTTGTCTCTCCTTTCGTCAGCGAGAAGCGCTTACATCAACTGAGTCAACAAGGGAAGCGTAATATTCTGATCGCTCGCCCTGAAGCACTCGAACAAATCCCCTTAACGACGTTAGGCACTTTTGCCCAGTGTTATCAAATTAGCCCTGCTGCCAATCCTGAGGATGCTGATGCAACGCCTAGCACTTCTACTCAGGCTCCTTTAGTGGGTCTTCATGCCAAACTCTACGTTGCAGAAGCAGGACCAACCGTCCGCATCTGGACTGGTTCCGCCAACGCAACGGATGCAGCTTTCGAGCGCAACGTGGAATTTCTGGTGGAACTGGTTGGAAGTAAGCAGCAGTTCGGCATTGATACTCTCCTAGCGCTGCATGATCACGAAGTCTCGTTCAGAAGCTTGCTAGAACCGTTTATCCCACCGTCTGAACCGATCCTGATTGACGACTCGCTGCAAGACCTGGCTCAAGCCGCAGAGGTTAAGCTGCTGAAATTTTCTCTGACCGCTCATGTTTTGCTAATCGAAGCCTCTGACCTGTATTGCCTACAACTGCAATTTGAAGGGAACGGTTCACTAGATTTCGCGCCCGATCTTGCGGTGCGTTTCAGTTGGACAAGAAGGGCTTGACTTTCACCCCTACTGCCATGCGATCGTTCACTGGAACTTACCCTCCAACCCTGTTGATCTCGAACAGCGTGAGGGGCGAATCCATCGGTATAAAGGACACGCCGTCCGCAAAAATTTGGCGCTCAAATATGGTCTGGGTGAAATTGCTAGTGCTGATGGTGATCCCTGGGAAAGTCTGTTTGCCGCAGGTAAGCGCGATCGCCCACAAGAGTCTTCAGACCTCATACCGTTCTGGCTTTACCCCTTGGTAGACGGTGCCCAAATTGAGCGCTACGTTCCCAACTTACCCCTGAGTCGTGATTCTGAGCGCTTGGTGGTTCTACGCCGATCGCTGGCAGTTTACCGGATGGTCTTCGGGCAAAGCCGTCAGGAAGATCTGCTTGCTTATCTGCTCGATCGTCTGCCTGTAGCCGAAGCAGAACAAGTTATGCGCAACCTCCAAATCAACTTAGAGCCACTTTAGGCTAGAAAGTAATCTACTTGACATTAAACAATTAAATTAGCTACATGAGCCAGTGAAACTATTAGTCCTAGAAAACCGACACTTAATTTGCGAAGCAAGTTGTTTCAGAGAAACGACAGTTAATTAGCGAAGCTGACTTTGCGACGCATAATATGCGAATCTGCTTGAATGTCGCTTTTTTGTACAAATAGCCTGAACAACCTGGTAAACAGTTGTTTAAGTCCGTTTGTACCCAGCTAAAACGATTTATGAAATGCGACGTTTAATGTGCGAACGTACAAGTGCTTTTGTCCATTAAAGAGCTATTTGTCAGTTTTAATTAGCTACTGCCAGGAAATTTTCTTCTCCACCGCATTTTCAGGGTTTCAACCAATACCCTCCAATTCTGGTCGGGTTCAATCCTACAAAACTAAGTTTAATTAGATCTCGCAGAAAAACATTAATGAGCATAGCCCTAATGCTGTAAAGCCACGCTCCTATGGCATAAGTTATGCGAACTTGCGATCAACGTTGGTGCGATCGCAGCGCTCCTTTCTATCCACTTTTATTTTTCAAATACTTAATGACACCCCAACTCTCTTAGCCAAATTTAATAATTTTGCTTCTCTTTATCATTAACGGCTAGAAGGGCGGCAGCACTCCCCGCACGCTCAAGCCCTTCTCTAGATTGGACTTCTCAGATGGTTGCAAAAGTCTTAAAGTGATTCAAAATCAACGTCTTAATTTCAGGTAGGGAACCCACCTTATTTGACTTGAAGCCTCTGTAAGCTTTTGTTGTGAAGAGTTTTAAGATTACGGTAAACTCACCCATTTCCTCCACTCAAAGGTTCCTTCAAACATGATGAGAAGGGGAATACGCTGCAACCGGAAAATGGTCGATGGTCGTTAGAGTGACCAATGAGGGGTATTGCGGTTTCTAATTCAGTGAAGTACAGTCGCAAAGAGGCAGAGGGCAGAAGTGAAAGAGAACGGCGGCTTTCCTCCTGCCTTCTGCCTTGAAACCTCAGCCCTTGTACTGCACTCTCATGAGAACCGCTATACCTAGCTCTAAGGCATCAAGCAGAACAGACAGAGGTTGGCTCAAAGGCACCGTTGCCTGCTTGAATCTGATGCCGAAAGGTGATGATGAGCTGGTTCAAAGCTTCCATGTCAATCAAAAAGGCATCGTGACCATGAGTGGAATGGAGCCAGGCGAACTGGGCGTTGGGAAGATGGGTTGCCAAGGTTTGCTGTTCGACGGGTGGATAGAGTACATCAGAGTCGATCGCTACCACTAACGCAGGCTGCTGAATTTGACTCAAAACCGCTGTATATTCACCTCGATCGCGAGCGACATCATGGGTATCCATCGCGTGGGTCAACGCGATGTAAGTATTGGCATCAAAGCGTTCCACCAGCTTTTGCCCCTGATAATGCAGGTAGTCAACCATCTCATAGGGGCGATCGGATGTGTGCTCCTGCTGTTGACGGCTAAACTTCGCCTCAAAGCTTGCCCACGAACGGTAGGTCAGCATTGCCATCATGCGTGCTGCCGCCAATCCAGCACTGGGGGACTGCTCTGGTAAATAATGTCCCCCTTGCCAGTTGGGATCGGCATAGATTGCTTGCCGCTGTGCTTCGCTGATGCCAATGCACCAGGCAGAATGCTTACCAGAAACGGCAATGAGCGCGATCGCCCCTACCCAATCGGGGTATAGCAACGCCCATTCGAGTGCCTGCATCCCACCCATTGAGCCACCCATGACCAGCTTGATCCGATCGACAGACAGCGCTTGCAGCAAAACCGCTTGTAAGTGCACCATGTCACGGATAGTAATCGATGGGAAGTCGGCACTGTAAGGCTTTTCGTTGCTAGGGTTGAGGCTCGTTGGTCCAGTTGTGCCGTAGCAACTGCCCAAGACATTAGGGCATAGAATGAAATCGGTTTCTGGATCAAAGGTTTGACCAGAGCCAAAGAGCGGTGCCCACCAATCATCGGCATCTGCCCATCCGGTGAGAGCGTGACAAACCACAATGGCATTATCTCGCTTGGCATTCAACTGTCCCCACGTGCGGTAAGCAATTTGCACACCCTCCAGTACCATGCCCGACTCTAAGTAAAATGGCTCTGTGAGAGTGTGGTAGTGGGTTTGAGGTGAGACGAATTGGCGATCGCTCATACGTGTTGAAACGCCTGCTCAAAGTCGGCTTTGATGTCGTCAATATGTTCAATGCCCACCGATACTCGCACCAAATCAGGTGTGACACCTGCTGAAACCTGTTCAATATCGTTCAACTGCTGATGCGTGGTGGAAGCCGGATGAATGACCAGCGTTTTGGCATCACCTACATTCGCTAGATGGCTGGCAAGTTTAACGTGGTCAATAAATGCCTTGCCAGCGTTCAATCCACCCTTGATGCCAAAATTCAACACACCACCAAAGCCATGCTGCAAGTATTTTTTGGCACGTTCATGATAAGGATGATCGGGCAAACCAAGGTAGTTCACCCACTCCACCCGAGGCTGTTGCTGGAGCCACTGTGCGAGTGCTAAAGCATTATCCACATGGCGCTGAACTCGCAGGGAAAGTGTTTCCAACCCTTGCAGGAATAAAAAGGCGTTAAAGGGACTCAAGGCGGGTCCTAGGTCGCGCAGCCCTTCCACTCTGGCGCGAATGATAAAGGCAATATTGCCAAACGAACCTTGAGCACCAAAGACATCATTGAAAATCAGACCGTGATAGCCCGGTGCTGGATCGGTGAAGACCGGAAATTTACCGCTGCCCCAGTCAAACTTGCCGGAATCAACAATTACGCCACCGATCGAGGTGCCATGTCCACCAATCCATTTTGTGGCAGACTGCACCACAATATCAGCCCCATGATCAATGGGACGAGCCAGATAACCTGCTGCTCCAAAGGTATTATCCACAATCAAGGGAATGCCGTTCTCATGGGCAATGTGAGCGAGTGCAGCGAAGTCCGGTACGTTGAACTGGGGATTGCCGATCGTTTCTACAAACAGTGCTTTGGTGCGATCGTCGATCGCCTGCCGAAAAGCTTCTGCATTATCCCCATCCACAAACTTGACCTGAATGCCCAACCGGGGAAACGTCACCTTGAACTGGTTGTAGGTGCCGCCATACAGGTAGCTTGTAGACACAATATTGTCACCTGCCTGAGCAATATTAGCGATCGCCAACAGTTGTGCTGCCTGACCACTGCTCGTTGCCAGTGCCGCCACTCCACCTTCCAGTGCCGCCACCCGCTTCTCAAACACATCCGTTGTCGGATTCATAATCCGCGTGTAGATGTTCCCGAATTCTTTCAGTGCAAATAGATTGGCACCGTGCTCTGAACTATCGAACGTGAAGGATGTGGTTTGATAAATGGGCACAGCGCGGGCATTTGTACCAGGAGCAGGCTCCTGCCCAGCGTGAACTTGCAAGGTTTCAAAGCGATACTGCTCAGTCATAGGAGGTCTTTGAGTTGGCTACAAAGGAATGCGGATCTTGAGCTAAACGGTGGTTGAGTAGATAATCGACTGGCAATGCCAAACTACGGTTATTCTATCGACTTACTGTATCGTTCATAGTACCGATCTTTGCTCAGCTTTGAAAGTTATCCGTTGAAAAGTTTAGGCGGTTAGACCCGTGATAAGCTCCAAGCGCGATCGTGAAAGGTGCAATGCCTACTTATACCAATTCTACAAAATCGCCCTACAGATTCGTTCTTGCTGCTGACCGCTGACCGCTGACCGCCAGCCGAAGCTTGCCTGTGTAGCCACAGCTTAGTGAAATGGTATGAGAACGTAAAGGTGGTAAAAGTCACGGGCACACAGACACTAGAACTGATACTCAACTGCTGGCGGTGTGCTTGGTGAGCTGGTGTGTAGCGTCACACCGTCATGTACCTCCTGTCATGCGGCGATCGGACTGCAATTGGGTATTGTACATTTTCCAGGGGAGAGACAATTTATGATGCCCAATAAAATGGTGCGCTGCTGTCAAGCAAACGCACCATAGGAAAGCCATAAGAGCGGCAATCGCCCTTAGTATGATCCCGCTAGAAGACGTGGGTCACTGTCCTCAGGATGAAGCACCGGAGTTGGTGAACCCCCTTTTGCCAGACTGGATTGCGGGGCGATCGCACTAGAAACTATTGTTTGCCAGTGACACTCTGAGGCATGAGGCTGCTCCATTGCTGAGCGACAACCCGTCCGACCATTTGGTAGGAGCCACTCTTGCCAGGTTTAAAGACGATCGCTTCACCTTCTTCGGGAACAAAGCCGATCGTGGCTAGAATATTTGTGCTGTGGGAAATGAGCACTGTATTCGTGCCAGAGGATGGCGCTGCCGCCAGCAGTGGCTTCAAACCAGAGGCAGCCCTTCGCTTCCCTTCCTCATTGTCAGTCACGTAATTCAGGGCATCAGACACTTCGGGTCGCCCAAAGGCAAGCCGTCCCGTATCCATTGCCCGACAGTAAGGGCTAGAAAAAACTTTGCTCACTGGAATTTGAAGGGTATCAATACCCTGACCGATCGTCCGAGCGGCAATTCTGCCATCTTTAGACAAATTCCGCTGGGTGTTGCAATCAGCAAGATTCACACTGGCAGCATCTTTCTGCGCCTTATCGCCCGCAGCATGACGAATGAGAATCACGTAACCACCTTGGCGCAAGGCACTAACCAGGGCTTGACTCTGCAACATCCCTTCTTGAGCGATCGCCGTAGCCGACAAACAAAGCGCACCCACGAACGAGAGCATTCCGATCGATCTCTGCATAGCTTTCTCCGTAGAAAATTCACACAGAATATAGCTCATCTCTTGACGCAGTGTGTGTTTGCTGGATGACGATACCCAGCGCGATCGCGCCTCTTTCTAGTAAGCTGTGTTGCTATCAGCGTTGTCAAAAAGCACATGACAAGAGTGGCGATCGTCCTTCTCTGTCTTTACAAACGCTTTACCGTTACTAACCACAGCTTCAACGGAAGTAACCACAGCTTCACAATTACTAACCAATGCTTGAGCGGAAGTAACCAATGCTTGAGTGGAAGTAACCACAGTTTGAGCGGAAGTAACCAATGCTTGAGTGGAAGTAACCAATGCTTGAGTGGAAGTAACCAATGCTTGAGCGGAAGTAACAAACGTTTGAGCGGGAGTAGCGAGGCGAGAAACCCGGTTTCTGGCTACAACCTGGATGGTAACGATATTTTCTCGTTGAGAAACCCGGTTTCTGAGACCCCCATTCAATCCTGCTGTGTGGCTAAACGTGATGCAGAAGTCGGGGATCTAGCACTTGAGGCTCTAACACTCGTCGTCGAGTCTTTGAAGCATCAAAGTCTTGACGGAACGCGAACGGCTGTACTGACGCAGCCTTGGTCTACGGTGAGACGATCGCTGTTCATTGAGGTTGATCGCCACTACGTTGAGTCAGGGCGGAGCGATCGCGCTGTTGCTCTGAGCTTGACCATTGAACCTTAGCGCATCACGGTTGAACCTCAGGACATCAACGACTGATCCAGCAAGTGTTGCGGAGAGACCTCATGCAGGAATCGGTCATCTATCAAAGTATTCTTCAAGAAGAAGCACTCACACTGATTCGGCGGCTGCTTAACCGGAAAGTTGGTGCGCTTTCCGACGACCTTCAAGCCCAAATTCAGCCGTTATCAGTAACACAGCTAGAGGAGTTGGGCGAAGCGCTGCTCGATTTTGATGCGTTAGCAGATTTGGTGAACTGGTTGCAGACTCATCAGGTAGCGTGAGCGCGATCGCTCTTTAATGCCTGCCTGACGAAGTGAGGATGACTGTTGTTTGACCGAATCCTGGAGCAAATGCAGGACAAGATGCGTCAGCGTCAGTACGTCATGACTCTGCACGCAGAAGAAGAAATGACCGACGATGGGCTGTCTATTTATGACATTGAGGCGATCGTTGATTCGGGTATGATCCTCGAACGGCAGAAGGATCAGAACACAAAGACATGGAAATATCGGGTTCATGGCAGAACCCTTGAGGGCGGTGCGGCTGAAGTCATTGCTAGACTGAGCTTAACGGGCAACGTTGTCATTATTACTGTGTACTTATGCTGACTGACTCAACCTGCTTCATTTGTGATGGCTGCGGGCAAAGCGGAGCCAAGATTCGCCATGTTACAAAAAGCTACGGCAAAGGTGAGAACCTCTTAGTCATTGAGAACATTCCTGTCATCAGTTGCCCCCATTGTGGTGAGAGCTATCTTACGGCTGAAACGTTACACCACATTGAGCAAATCAAATCAAACCGTCAGCAGTTAGCGGTTGAACGCCCTGTAGCCGTCGCACATTACGAGTGAAACCAATAAGTCTAGTTGCAGACGCATCAGGTAGCGTGAGGGCGATCGCGCAAATGCGATCGCTTCCTGACAAACCATCTACCCTTACCGTTACTCACAAAACCTGTAGGGAACTCTAGGGAAAGAAAACACCATTTACTTCCTTAAATCATCATGTCCACTCAACCTGAGCAAAAGCCTTCTAGTCAAGGAGAAACTCCTGATAAGCAACAAGCCCAGCAAGGATGTATAGGTTGCTTAGGTTTCATTTTCATAGGTTGGGTGCTGCTGTCAGTTCTAGGGCAATGTTCTCACAGTCCTACTACCAACACAACAAGCTCAGAAAGCTCTAGAAGCTCAAAGTGCCAACCAGGAGGAGATTGTTTATCTCCTCAGCAGGTGCAACAAGCAATATGCCAACAAGCAACAGATCCATCTAAACCGTACTATGACGATTGTAAGAAAAGAGGCTATTAATTTTCCTTGTGTGCCCATCCTACTCCGACCATGACACACTTTCTTCTGCCCTAAACTAGAGTTAAGCCATGCCATTTATCTCAGCCTATGACCGCCACGCTGATTCAGAGTTCTGATCGGGTTTTGCTTCGGAATATTAGTTGGCAGACGTACCAATCGTTGCTGAAGGATTTTGAGCAGCAGCCAGGAATGCGTCTGACTTACGATCGCGGCTTGTTGGAGATCATGATGCCGTTAGCGCCGCATGAAACGTATAAAAAGCTCTTGGGGCGGTTTATTGAGGCGTTGACCGAAGAATTAGAGATCGAAATTCGTAGCCTGGGTTCTTTGACGTGCGATCGCGAAGACTTAGCAAGAGGGTTAGAGCCTGACCAGTGCTACTACATTCAAAACGAGGCGGCGGTTCGTAATCGCGATCGTATTGATTTGACGCAAGATCCGCCACCTGATCTTGCCATTGAAGTTGACATTACTAGCAGTTCCATTGATCAACTCGCCATCTATGCTGCGCTGGGTGTTCCTGAAGTGTGGCGCTACGATGGTCAAACGTTAACCATCTATCACCTGGTAGCGGGAGTCTATGAGAGCCGCGATCGCAGCCTCAGTCTACCTCAACTCACTGCCGCTGAAGTCGTGCGGTTTCTAGAATTGAGCCACACTATGGGTGAAACGAGCTTGGTGCGCCAGTTCCGCCAGTGGGTGAGCACTATTTCCCTGCCTTTAGAACCTGATCTGTGATGAAAGGCAATGCTCCAAACATTACAGAATGGATGCCATCATTGCCACGAAACACTCCATGTTCGATGTAGTATCCGTTCTCCAGTTGCAAGACGGTAAACGTTTGAGTCTCCGGGTCGATCAACCAATATTCAGGGACATTGATTTCGGCATACTGACGACGCTTATCGATCGTGTCTCGTTGGCGGTTTTGCATCCCAGAGCTAATCACTTCTGCAATGAGGCGAGGCGGCGGCATTTGGCGTGTAATTGTCAATCGTCGTCGAGTCAGTTCAGGATGTTCCTCGCGAAGAATCACCAGATCGGGAATGCGGGTACGTGGTCTGCCAGCGACTTCAATTTCACAGGTTCCTGTTTTAATCAACCGGAACGAGATACCTATATTCACTAGCAGGAGGAACAAGTACGTACTAATTTCATCATTCAAGCTCGATTCGGGCATCTGTGCCACCAATTCCCCATCCACATACTCAAATCGCCCTTCTGGAAGCTCTTCGGGGTCTAATGCTAGATAATCCTCAAAACTGGCGAATTGTGGTTTTGCCTGGGTCATCGCTTACCTCTACTCTGCTATGCCATCGCGATCGCACTGCTATCCCCGCCTCTGTTTTTTATGGTACGCCAGGTAATCAATGAGCGTCACCTTTCATTCTATTTTGTCTGCTTACTTGAAGCAGACTCAGACAAGAAGCTAGAGCCTCAGTCCGATTTTTTCGCAGATTATGTGGTGTACGTAGCCTGAACGTATTGCTTCTAGCCATAATTGGCTGGTGTTCAGTAGCCGATCGCCCAAGGAATATGTCAGGATCGGGTGTTACTCAAATTAGTTCTGCCATGCTGGTGCAAACGTCTTCGCTAACATCTTCTTCGCTGCCGTTTCTGGATTCTGCTGTCGCAGCAACTTACGACAACGCTAAAGTTGTGATTCTGCCCATTCCTTACGAGGCGACCACTACCTATCGTCGCGGCTGTGAGCATGGTCCCGATGCCATTCTGGATGCATCTCAGCAGGTCGAGTATTACGACGAAGAACTCGATCGCGAACTGTGGGAGGTGGGAATTTATACGGAGGAGGCGATCGCGGATACTCGCAACGGTCAGAAAGTGTCGTCTGAAGCGATGCTCCGCGTGACACAAGAGACGGTTTACAAGCTCGCCTCAGATGGCAAATTTGTGATCTCGTTGGGCGGCGAACACAGCATCACTACAGGCATTGTCGAAGCGTATCGGCAGGCGAATCCGGGTGAGACGTTTACCGTCGTGCAGGTCGATGCTCACGGTGATTTGCGCCACGAATACGAAGGCTCCATTCACAACCACGCTTGCGTCATGCGGCGGATTGTTGATATGGGTTTGCCAACCGTGCAGGTGGGCATTCGCAGCATTTGTAAAGAAGAAGCAGATTTGATCAAAGAGAAACAGCTTGCTGTCTTCCGCGCACGGGAAATTGTCGCACAACCCGACTGGATCGATCGCGCCGTTGCCAGCATCAAAACCGAGAAGGTCTTCATCACGATCGATCTCGATGGCATCGATCCCACGCTCATTCCCGGTGTTGGCACTCCCGAACCTGGCGGACTGAACTGGTACAATCTGCTCACCTTCATCCAGCGTATCTTTGCTGCCCATCAAGTTATCGGTTGCGATGTCATGGAACTGGCTCCTATCAACGATTCTGTGGTATCAGAGTTTACGGCAGCCAAATTGGTCTATAAACTAATTGGGTATCAAGCGATCGCGCAAAACTGGAAGTAGTTTTTGGTTTTTAGTGATTGGTTTTTAGAAGGAGTTAGGAGGCGGAAGGCAGAGGGCAGGAGGCAGAAGGCAGGAGGTAACGATGTTGACTTCACAGGCTAAGCAGGAGTCAATGACGTTAGAAGAAGCCGGAAGGCAAGAAGCCAGAATTAACTCAAAATGCTCCCCTTGCCCCTCGTCTCCCCTGCCTCTTGATCTTTTCTGCTAACAACTAAAAACCAACAACGTCTCCGCCCCTCCGCTCTACCAGGATTCACTGCATGGAAAAGATGAGTACCGTGATTGGCTGCTACGCTCCAGATTTTGAGATACCGGGGATTGATGGCTCTGTGCATCATCTGGCAAAGTACCTCGAACAGTTTCGAGCGGTGGCGGTTGTGTTCATGTGCAACCACTGCCCGTATGTCCATCGGCACCTCGATCGCCTCAGGCAAATCCAGGCAGAGTTCCAGAGTCAAGGCGTGACGCTCATTGGCATCAACTCTAACGATGCCGATCGCTACCCCGACGACAGCTTCGAGAACATGAAGCGGTTTGCTGCCGACCATCAACTGAACTTCCCCTATTTGCGGGATGTGACGCAAGACGTTGCCCAAAGCTTTGGCGCTGAGAAAACGCCTCATATCTTTCTACTCAACCAGCATGGCGTGCTTTGCTACAGCGGTTCGGTCGATGATAGCCCCAACGATCCTGCTGCGGTGCGGGTGAACTATTTGCGGGATGCGATCGCCCAAATTTTGCTCAACGCCCCGATTAAGTCAACTTCTACAGAGCCTGTCGGTTGCTCTGTCAAATGGCGTTCCTAGTCGCTTGCGAGCTATAGAAGGTTCAGCGTAGTCGGAACAAAGCAGTGGATCAATGCCACATCTGGCTCAAGTATGGCTAGTTAAACGATCGCCTTCTGACAAAGCGCAGGCGATCGTGCATCAAGCATTTACAGTTTCCTACATTTCTTAACTTTCGCAATGTCTGCTAATCCCCTGCTGCTGCTCGACTACGAACCGTCCCTCGAACGTTTGGGCGACGACTACTACGACCAGGTTGAGGCGGCTGAGTTTCCAGCGCATATCCTGCGGTTTCGCAACAATGCGTTATTGCCAAGGCTAGGGCTTGATCCCAACGCTGTGAGTGATGCTGACTTTGTAGAGGCGTTTGGCAGGTTTCAAGCACCGCGTCCCCTGTTGGCGCTACGGTATCACGGGTATCAGTTTGGCGAGTACAACGCTTTTTTGGGCGACGGTCGCGGCTTTCTGTATGGTCAAGTGAGAGGCGCAGACGGCAACCTGTACGACATGGGCACCAAAGGATCAGGCACAACGCCCTACTCCAGAGGGGGCGATGGCAGACTCACGCTGAAAGGAGGGGTACGCGAAGTATTGGCAGCGGAGTCCTTGCATCGGGCTGGCGTTCTTACGTCTCGTTGTCTCAGCCTGATTGAAACCGGGGATGCGCTGTGGCGTGGCGATGAACCGTCACCCACGCGATCGTCTGTGATGGTGCGCTTTCAGCAATCCCACATTCGCTTTGGCACGTTTGAGCGGCTGCATTACCTCGATCGCAAAGACCTGATCGCCATTTTGCTCGATCATGTGATTGAAGTTTATTACCCGCAGTTGGCAGGCACGAGCGATCGCTACGCCCTGTTTTACGCTGAACTGGTGCAGCGGGTAGCCGAACTAGCCGCGCAATGGATGGCAGCAGGGTTTTGCCATGCGGTGCTCAATACAGACAATATGGCAATCACGGGCGAAAGCTTTGACTACGGTCCGTTTGCCTTTCTTCCTACCCTCGACCCCAGCTTCACGGCTGCCTATTTCGATCACTTCGGGCGCTACAGCTACGGCAGGCAACCTGTCATTTGCCGCTGGAATTTGGAAATGCTGCAACGCCCGTTAGAACGCGTCATTGAGGCATCGGCGTTAGAGTCAGGACTCGCCACCTTTGATCAACACTATGAGCGCACCTACCGGGAACAAATGCTGCACAAGTTGGGATTTGAAGCGCTAGACAATCCAGCACTTGATCATTTACTCAACCAAACCTTGCAACTGTTACGAGAAACGCAAATTGGTTACCACAGTTTCTTTGCTGAATTGGCTCAGCAGTTCGCAAGCAATTGGCGAGAAGATGTGGGCAATATTTTTAGTCAGGCAAGCGTCTCGCCCGGTGAGTTCGCCAATTTATGGAACGCCTGGAAAAGCTGCTACTTCAATCTTTTGCTGAATGTTCCAGAGGCAGGGATGGACACGATCGCCAGCCGCCTCCGCGACCACAATCCGCTTATAGTGCCGTTGCGACCAGAGATTGAAACCGTGTGGGATGCGATCGCTCAGCATGACGACTGGCAACCCTTTAATGCTTTGCTAGAGCGCCTTCGAGCGAGATGAGACATCCTTCAGAGCCACCCCAACTAGCCACAAACCGACTGTTGATCCGTCTGGCAACCAAGCGGGACGTGCATGAAATTGCACGCTACTACCGCACGAACCGAGCGTTTTTAGCCCCTTTTGAGCCAACGCGATCGGAGCACTTTTTTGTTGAAGACTTTTGGCGTGGTCAGGTGGAGCGCAATCTCATTGAGTTCAATTACAACCAATCGCTTAGACTGTTCGTCTTTGAGCAAGCAAAGCCTGAAATGATCATTGGTATTATCAATTTCACCCAATTCTTTCGTGAGCCTCTTCATGCCTGTATTTTGGGCTACAGTCTGGCAGAAAGTAAGCAAGGAAACGGCTACATGACAGAAGCGGTGGGACGATCAATTCAATACATTTTTAATGAACTGAATTTTCATCGCATCGCCGCAAACTATATGCCCCGCAATCAACGCAGTGGTAATCTACTCAAAAAGTTAGGTTTTGTAGTCGAAGGCTATGCGAGAGACTATTTATTGATCAACGGCAAATGGGAAGATCACATTTTAACGAGTCTGACGAATTTGTGCTGGCACATTGATTAATGTAAAAAGGCAGAAGGCAAAGGGCAATTGGTGCGAAAGTGCGAAATAGAGTTTTAATAGAGAAAGGAAATCGCTAAGGTTTGAGCATTCAGTCTGTAAAGGTTGCGTGATTAGCGATCGAGCGATAAAGCCAGATCCCTGACATGGACGCTACCAATGGCACTACCAAGTACTGGCACCTGTTCACTGCTCACGAGACACTGATCAGGCTTAACGTACAGCGCCGACAGCCATTTGCTGATACGCCTAAACTCTCAAGCGCTCCCCTATTCTCTGTCTGCTTGCCGCTCTTTGAGTCATTCAGAAGCGATTCTGCTTCCTACTGTTCGCTTCGAGCCAGCACTAGTTCAGACCAGCCTGATTGATCGCAGTAATGCTTTCAGCTTTGCGTGATGCCCTCAGCGATCGGGCTAAACCTGGTTGCTCAAACCGATTGAGGGCAGGCGCAAACAGGCGTTGGGTGAAGTAACGTTCACACCGGATGAAGCGTTGTCTAACCGTAGCTGCGTTGCTCAGCCTCCAAACCTGAATTTAAGGTTCTGTTCCATACCGAATACAGAATTACGTACACAAGGATCTATCGCTTCATGGAATTTTCGATCGCTGCCCTGTTGTCAAACTTCACCGATGACAAACTCGTTGCTCCCAAAGTTTTAGAAAAAAAACTGGATTGCCGAAACGACGATGATTTGCTGCGGCTTCAAATTGCGCTTGATGCGCTCGAAAAAATTGGCATCCTGACCAAAGATCGGGGACGGTATAAGCGGATTGCAGAAGAAGGAGTCGTTGAGGGCAAACTGCGCTGCTCCAGCAAGGGCTTTTGTTTTGCCATTCAAGATGTTGAAGGCGCAGAAGATATCTACATTCGTGAAAGCCAGCTCAGCAATGCATGGAATGGCGATCGCGTTCTAGTCCGGGTAACGAAGGAAGGCAGCCGTCGTCGCAGCCCCGAAGGTGAAGTTCGTCTGATTCTAGAGCGCTCCAACCCTTCAGTGCTGGCGCGGGTCAAGCAGGCAGAGGATGGGTTTCGAGCCGTACCGCTGGACGATCGCCTGCTGTTTGAAGTGCGGCTACAGCAAAACGGGGAAAACTTGAGTGAGGCGATCGACCATTTAGCGCATGTCAAGCTACTGCGCTACTCACTGGGGCAAAATCCGCCGTTGGGCAGCGTTGCTCAAATTTTAGGCACCGATACCGATGCTGCCGACATTGATATCGTCTGCTGCAAGCATTACCTCTCTCGCACCTTTAGCGATGAGGTGCAAGCTGCCGCTCAGTCACTGCCAACCAAGCTAGAGAAGACAGAGCTGAAAAATCGGCTGGATTTACGCAAACTGACCACGATGACGATCAAGGCAGACAGCAGTCAGGCAAATACCGATAGCCTGGATGATGCCCTCACCTTAGAGCAAACTCAAGACGGGCAGTGGCGCTTGGGGGTTCACATTGCGGATGTAGCGCACTATGTTGAACCAGATTCGCCCGTCGATCGTGAAGCACGTAAGCGTGGCACCTCTGTTTACCTGGGTGAACTCGTGATCCCAATGCTGCCTGATGCGATCGCCCACTCGCTTTGTGCCTTTCAGGTGGGACACGATCGTCTAGCCGTGTCTGTTCTAGTCACGCTTGATGCGGAAGGGCACGTTGTAGAGTACGAAATTCAGCCAACGGTCATTAAAGTTAACCATCAGTTGAGCTACCATCAGGCACAGGCAATTCTGGAGCGGTCAGCCGACAACGATCAGCCGACCGTAGAGATCGAAGCGCTTGAACCTGTGTTTGAGCTGTTGGATCAGCTAGCGGCACTCAGCCATGCGTTGAAAGACCAACGGCATCAGCGAGGAGCCTTTGAACTCAACCTGCCAGAAAAGCCAACATCCAGTAGCCTTGCTGACGCTGACCAGGATACAGGCAAGCTTGTCTTTACACCGAAGTTTCACTATGACGACGAAGGGATCTTGGGCGCAATGGTTGTCTCGCCCTCCGTCCCAACCTACGCCATGATTGCTGAGTTTATGCTGCTGGCAAATCAGCTTGTTGCCAACCACCTGCAAGCGTTGGGCGCTCCGAGCCTCTACCGAGTGCATCCCACGCCCGACCCAGACGACGTACAGGAGTTGATTAAACTGTCCATCAACATGGGCATTGAGCTGCATCTAGAGCAAGAAGATGTGGTGCGACCCGAAGACTACCAGCACTTTACGCAAAAGTTCGCTGAATCGGATGCTGAACGGGTCATGACCTATCTCTTACTGGAAACCCTGAAGCCTGCGTTTTACAGCACTACCCCTCGATCGCACTTCGGTCTAGCACTGGATCATGGCTATACCCATTTCACCTCACCTGTACGCCGCTATCCCGATTTGTTGGTGCAGCGGGCACTCCATGCCGTTTTTAAGGAAGGGCGCGATCGCAAGTCTAGCCGTTCTAAAGAAATGGTCAATCTGCGGCACAGCTCATCGCACGGCAACATTAGCTGGAACGTGCTGCCTCCTGAAATTCATCAGGAGCTAGAAACCTACTTTGCTTCGCAGGTCGTGCATCTGAGCGAACGCGAGAAAGTCGCGCAGGAAGCCGAACAAGATCTGGAAGGACTCAAGAAAGCCGAATTAATGCGAGAGCGCACTGGCGAAATTTTCCACGGCTTGATCACAGGCGTTCAGTCCTACGGTCTGTTCGTCGAAATCGAAGAGCTATTGGTGGAAGGCTTGGTGCATGTCAGTTCTCTCAAGGATGATTGGTACGAGTACCGATCGCGCCAGCAAACGTTGGTTGGACGCAAAAACCGCAAGCAGTATCGTCTGGGCGATCGCATCGAAGTTCAGGTGAAGAGCGTGGATTACTACCGCCAGCAAATTGACCTCCTTGCAGTGGGTGGTGGCAGCGAAGCACCAGATGACGAAGTAGGTTTAGACACGATCCAGATTGCCGAATCAGAACCAGAGTTTGAGGATGATTAAGCACAGAGAGAAGTCAGGAGTCAGGAGTCAGGAGTGGAGAAGCAGAAGCAGGGGAAGCAGGGGGGCAGAGGGAGCCGGGAAAACAGGAATTAACGAAAAGTTATTACCAACAACCAACAACCAATAACTAACAACTTCTTCAACTCAAAACTCAAAGCTCAAAACTCGAAACTTTCCCCACCTTCCTCATACCCTCATCTCCCCCTCCCCCTTGTCCTCTTCTCTCCCCCTTCCCCCCTCTCGTCCCCTTATCCTTGGCATCACCGGAGCCTCTGGGCTAATTTATGCCGTTCGTGCGCTCAAATTTCTGTTGCAGGCAGACTACACGATCGAATTAGTTGCCTCCAAGTCGGTCTACATGGTTTGGCAGGCAGAGCAAAACACTCGAATGCCACCGGAACCGATGCAGCAGGAGCAGTTCTGGCGGCAGCAGGCAGGCATAGAGACGGCTGGCAAACTAACCTGTCACCCGTGGAGTGATGTCGGAGCCACGATCGCCAGCGGTTCCTTTCGTACGCTGGGTATGCTTGTCATTCCATGCAGCATGAGCACGATCGCCAAACTTGCAGGCGGACTCAGTTCCGATTTGCTCGAACGTGCTGCCGACGTGCAGCTCAAGGAAGGACGCAAACTCGTTGTGGTGCCCCGTGAAACGCCCTTTAGCCTGATCCATCTCCGTAACCTGACAGCGCTGGCAGAAGCGGGAGCGCGCATTGTGCCTGCGATTCCTGCCTGGTATCACAACCCACAAACGATCGAAGATTTAGTTGATTTTGTCGTTGCCCGCGCCCTCGATCAGCTAGATATTGACTGCATTCCGATTAACCGCTGGCAGGGGCATTGAGGGCTTCGAGTTCTAGTGAGGAGATTGGTCAGTCATAACATTTCAGCTTGATGTAGCTCCATTTTAGAGGGCTATGCCTCTGACATCTTTTGCACGGCATCACTCGGCTTCATCAATGGACTCATCAGTAGACTTTTTGCCTGCAAGGGCGATCGCAATCGCATCAACAACCCTGGCAACGGGAAAAATCTCCATGCCCAAATCGGGTAAGACTTGCCCTTTCGGAACGATCGCCTGCTTGAAGCCTAGTTTCGCCGCTTCTTTCAGCCGTAGCTCCATTTGTGAAACGGGTCGCACCTGCCCACCCAAACCCACTTCGCCAATTAAGACCATGCGGGGATCAACAACCCGATCGCGAAAACTTGCCACCACTGCGATCGCCACGCCCAAATCAGCAGCAGGTTCTCCCACGCTCAAGCCACCAGAAGAGGCAACGTAAGCATCCAGTTTGGAGAGGGGAATGCCGACCCGTTTTTCCAACACTGCCAGAATTTGCAGCAGCCGATTATATTCAATGCCCGTGGTCGATCGCCGGGGTGAGCTGTAGCTAGTCGGGCTAACGAGAGCTTGCAATTCAACCACGATCGGGCGCGTCCCTTCACAGGCAACGATCGTTGCACTACCCGACGAAAACTCATCCCGATTGCCCAGAAACAGTTCCGAGGGATTAAGCACTTCCTGCAACCCCTGATCCACCATCTCAAACACGCCGATTTCGTGGGTCGCCCCAAAGCGGTTTTTCACCGATCGCAGCAAGCGGTGGCTAGCAAAGCGATCGCCCTCAAAGTACAGTACCGTGTCCACCATATGTTCGAGTACCTTTGGTCCCGCGATCGCCCCTTCCTTCGTCACGTGCCCCACAATGAACAGCGTAATATTCTGCCGCTTCGCCATCTGCATCAGCACCGACGTACACTCCCGCACCTGCGCCACCGAACCAGGGGCAGACGACAACGCACTGAAGTATAGCGCCTGGATACTGTCAATCACCGCTACATGAGGCTTTAGCGACTCCAACTCTGCAAGAATCGTATCGAGGTCGGTTTCGGGCAGAAGGTAGAGGTTGGAGGGTGTGGGGTGTGGGGTGTGGGGTGTGGGGTGAGAAGAATCGGGAAGAGTCTTGAGTTTTGAGTTTTGAGTAGCGCTTTGCGCCGACAAACTAGAGAGTTTTGAGTTTTGAGTTTTCCCGCCTCCCGACTCCCGACTCCCGACTCCCGACTCTTCCCTTCTGCCTTCTGCCGCCTGCCCTCTGCCTCCTCTTCCCTCCCCCCTTTCCTCCCCCACCCCCAGCCGCTGCGCTCTCAGCTTCACCTGTTGGGCAGACTCTTCGGCACAGACATAGAGCGTGCGATAGGTTTGAGACAGGCGATTGGCAGTTTGTAGCAGCAGGGTGGATTTGCCGATACCCGGATCGCCACCGATGAGTACTAGAGAACCGGGGACGATGCCACCACCGAGGACGCGATCGAGTTCCACATAGCCGGACGACAGGCGAGACTGAGGGTGGTCAGAGATTTGCGCCAGTGTGAGAGCAGCTTTGGGCTGAGCGGGCGTTTGATGGGCAGTGCGGCTACCGACGCGAACGGCACCGGGACGAGCGGCTGTAGTTGTAGCAGGGGCGACCTGCTCTTCGAGTGCATTCCAGCTATTGCAGGCAGGGCATTTGCCAAAGTATTGTGAGGACTCTGCACCGCATTGGTTGCAAACGTAGTGCGATCGAAGTTTCGGCATTCTTGGTGAGGAACGGTTAGAAGTACTTGTATCAGCGAGAACGCCAACAAATGTAATAGTAAGAACGTCCGAAGCGCTTTGAGGGAGACAATTTTAGCGTTCCGAACCAGACCACTTCGGGTACTATCTTTAATGATAGGGTACAGAAATTAATGATTCTAAAATTAGCTTAAGGAGTCTATCATCTTGGAAAATCACAAAGAAAAAATATTAGTGGTTGATGATGAAGCGAGTATTCGCCGCATCTTAGAAACGCGCCTCTCAATGATTGGCTACGATGTGGTGACAGCCGCTGACGGTGAAGAAGCGCTGGACACCTTTCGTAATGCCGACCCTGACCTGGTTGTTTTAGATGTGATGATGCCAAAACTTGATGGCTATGGGGTTTGTCAGGAGTTGCGGAAAGAGTCGGACGTACCCATCATTATGCTGACAGCGTTGGGCGATGTCGCCGATCGCATCACGGGTCTGGAACTCGGTGCCGATGATTATGTCGTCAAGCCCTTCTCACCCAAAGAGCTAGAAGCGCGGATTCGATCGGTGCTGCGCCGAGTCGAAAAAACAGGTACCACAGGCATTCCTAGCTCTGGTGTCATTCATATCAACAGCATTCGCATCGATACCAACAAGCGTCAAGTTTACAAGGGTGACGAACGTATTCGGTTAACGGGGATGGAATTTAGCCTGCTGGAACTGCTGGTCAGTCGATCAGGAGAAGCATTTTCCCGATCGGAAATTCTGCAAGAAGTGTGGGGCTACACACCCGAACGTCACGTTGATACGCGCGTTGTAGACGTACACATTTCTCGTCTCCGCGCCAAGCTCGAAGACGACCCCAGTAACCCAGAGCTGATCTTAACGGCTCGTGGTACAGGCTACCTCTTTCAGCGCATTCTTGAACCGGGCGAAATCGAATAGACCAGACTGGCTCAGCAGGCTTGTATGCTGAAGGAGAGAACGTCTATGCCTCAGATGCCCATGCAGATTTATTTGGACTACAGCGCCACGACACCCACGCGTCCAGAGGCGATCGCGGCAATGCAGGTTGCCTTGAGTGATCAGTGGGGCAATCCATCGAGCCTTCATGCATGGGGGCAACGGGCCGCGATCGTCGTTGAACGTGCCAGGGTGCAGGTAGGGCGACTGCTTAATGCCCCACCCGAAGCGATCGTCTTTACGGCTGGCGGCACTGAGGCAGATAATCTGGCAATCATGGGTGTTGTGCGTCAATATGCCACACCGCAGCATGTGATTATCTCCAGCGTCGAGCATTCAGCGATCGCCGAACCTGTGCGCTGGCTTGAACAATTGGGCTGGCAGGTCACGCGCTTACCTGTTGATCAGCAGGGACGAGTTAATCCTTTGGAGTTACGGGCGGCGCTGCAAGCAAACACCGTTTTAGTGTCAATCATCTACGGTCAGAGCGAAGTTGGCACGTTACAACCCATTCAGGCATTAGGGGCGATCGCCCGTGCTCACGGTGCTTTGTTTCATACCGATGCCGTGCAGGTTGCAGGACGCTTGCCGCTAGATATGCAACAACTACCTGTTGATCTGTTGTCCTTATCCAGCCATAAACTTTATGGTCCTCAAGGTGCAGGGGCGCTGTATGTACGACCGGATGTGACGCTCCTGCCGTTAATCGGTGGCGGTGGTCAGGAAGCGAAACTACGATCGGGCACACAGGCTGTACCCGCGATCGCAGGCTTCGGCGTTGCTGCTGAGTTAGCCGCACAGGAGATGGCGATCGAAACGCCACGACTGATCCAACTGCGCGATTACCTTTTCGAGCAATTAGCCGCTGTCCCTGAGTTGGCACCGACTGGTGATCGCTGGCATCGTTTACCCCATCACACCAGCTTCTACCTTCAACATGCTGATGGCGAGGTGCTCAACGGTAAAACGCTCGTGCGCCACATGAATCTCGCTGGCATCGGCATCAGCGCTGGCTCTGCCTGTCACAGCGGTAAATTGTCTCCCAGCCCAATCTTGCAGGCAATGGGGTATAGCGATCGCATTGCCAAAGCAGGCGTTCGTCTCACGTTGGGAAAGCAGACAACTGAAGCTGATATCGACTGGACGGTGATGGTACTCAAGCAATTGCTGGCTCGACTCGCACCAGAACCATCTTTATCCAGGTTGTCTTACTGATGCACCACGATCGCATCGCTTACCGGGAGTGCGATCGCTTATCATCTGCGCAAGCCAATCGCTCTCCAAACGCAATCGCGCAGTAATGGTCGATCGCTTGCCGCACTGCAAAATAACCAGAACCCGGCTGGTCAAAAACGGCAGCATTTACAACAGCAAGCAAAGCCACAACTGCAACGACTGCGATCGCCAGTTAGCGATAGGGTCTACTGCACTTCACGCCGCTCAGGATAACATTGGTCGTTTATCGGTGCAATCTTCATTGTTCAATGAAGATCTCCTCAAGCAATTGAACCTTGATGAGTCAGCACGTTATAACGCTTACAGTGAGTGAACAAACTTTATCAGGCGTATAGTGTAAAGTTCTCATAAAACGCTCTAAGCACTTAGTTGTCAGAGGTCGTGTTGTGAGGAAATTGTGATGAACGTCTCGCCCACCGAAATTCCTGATGTGTTAGTTTTCGAGCCTCGTGTCTTTGAAGACGATCGCGGCTTCTTTTTTGAAAGCTTCAACGAACGTGTGTTTGCTGATAAAACCGGAGTCAAGGTTCAATTTGTTCAAGATAACCACTCGCGCTCCTGTCAAAACGTTCTGCGGGGGCTACATTATCAAATTCAGCAACCTCAAGGTAAGTTAGTGCGAACAATTTTGGGCACTATATTGGACATAGCCGTTGACATTCGTCGGCACTCACCGACCTTTGGGCAATGGATTAGTTGTCAGCTCAGCGCCGAAAACAAGCGCACACTTTGGGTTCCTGCCGGATGTGCTCATGGCTTTGTGGTCATTTCAGAGGTCGCCGAAGTGCTGTACAAGGCAACAGACTACTACGCACCTCAATACGAACGCTGCCTGCTTTGGAACGATCCTGATTTAGCAATTGACTGGTCTCTCACAGCAGAACCAATTCTGTCTGCTAAAGACCAAGCAGGAAAGCCTCTTAAATTAGCTGAAGTCTATCCTTGACCGAAAACCCTCTTCTCAGAGATTCGTCTTATGAAAGCAATCATTCTCAGTGGTGGTAAAGGCACACGACTGCGACCACTGACTTACACTGGCGCAAAACAACTGGTGCCAGTGGCGAACAAACCCATTCTTTGGTATGGCATAGAAGCTATTGTGGCGACGGGCATTACCGACATCGGTATCATCATCAGCCCCGAAACAGGCGAAGAAGTCAAAGCAAAAACAGGTGATGGCGATCGCTTTGGTGCCAGGATTACCTACATTTTGCAGGAGCAGCCTGCAGGTCTGGCACATGCCGTCAAGATCGCTCGTCCCTTTCTGGGCGATACCCCTTTTGTGATGTACCTGGGCGACAACCTGATTCAAAATGAACTCGGCGAGTTTCTGAATCACTTTAAAGAACAGCAGATGGATTCTCTCATCTTGCTGCGTCCGGTTGCTAACCCATCTGCGTTTGGGGTTGCTCAAATTGATGAGCAGGGGCGGGTCGTGCATCTGGTTGAAAAGCCCAAAGTGCCGCCGTCAAATCTAGCGCTAGTCGGTATCTACTTTTTTGCTAACACCATTCACGCCGCGATCGATCGCATCCAGCCGTCTGCCAGAGGTGAGCTTGAAATTACTGACGCGATCCAAGACCTGATCGACCACAAACAACACGTTGAAGCCCGTCAAATTGAAGGATGGTGGCTTGATACGGGTAAAAAGGATGACCTCCTCGAAGCGAATCAGATCATTCTGGACACATGCCTCAAATCCGACCTCTGCGGTGAGTTGGATGCTCAAAGTCAGGTTTTCGGACGCGTCCAGATTGGCACAGGCTCCAAACTCATCAACTGTAGTGTCCGTGGTCCTGTGACGATCGGCAAAGACTGCCACCTGGAAAATTGCTTTATCGGTCCTTACAGTAGCATTGCTGATCAAGTGACGTTGATTGATGTTGATTTAGAGCACAGTGTCATTCTTCGAGGCGCAAAGGTTATAGGCATTCATCAGCGCATCGTTGACAGCGTGATCGGACAACGCGCTCACCTCAAAACTGCCCCACAGCGTCCAAAAGCACTGCGCTTCATGATCGGTGATGACTGCCAGATTGAGTTAGCATAACGGCTACATCGTTTGCAGTTGACTAAAAGACACGCCACCTTCCCACAATCTCTGTAAAGGGAGCCGACCTAAAGACTACCGAGGGAGGAGTTCTAGCCCAAGCACTATGTTGTAAATTTCGCCTAAACCAACAGGTGTATTACCAGCCCTAAAGAGTTTGATATGACTAGCGACAAACCCCGCGTGCTGCTTGTGGCAGAACATGCTTCGGCGAAGTTTGGCGGTGAGGCAGCATTGCCGCTCCATTACTTTAGAGTGCTCCGGAAGCGTCAGATTGAAGCCTGGCTGATTGTGCACGATCGCACTCGTGATGAGCTAAAGCTGTGTGTCGGAGACGACTTCGATCGCATCTTTTTTGTCTCTGACACAACTGCACACCGACTGCTGTGGCGGCTTGGTCAATACTTACCGCAGCGATTGGCTTACTTTACAGCCTGGTTTGCTTTACGCTTATTGACGCAGATAGCTCAACGCCGTTTGGTAAGACAAATTGTGCAAAGCCACCGGATTACCGTTGTGCATCAGCCAATTCCCGTTTCACCCAAAGAGCCATCTCTGATTTTTAATGTGGGGGCACCAGTCATCATCGGACCGATGAATGGTGGCATGAACTACCCACCCGCTTTTGAGTGGATGCAAAGCCGCTTCGTTCATCTGGCTCTTCAAGTAGGTCGTTTATTGGCTGACTGCCTTAATTGGCTCATTCCGGGCAAACGCCAAGCGGCGGCTCTACTGGTTGCCAATACACGCACATGCCATGCGCTACCGAAGGGTACCTGTGGTGATGTGGTTAGGCTTCATGAGAATGGCGTTGATCTGTCGGTATGGCAACCAACGTCTGAACCAGTGTCTCAGGTGCCTACACAACCGCTAACAGAGACAAAAAGCCCAGTTACCAAGTTTGTTTTTGTTGGTCGGTTGGTGCATTGGAAGGCGGTTAATCTACTGTTGCTTGCGTTTGAGCGGGTTGCCCAGCAGCTACCTGTTGAGCTGGAAATTATTGGCGATGGTCCTGAGAGTACAAGCCTGAGACAGCAGGCAAGAGCATTAGGATTGTTGCCATTGCACGAACTTCAAAGCACTGACCAGACTATATGCAGGCAGACTCAACTCCATAGCTCAGTGCATTTTCTGGGTTGGTTATCTCAAGCTGACTGTGCTCGACGGCTGCAACGATCGGATGTGATGGTGCTGCCCAGTATGCTGGAGTGCGGTGGTGCAGTGATTTTAGAATCAATGGCGATGGGTATTCCGGTGATTGCGACGAACTGGGGCGGACCGTCAGATTATTTGGATGAATCGTGTGGCATTTTAATTGAGCCACGATCGCAGCGTTTATTTGTCAATGATCTAGCCGCAGCGATGATCCGGATGGCAGCGTCACCAGCTTTGCGTCAATCGATGGGTCAAAGGGGTCGTCACCGAGCAATGCGCTATTTTGACTGGGATGTTAAAGTCGATGCCATTCTAGAAATTTATCGAGCTGTACTCAAGGCAAACGCGCCCATGCGATCACTGACAAACCCGGAGAACGCAGGTAATGCTGTTAGCAGAGTGTAAATTCTGAAGGGTGTAAACGCCAAGTCATAGCAAGATAACACTTTTTTACAAAGCCCAAAACACGCCGTCCCAGTTCAACTTCAATTAACGCAAGCACCTAAAATTTATGACATCTATAGAGCAAGAACCATCCCTATCAAGAAACCCGCGCACTATTTTGATTACTGGTGGAGCGGGCTTCATCGGCGCTAACTTTGTCCATCACTGGTGCAAACACTATCCGGGCGATCGGGTAGTGGTGCTTGATGCGTTGACCTATGCTGGCAATCGTAAAACCCTGGAAGCGCAAGAGGCACAGGCGAATCTACGCTTTGTTCAAGGCGATATTTGCGATCGGGCGTTGGTGGATGCCTTGCTGCGGGAGGAAGCGATCGATACAGTGGCGCATTTTGCGGCGGAGTCCCATGTCGATCGATCGATTCTGGGTCCCGATGCCTTTGTACGAACGAATATCAATGGCACCTTCACGCTGGTTGAAGCCTTTCGACAACACTGGAATGCCCACCAACAGCCGACTCATTTTCGCTTCCATCACGTTTCTACAGATGAAGTGTATGGTAGCCTGAGTGCCGATGATCCAGCCTTCTCGGAAACCACACCCTATGCGCCCAACAGTCCTTACTCTGCGTCAAAAGCAGGTAGTGATCATCTAGTGCGGGCTTACTACCATACTTACGGGCTGCCGACACTAATTACCAACTGTTCCAATAACTACGGTCCCTATCACTTTCCCGAAAAGCTCATCCCGCTGATGTGCATCAATATTTTGATGGGTAAACCGCTGCCTGTGTACGGCGATGGGCTGAATATTCGCGATTGGCTGTATGTAGGCGACCATTGCAGCGCGTTGGATGCGGTGCTTCATCGCGGTAGACCGGGCGAAACGTACAATATTGGCGGTAACAACGAGGTGAAGAACATCGATCTCGTGCATATGCTGTGCGCGTTGATGGATGAATTAGCGCCTGATTTGCCCATGCGTCCGTCTAGCAAGCTCATTACGTTTGTGAAAGACCGTGCTGGGCACGATCGGCGCTATGCCATTGATGCCACCAAAATCAAAACAGAACTGGGTTGGATGCCAGCGCAGACAATTGAAACCGGACTACGGCAAACGGTGGAGTGGTATTTGGCAAACCAGGGCTGGTGGCAACCGTTGCTCTCTGAAGAATACCAGGCTTACTATGCAACGGTTTATACCAGCGTTTAGTCGATCGTGCTTGAGTACTATTGAGGAGCCTTCACACGATTGACGACTCGTAAGCGCTGCGTGATCATCGTCATACCGTCCTGCCGCACTAACACGGCTGAGATCCAACGACTGTCAGCCGTGAGTGGTGCACGACCAACTTTGAAAAGACCGCCAGCAGATAGGAGTTCTAAGTCAACGGTTGTGGGGTTAACGAACCCATCGGCTTTGACAGGTTCTTCAAGCGCTGTTCCTAGTAGAAGGTCATTTCCTAAAGGTTCTTGTACAACTGCATCAAAGCTAAATGCCTGTCCAGCGTTTACTTGCTCTGGTAGGTTTAGCTTCACGTTGGGAGGGTTGGTGCCAGAGGTGATTTGGCTACGTTCGGCGAGAATCTCTTGTCGCACGATTTTTTGGTTTTCAAACTGTTGCTGTGCCTGGAGAGTAGAATCGATTTTCAGCTCCCGATCGCCCATTTTTTGTGCTCCGGTGACATACGTCACTGTTTGTGCTGTAATGCCATTGCCTTCAGCTTTCCAGGACTTGAGTTCGGTGCGATAGGTCAAGTTTGGGTAGCGTTTCCAAAGTTGAGTCAGCGCCTGCTCTAACGTCTGGCGGGTTAAGCCATCCGAGTGCGTAAAGGTCGGGCTATAAAACGCCAGGACACTCTGAACATTGTGGCTACTGGCAGCTTTGTCGATCGCTGCTAATGTCTCTTTTAGTGGTGCAGGAGCTGTTTCAGGTGGTTCTGCGTTGACACGACTGGCAAATCCTCCAAACGCGATCGCTATGCCCATTGCCACCAAAGCAGCCTGCCAGCGTTGCGTTGCCTGGATTGGACGCGAAATCGGTGGAGGCGTGGCGGTTAAAGAGTGCAAAGACTTAGGCATGGGGATTAGTTCGGTCGCTATGGGGTCGATCGCGGACAAAGTTTGGCGTACAATCTGCAACTTAACATCTTAAGGTTAGTTATGAATGCAGCGTCTTTAAGATCGTCGTGAACAATTCTCCTGATTCTACTCTGCCAGCAACCATTAAGGCTGTAACCGCAGCAACGACCCCAATACGGTTGCTGATTGCTGCCAGCGGCACGGGTGGACACGTCTTCCCTGCAATCGCTGTCGCAGAGTGCCTTGCAGACTACCAGATTGAGTGGCTGGGTGTACCCGATCGCCTGGAAAGCCAGTTAGTGGCTGGGCGCTATCCTTTGCATACCGTAACGGCTGAAGGCTTTCAAAAACGTGGTTTAGATAGCATCCGTGTGGCTGCAAAGCTGATCGCCTCTATCTGGCAGGTGCGGCGGTTGCTGCAAATCGGTGGGTTTCAAGGCGTGTTCACAACGGGTGGCTACATTGCTGCGCCTGCGGTTCTTGCTGCTCGATCGCTCGGTCTACCGGTCATTCTGCATGAATCGAATGCACTACCGGGAAAAGTAACGCGGTTTCTGGGTCCCTGGTGTAGCGCGATCGCGATCGGCTTTGCAGCCGCAGCAACCCATCTTCCCAACACAAAAGTAATCTGTACCGGTACACCCGTGCGATCGCAGTTTCAGGCTGGCGGAACAACCGACATATCTGACCTTGCCCTTCCTGATGATGCCTTGCTCATTGTCGTCATCGGCGGCAGTCAGGGAGCAGTGGGCATCAATCGGCTGGTGCGGCAATGTGCCCCTGCCTGGTTTGACGCTGGTTTCTGGGTGGTGCATCTCACAGGCGAAAACGATCCAGACGCGACGCACCTCCAGCATCCTCAATACTTTGCGTTGCCCTTCTACAACAATATGGCGGGCTTACTGCAACGAGCGGATCTGGCAATCAGTCGATCGGGTGCAGGCACGTTAACAGAACTCGCTATTACCCACACGCCCTCGATCCTCATTCCCTATCCTTATGCGGCTGAAGATCATCAAACCTGTAACGCAGCCGTGTTTACAAAAGTTGGAGCCGCCAAGCTGTTCCAGCAGCATGATTTAACACCAGATGGTCTAACCGCTGAGGTTTTGGATCTGCTGGGTCATGAGCACAGCCACACGCATCCTTCCGAACGACTACAGAAAATGGCGCAGCAGGCAAGCTGTTTAGCAGTACCCGATAGTGCTGAGCAATTGGCTCAATTAGTGCGGCACTGGTTGAATACTGGATAGTCTGTGTGCAGGTTGGAACCTGGCATTATTTTCCTGCTCCGTTTTGAGCGTGTTTTGTCTTGATACAACAGTTTTATGAGAAAAATAGTACAAATGTATTTTGCATGACTGACAAAACGTGAACAGCGACAGATAATTAAGAGCGTCCAGAGGCTTTGCAAGGAGCATATTGTGCAAAACGCAATCAGTTGGTTTGAGATTCCAGCGATCGATTTTGATCGAGCAGTTAACTTTTACGGCGCTGTGTTAGGCACAGAAATCCAGAAAAGTGAATTTATGGGTGAGCCGCAAGCCTTTTTTCCTGGCAGTGACCAGGGCGTTGGGGGCGCGATCGTGAAAAGTGAACGCTTAACGCCAGCCGCAACAGGCACTCTTATCTACTTGAACGTAGAAACGGTTGAGCAGTTGGAGCAATCGTTAGAGCGAGTTGAGTCCAACGGTGGCAAAACACTCATGCCAAAAACAGCGATCGGCGATCCTGGTTTTATCGGCATTATCCTGGATACGGAAGGCAATTGTATCGGGCTACACGCGCCCAAACCATCTGCTTAATGCCTAGGGCGCGTCATCAATTAGCTCCAAAACCTGGCGGTATCAGCCTGATCGCGCCCGCCCCAACACACCAGGCTAGGGGCTAGAACCCTTGCTGCAAGTCATGTGTAGTTGTAATTGATGACAGCCCCTAGTTAATGGCACCATCCGTAAGGGCGTTACACCTAACGCCCTGACAAACTTAGTTTGTGACGATCTGGCTGCTGTGGCTGCGAGGATCACTGTCAGCGCTGGCTTTTGGGGTGACAGGGGCAGAGAAGGCAGAGGTTTGTCCAGTCGTTTTCGCGTAGGGAAGAGTGCCACCAGATGCAAGTGCTACGAGGTTCGCTTCCATAATGGCATGGGGTTGTTCGCCGATCGACTGCGCGATCGCATCCCCATCCTGACCCAAAAAGACAAAGTGCGGAATGCCATCCACCCGATAGGACAATACTTCAGGAAGCCATTTGCTGTTGTCCACATTCAGCATGACAAAATTTACCCGATCGCCGTACTGCTGCTTCAACGCTTCTAAATCCGGTGCCATTGTCTGACAGCTTGTACACCAGTTGGCGTAAAACTCCATTAGTGTTGGCTTACCGTTGCTGAGTGCCACTTCCAGCGGCACAGCATCTTCTGCCATTGTTGAGAGTAACCCTGACCCTGTTTCGGTCTTCAGCCCCAGGAAAACAGACGCAGTGAGGACGATCGCCACCAGTACAATGATGAAATTTCGGACTCGCGTTCCAAGCGTCGTTTGAGCGATCGCGGTTGGAGCAGAGTCTGACGATGGCTTTGTTGGGTCTGGCGCATTAGCGGTCATAGTGAATAAGGGCTGATGATAAGGAGGTTGAGTATTTTAATTGTAGCGATCGCTATCCGATTTTCCAGATTGTCGCAATTGACATAGCCGAACGCAGTCAGCTCCTCTACACTGCATATGATCTGTTTTGATGCTGCTATGTCTAACGAGAGTGAATATATCCGCAAAGCGGAAGCGACGAGAGTCCGCGTTCTGAGCGAGGCGCTGCCTTACATTCAGCAATTTGCTGGTCGGACAGTCGTAGTTAAGTACGGCGGCGCTGCGATGAAAGACAGCAGCCTGAAAGACAAGGTGATTCGCGATGTGGTCTTCATGGCGTGTGTGGGGCTACGCCCGATCGTCGTGCATGGCGGCGGACCCGAAATCAATACATGGCTGGATAAGCTGGGCATTGAGCCACAGTTCAAGAACGGACTGCGAGTGACCGATGCCGCCACGATGGATGTCGTAGAAATGGTGCTGGTTGGTCGAGTGAACAAAGAGTTAGTCGCGCTGATTAACCAAGCAGGCGGCTCGGCGGTTGGGCTTTGCGGGATGGATGCCAATTTGATTAAAGCCCGTCCGGTTGATGCGGTTGACGTTGGCTTTGTGGGCGAAGTGACCAGCGTCGATATCCGGATTCTGGAGACGTTGGTTACCGCGGGGCACATTCCCGTTGTTTCTAGCGTTGCAGCCGATGAAACGGGACAGACATACAACATCAACGCTGACACAGTAGCAGGCGAAATTGCGGCTGCCTTGGGTGCTGAGAAGATGATTCTGCTTACCGACACAGCAGGCATTCTGCGCGATTACAAAGATATGGCGACACTGATTCCAAAAATAGACATCCAGGAGGCGCGAACGCTGATTGATGATGGCATTGTTTCTGGTGGGATGATCCCGAAGGTCAATTGCTGTGTCCGATCGCTCGCTCAAGGGGTTCGCGCCGCCCACATCATCGATGGACGCATTCCTCATGCCCTGCTGTTAGAAATCTTTACCGATGCAGGTATTGGTTCCATGATTGTGGCATCAGAGTTTATGGGCTGAGTTTGCTGGTGAATTGGGGCACTCTAAGCACAGGGATGAACGAGTCCTGTCGCTCCCGGTTTTTCTTTCAACCTAAGCCGACCAAGCGGATCTGTCTTTTCTTGCATGGGTTTACAGCCGAACCAGCTCAGTTCGTGCCAATGGCAGCAACCTTTTTCAAGGCAGGCTCTAACGTTTTGGTGCCGCTGCTGCCGGGTCAGATCTCTTACCCTGCTTGGGTGAGCATCAATAGACAGAACATGGACTAAGATAAAGCAGCCATTTATCCCTTGCTGGAACTTATTCCCTGGCTCTTATCTATCCATGTCTAACTACTCCGCTTTAACCACCACGATCGCGGCTGAAGCAAAGGCGCGTGAAGATGCGCTGCCCGTTCGCAACGAGTCCTGTCGCTCGAAATTTTTCTTTCACCCTCAGCCAACTCAAAAGGTTTGCTTATTTTTTCATGGGTTTACAGGCTATCCCAATCAGTTTTTGCCCCTGAGTAAAGCGTTGTATCAGAAGGGATATAACGTGCTGGTACCGCTGCTGCCGGGGCACGGACAGGCAGGGAACTGGAACCGCGATCGCCCTACCCCGCTACCCACTGACCCAAAAGTCTATCAGGACTTTGCGTTGGCTTGGATTCGGCAGGCACAGGCATTGGGGCAGCAGGTTGTGGTTGGTGGGCTATCAGGTGGCGGCACTCTTTGCGGTTGGTTAGCGCTAGAGCATCGAGACTTGATCGATCGCGCCCTCCTCTTTGCTCCTTACCTGAGCGGCAACAGCATCACCGATAAGCTGTTCATTAAGCTGTCAAACTCCTACTATTCCTGGGGTGGTAACCCTGATCTGGCGATCGGCTACACAAATTTTCAGGTGCCAGCACTACGGTTGTTTCTCGACTTGGGCGCAAAACTCCTCAAGCAAGCGCGAACAACCCCGGCGGCTCCCATGTTTATTTTCTCGACAGAAATCGATGATTCGGTTGATACGAACGATCACAAAGCCTTTTTTGCGGATGCGCTTCAGTTTCAGCCGAAGTGCTGGTATCACTGCTTCGATCGCACCTACAAAGTACCCCATACCATGATGACGATCGGCGAAGGCAATCAGTGGGAAGGCATTCTCAACTTGATGGCAAAGGCATATGTGGAAAGCGATTTGACCTGGGCAGAAGTCGAAGAAATTGGGTTTCGCCTGACTCAAGGCAAAACGTTTCCTAACATTGTGGCGGAGCTAGGGATCAGCGATCGCGCGGGTCCTGATATGCCTGCAATGATGACGATGGTAGATAAGGCAGCGATCGTTCAGGCACGCAATCCTTCAATGACTGATAACGGTGGTTAGGAGCTATCGGCTATCGGCTATCGGCTATCAGCTATCAGCTATCGGCTATCAGCTATCAGCTATCAGCTATCAGCTATCAGCTATCAGCTATCAGCTCTAAATTTGCTCAAGCGAGGCTAGCAGATTGACTTATAGCTCTAAACTCAGGCTAACCGCTAACTGCTGACCGCTGACCGCTGACCGCTAACCGCTAACTGTGGTTAGGAGCTATCAGCTATCAGCTATCAGCTCTAAATTTGCTCAAGCGAGGCTAGCAGATTGACTTATAGCTCTAAA
>NZ_JCACKI010000046.1:0-36324 GCF_059505325.1 Tildeniella sp.
GGGAGTGGGGAGTGGGGAGTGGGGAGTGGGGAGTGGGGAGTGGGGAGTGGGGAGTGGGGGAGGCAGGGGAGGCAGGGGAGGCAGGGGAGGCAGGGGAGGCAGGAGAGGCAGGGGAGGCAGGGGAGGCAGGGGAGAGAGGTCAAAACCAACTCAAAACTTTTCAGCCCTCTGCCCCCTCTGCCCTCTGCCTTCTGCCCTCTGCCTTCTGCCCTCTACCCTCTGCCTTCTGCCTTCTGCCCTCTGCCTCTCTATAGAGATGAGAGGGCTTTTCGATACATCTTGTGCAGTGCCGACCCTATAATATGAAGGCAAGTAACAAAACCGTTAGTCTTGCTATCCACACAGCCTGAGGGGTAGTGATTGTGTTTGTCCTCAGTGGTTATGAGTATCTACTTGGGTTTTTGCTTGTTTGCAGTCTTGTACCGCTCCTGGCATTAACAGCCTCCAAGCTTGTTCGCCCCAGCCGTCGGGGACCAGAGCGTCGTACAACGTATGAGTCTGGCATGGAGCCGATCGGAGGCGCTTGGATTCAGTTCAACATTCGCTACTATATGTTTGCGTTGGTCTACGTCATTTTTGATGTGGAAACTGTGTTTCTCTATCCGTGGGCAGTCGCGTTCAATCAACTCGGTTTACTCGCGTTTATCGAAGCGCTGATTTTTGTTGGCATTCTTATCATTGGTCTTGTTTACGCTTGGCGCAAAGGAGCACTGGAATGGTCATGAATCCGGATACGGCGACAAAAGGTGCTGCTCAGTCTGAGCTGATTCTTAATCCGATCGCCCGACCACAAGTGACCCACGATTTGTCTGAAAATGTCGTTTTGACAACCGTGGATGATCTGTACAACTGGGCGCGACTGTCGAGCTTGTGGCCCATGCTGTACGGCACTGCCTGCTGCTTTATTGAGTTTGCAGCGCTGATTGGTTCGCGCTTTGACTTTGATCGCTTTGGACTGGTGCCGCGATCGTCCCCCCGCCAAGCCGATTTGATTATCACCGCTGGAACAGTCACGATGAAGATGGCTCCAGCACTGGTGCGCCTCTATGAGCAAATGCCTGATCCAAAATATGTCATTGCAATGGGAGCATGCACGATTACAGGCGGGATGTTTAGTGTCGATTCACCGACTGCCGTACGTGGCGTTGATAAGTTGATTCCGGTCGATGTGTATCTACCGGGCTGCCCACCACGACCAGAGGCAATCATTGATGCCATCATCAAACTGCGGAAGAAAATCTCAAACGAGTCGATTCAAGAGCGCGGCGACTTGCGGCAGATTCATCGCTATTACAGCACTACCCACTCAATGAAAGCGGTAGAGCCGATCCTGACAGGTCAATACCTCCGGGCAGAGACGCGAGAGGTGCCAACCAAAGAGCTACAGGAAGCAATGGGGCTACCGATTTCACCAGCGCTTAAGGCAGCCGAAAAGGAGGGTCTCGATCGTGCCTGAAGAGTCAAAATCGACCAATGAACCAGCCGAAATTGTGCCTGCCGAGCCTGCGCCCGTTCAAACTGTAGGCACAATCTCAACATGGCTGACGCAGAACGGCTTTGAGCATGAGTCTCTAGGATTGGATGCCTCCGATGTAGAGATGCTGAAGGTTGAGCCAGAGTTTCTTGTGCCCTTTGCAACGGCTCTGTATGCCTACGGGTTTAACTACTTACAGTGTCAGGGAGCCTATGATGCGGGTCCTGGCGACCAGTTGGTGAGTTTTTACCATCTGATTAAGCTGGGTGACAATGCCGATCGTCCGGCTGAAGTTCGCATCAAGGTCTATTTGCCGCGCGAGAACCCTCGTGTGCAGTCGGTGTACTGGATTTGGAAGACGGCAGACTGGCAGGAGCGCGAGTCTTACGACATGTACGGCATTATCTACGAGGGGCATCCTAACCTGAAGCGCATTTTGATGCCTGAAGACTGGGTTGGCTGGCCCCTTCGCAAGGATTACGTGTCACCCGATTTCTATGAATTGCAGGATGCGTATTGATTGCACCTTGTATTGTGAATCAATTGTCGGGGTGTGGGATTAAACCAATTTTTGATTGACCGCAGAGACGCAGAGAAAGACCTCTGCGTCTCTGCGGTGAGTTCTAGGTGTTCTTTCCTTAATTCAGTCATCAGTTTGTTGCTGGTTTCTGAGCCTTATCTTTCGCCCAATCTTGACCGACTTGAATCGTAATGTCGGAATCGAGATCGCCAGTACTTTCGATGCGGACTTCGCCAAAACCGAGCGATCGACGTACCGCTTCAGCACTTCTCAGATCGCCCTGCTGGGCAACGATTCGAGTCACATTTAGCGGTTCCCGATTTGGGCTAGATACGCTGACGTTGTCGTAGCCGCCCTGCCTGAGTTTATTTGCCACAGCCTGCGCTGCGTTAGTTTGGCGTGTACTGTCTTGAATGACCACCCTGACTGAATTAGCAAGCGCGTCCTCCGCCGACACTGTGCCAAAGTTAAAGTGCCGCGCCATCATCGTTTGAATACGCTGAGTACTGGGTAACCAGTAGCTAATACCGCTATATTCATGGGGCTGGCTAAAGCTTCCCGGCACCATCAACATCTGCACCTGAGAGCGGTTGGTTTTGGCAGCAAAACCAACCAGGGCAACCAGTTCTTCAACGCTCAGGTTGGTGTCAATATGGGATTGAATCACCCCTAGAATTTGAGGCAGGCGTGCCAGTGTGGTTGGGTTCAATGCCTGCTCCATGAGCGATCGCATTACCATCTGCTGCCGCTGAATACGACCAATATCGCCATACTCGTCATGACGGAACCGGAGTAACTGAAGCACCTGATCACCATTCAGGTGCTGTTGACCCGCTTTGAGGTTGACGTAGAGGTGCTGGCTCTCATCTTTATACTTCATATCTTTTGGCACAAACACCGTCACGCCGCCTAGCGCATCCACCAGTGCCTGTACGCCTTGGACGTTGATAGAGACATAGCGATCGACCCCAACACCGCCCAGCAGTTCGCTCGTTGTTTTAGCACTTAGCGCCGGACCACCATCTGCGTTTGCTTCATTGATTTTGGTGATGCCGTAGCCTGGAACCTGAGTACGGGTGTCTCTCGGAATGGAAAGCGCCACCAGCTTTTTCGCTTCAGGATTAAACCGTAGCAGCAGCATTGTATCAGTCAAGCCATCAAACGAGTTGACGAGTGAATGGTAGCGCAATTTTTTGAGATGAGCTGGGGGGTTTTGCACATCTGTTGTCAAAACTTTGAGACCCAGAACCAAAATGTTAACGGGACGAGTCAGCTCAGGTAACTGTAGGGTGTTGTTCTTAGAGATGCGATCGCCCTTCGAGAAAACCGAAGCCTGCTCTGGACTCAACTCACGCTGCATCAAGGGCGTACTGGCAAATGACATCGCTAGCAACGCACCTGCTGTAGCCGACAGCACCGCGACTCCTGCCAGACCACTCATTAACCAAAGCCAGCGTCTCCCCCTCTGTTTTGGAACCTTTCTCAACACTGCCTTTGGTTTCTTCGTCGAATGCAGAGGACGCTGATTTGAACCGTTCACTTCTTTCTTCTACCCCACACAACGATAACGACTGCTGAAACGGTGGCAACTTCTCAACAGTGGACTAAACGGTCTCAAGAAGCGCACTGCTTTAAAGAGGGCACTTTGTAGAGATGAAAACGTGAATAGTTTGACTGTTTGCACTGTCTGCCAGGTTCTACTGATTTCTACGCACCCCTAGCAGCAGCATGTTAGCAATAATTTCCGCAAGCTGCGTAAAAGTTCAATAATAATATGCGAACCTGTCGTCATTGAAAAGCTAAAGGCTCGCAGAAGCGTTCACTTTCTAAAGCTTTTTTCCGATCGAGCGTTTCCTTGCGTCGAACCGTCGTGTGTAACAGTTCGACGCGATCGCCCTCCGTCATCCCATTAAAATCACTGTATCGATCACGTGAATCACGCCATTGTCAGCCTCAATATCGGCAGCAACGACCGTAGCATTTTTGACCTCAAACCCGTCGGTTGTATCAATGCGAATCGGTGATCCTTCAACTGACATCAGCGAATCGATCGTTTGTAAGTCAGCCCGCATCAATTTGCCAGACACTACATGGTACGTCAGGATGCGGGAAAGCTGAGGAATGTTCTGCACCAGTGTTTGCACCGTCCCCGGCGGCAACTTGGCAAACGCCTCGTCAGTCGGCGCAAACACAGTAAAAGGACCCGGACTGCGTAACACATCAACCAAGCCAGCCGCCTGCACTGCTGTAACGAGCGTTTTAAACGAACCTGCATTGACTGCAATATCGACGATATCTGGCATCTGTTAAGCCTCGGTTTGAGTGGGGAGTGGGGAGTGGGGAGTGGGGAGTAGAGGGAGCAGGAGGAAGCAAGGGGAGCAGGGGAGGATGCGGGGGATGGGAAGGATGGGGAGGCAGAATGAACTCAAGACTTTTAGCCTTTAGCCTTCATCCTTTAGCCCTCACCCCTCACTCCTCTCTCCTCACCTCTTCTACCTATATTCCTGATGTTGAATGTTGCGCAGTCTTGCTTCTGGTCGCTTGAAGCGATCGAGCTGTGCTTCAAAGAATGTCCGGTTTGCCTGGAGATGGTTGGGATTTGGGTCATCCAGTGGATACAGAAGGGCAGCTCGTAGCGCTTGGATGACGGCGGATGTGACGCAATACATCGATCGCTGAAAGCTAATACCCAATTGAATCAACATATCGCCTTCGCCGCGACAGTGCTGGCGGTAATAGTCCACCAGATAGGGCGGTAAAAAATGCAGCATATCTTGCATCAGGAGCGTGGGTGGAATACCTGCCGTCCCTACTGGAAAGACATCCGCGTAGAGAATACCAAAGTGAAAGTCTTTCTGATCGTTGGGCACTTGTTTTGCCTGTGCGTTGTAAGACTTGGTGCCTCGAAACGGTGACGTGCGATAGAACACTGCTTCCACATAGGGCAGGGCGGCTTCGTATAGCCACATGAAGCCCTTTGATTTCGGCACAATTTCATAGCACTCGCCCCGAATATAAACGTGATGGTAAATGGGACGACCCGCGATCGCAAAAATGCCGTTCATCAAGAAGTTCATCGCATCGGGCACGCTGGCAATTTTGCCCTCGTCATACAAATCAGACATTTCAAAAAACACGGGAGCCATCACTTCCCAAAATAGCCCCAGGTTGGCGTAGTACGACATTTGCCGACACTGCTCCAAAAACAAATCAGGAAACAGCTTGTACATCCCTAGCATTGCCGGGTTGTATTTGAAATATGCCCGAATCGCGCGATCGGCATTCGTCCTGTACTCATCACTATCCAGGTAGGGATCGAACTGACCGCCCATGCCCCGGTGCCAGAGCATCGATCGCATACACTCCTCGGCAAACTCCATGTTGATGCGATCGTGCCAGAGATGATGGAACAGCCGGGGCATTTTAACGGTTTCCCCCTTCTCCATAAACGCCAGCAGTTCTGGATGCGCTGTTGCTTGCCCACGCCAGATCCGCAAATCCGCATCATCGCCAGCGTAATGGTTATGCAGATCCAGATACTCTTGAGGCAGAAAATATTTGAAAAACGGCAGTGGATTGAGAAATTCGCGTTCGGCAATGTACAGCAGATCGCGCCAGTAAAAATCCATCGGCACCGCATACGCTTTGTACAGCCCAATGATTTGCATCAAATTCTCTGGCGTATCCGGCAGCATCGCGCCACCTGCTTCGAGTCGGTGAACCACGTCTGCAAATTCATGCTGAGATGGAGGGAGGCTGGTTTTGGTGAAAGTTGCAGTGGTCATAGGAGGTGAGGGGAGAAAGATAAAGGATGAAGGATAAGTTGTAAGAAAGAAGTGAGGTCAACAGAGGGAGCGGGGGCAGCAGAAGGGGCAGGGGAGGTTTTGAGCTGTTGACCAAGACCTTTTAGCCTTTAGCCTTTAGCCTTTAGCCTTTAGCCTTTCCCACTCCCTACTGCCTACTCCCCATTCCCTCTCCGATCGCCACTTGCTTACTAGCATTGATCGTCAACGCTGCTACCAGTCCTTTTGTCGTTGGTTCACTCCAGCGCAGCAACCACGTTGGTTGGACTCCAAGAAAGAAAATCAACGCTGCCAGGACTAGAGCAGGGGTTTGTTCTGTCCAGGTGACATTGGGGTAATACGCAGTCGTGTTGTCTAGTTTGCCAAAGCAGGTGCGGTTGAGCAGAATTACAAAGTAGACGGCGGTTAGCCCACTGGCAATGATGCATAGCAGTGTCGGCAAGGGAAAGACTGAGAAGCTGCCCTGGAAGACCAGGAATTCTGCTACGAAGCCGACCAGTCCAGGAATGCCAGCGCTTGCCATGCCACCGAGCACCAGCAGGGCACTGGTTAACGGCAGCCCACGAATGGGATTCAGCAGACCATTCAGTTGATCCAATTCACGGGTGCCTACTTTTGCTTCGATCACGCCAACCAGGTAGAACAGAATGGCTAAAATCAAGCCGTGGCTTACCATTTGACCAACAGCCCCTAGCAAACTCAGTTCGGTGCCCGCAGCGCAGGCGACCAGTACATACCCCATGTGCCCGATCGAGCTATACGCCACCATCCGCTTAATATCTTTCTGTGAAATCGCCGTGAGAGAGCCATACAAGACGCTGGCAACGCCGACGATCGCCAATCCTGGAGACACGATCGACCAGGTTTCGGGAAACAACTGCAAGCAAAACCGCACAATGCCGTAGGTTCCCAGCTTCGCCAAAATCCCACCCAGCAGAATCGCTACAGGCGGCGACGCTTCGACATAGGCATCGGGCAACCAGGTGTGGAGCGGAATCAAGGGCGTTTTGATGGCAAAGCCAAGGAGCAGAATCGTCAGCAGAATGAGCTGCGCTTTTAGCGGTAGATCCTGAGTGCTGATGGCTCCGTAATCAAAGCTAGACGCTCCACTCAGCCAGGTTAAACCCAAGAAGCCCACCAAAATCAATACGCCCGAAACGGCTGTATAGATGAGGAATTTCATCGCCGCATAGTCACGCTTGGGTCCGCCCCAAATCGCAATCATCAAGTAAAGCGGAATCAACTCGACCTCGTAGAACAGCACGAAGAGGAGCAAATTCTGAGCCAGAAACGCGCCTGCAATACCACCACAGACCAGTAAAGTGAGTGCGTAAAACAACCGCGATCGCACCATTCGCTGGCTGCTACCGTAAATCACAATCCAGATCAACAGACTATTGAGCGCCAGTAAGGGCAACGACAGTCCATCAACGCCAAGCCGATACGTCAAGCCTAGCGAGTCCAACCACGAAAGCGATTCCTGCATTTGCAAGCCTGCATTGCCGATGTCAAACCGAGTCAGCAGGAAGAGTGTCCATAGCAGGTTGAGGGTTGCGATCGCCAGCGCCACTAACCGCGATCGCTGTTCGGGACAAAAGCCGATGAGAAACGCACCGATAACAGGTAGCCAGATGAGAGTACTGAGCATGGGAGGTGTGGGGTGTGGGGTGTGGGGTATGGGGTATGGGGTGTGGAATGAAAGGGGAGCAGAGGAGGCAGAGGGAGCAGAGGAGGCAGAGAGAATTGGGATTAACGACTCCCTTGCCCACTCCCCACTCCCTATTCCCCATTCCCCCTTTCTACGACGACCACATGATGAGGAAGCCAACCAGCACGGCACCAACCAAAATCGTCAACGCATAGGATTGTGCCTGCCCTGATGTGCTGTACTTCAAGCCTTGACCACCAAAAAGTGTGGCAACTCCCACCAGATTGATGAAGCCGTCGACGAGGTAGCGATCGATCCAATCGGTAATTCGAGAGATGAAATCGACACCCACCACAATGCTCATACGGTAAATCTGAGCCGTGTAGAAGTCGTAGGAAAGCAAGTCTTGCAATGGCTTCCAGGGAAATTGGACGGGTTTGGGAATGGCGTTGCCCAAATAGACAACTGCACTTAGACTGCAACCAAAAAGGCTTGACCACAGCAGCAGCAATGCCACGTCTTTGTTGAGACCTGCCCAGTCTGGCAGCAGTAACAACGCTTGCAGCACGATCGGCACATGCAGCACCACGCCAAGCAAAACCATCATCGGCAGCGCCATCGACCAAGGCACTTCGGGCGATCGCTGTGCCATCGGCTGCGGCTGTCCACCAAAGATGCGGCTAAACACGCGCACAAGGCTGAACGCTGTGAGTCCATTCACCAACAGCACCAAGCCGACGAGCCACGGTTGGGTTGCCCACAGACCGTCTGCTAGCTTGAGCAACGCCCAAAAGCTACCGAAGGGAGGCAAGGCAATCAAGCCAGCCGTACCCGCCAAAAATGCCAGTCCTGCAACGGGACGACGTGACCAAAGACCGCCGAGCTGAGTAATATCCTGCGTAATACTGTTCCAAATAATCGCCCCAATGCTCATGACGAGAAGGGCGATCGCCAGTGCATGAGTCAACACCAACAGTAGTGCTGCCTCGCTTTGCCCAGTGCCGACGGCAATAAACACTAAGCCCATGTAAGCACTCACGGAATACGAGAGAGTGCGCTTGAGGTCAATTTGCGCGATCGCAATCAACGAGCCACCGATCGCGGTAATGCCACCAATCCAGATCAACGCAGCCATGACCACAGGCGACAACGCCAGCAAAGGTTCTAGCTTGATCAGCACCCATGCTCCCGTTGCGACCACTACTGAGTTCCGCAAAATCGTGCTGGGTAACGGACCCTCCATCGCCTCATCCAGCCAGAGATGCAGCGGAAATTGAGCGCATTTCCCCATTGGACCTGCTATTAACGCCAGCCCCACCAGCGTAATCACCGTTGAATCAACAGCCGCAGACTGCGCCCACTCTGCCAACTCCGTAAAGTTCCAGGTTCCCGCCAGCGGCAGCAGCGCTACCACACCCATCAGCAAAAACAAATCGCCGACGCGCTTAGTCAGGAAGGCATCACGGGCACCTGTGACTACCAGCGACTGATTGAACCACAGCCCCACCAGCAAGTAGGTTCCTAGCGTCAAAATCTCCAGGATGATGTAGCTAAAGAACAGCGAGTTGCACAATACGAGTGCACACATTCCCGCTTCAAACAGCGCCAGCAGTGCGAAAAAACGCGCCCAGCCCCAATCCATCTCCAGGTAGCCAACCGCATAGACTTGAGCCAAAAGATTCAAGCCTGTGATTAAAACCGTTGCACCCACTGTGAGTGCAGAAATCTCAATGGGAATCGTTAGATCGAGATTGGCAACGCTCAACCAGGGAAAAGAAAGCTGCTGCGCTGGTTTATACCACACAGTTGGCAAGATAATCAACCCATGTAAAAACGCTAAAAACGTCATGACAAGATTGACATAACCCGAAGGTCGCGGACCTGTAAGACGAGTTGCTGACGGAAACCAAAGGACAGAAAGCACAGCACCCGCTAAAGCATAGCAAGGTATCAACCAGATGTTCTGGAGGAGGAGTTGGTCCATAAAACGACCCCAAGTTTGTAAAAAGGCTTCACTAATGCGAACGTTCACTACAGTTACCTAACGCAACTGAACGCTCTAGAGGCAAAGCTTATTTGCTCTAATCTAAATATATGGCATTAGGGACATCACTATTAATCAATGCTTTTTATAAAGTACATAGATTTTATTCTATGCGAGGCTCACTTTAGTATACGTTCTCCTCGGTGAAGCGGTATCGTTGTCAACGCTCGATCGCACTTCAAACAATCGCCAAGCACTTGCAGAAAGATGTGTTTGAGGGCTTCCTACAATGTCATTCAATCAACTCAACTCACAGCGACAAAAACCAAAGTAACAGCAAGCATTCTGTTATTAGCCCTTACCAAGAAGACAGCAACCAGCGGCTCAAGGCTTCGCTGCCCGTGCGATCGCCTGCCGTTGAGCCTTCATCCGTTCAAAGCTAAGCGCTCCAACTCCCAACGTCACCAGCAGAATACCAAAAACCTGTACCCACTGTAGCGGGTTGTTGATAAACAGAAACGCCAATAGCGCTGTTACTACTGGACCACTAGACGCAACAATGGAAGCTAAAGCTGCTCCCATATAGCGCACACCAAAGTTGTTAGTCAGGTAACCAAGCAGAGTCAAAGCACCAAGAATGACACCACCAACAACAAAGCCAAGCGGTTGATCAACTTGAACACCTTTTGGTGGGAAAAAGGTCAGAATAACGCTGGATAAAACAAAAATTGTTGAAAATTGAATTAGCGTCACCGGAATCGGATGCAGTTTCTTAAAACCAAGCTGCATACAAACCAGGTAAAACGCAAACGCAATGCCTGCCGCGATCGCAATAAATGCCCCGCCTCCTGACACATTACCGCTTGCTGACTTGAGACCAGGTAGCGCGGTAAAAAATACGCCTAGCAGAATTGTGAACATCACGATCCAACGCAGAGGCGTGGGGCGATCGCCGAACAAAAACCACGCTAGCGGCACCGTCACAATGGGGTATGTAAAGAGAAGCGTCACCGCTGGACCCGCGCCAATTTTGTCAATGGCAATGTAAATTAGCACCTGCGATAAAAACAGAAACACACCACTACCGATCACATTCAATAGAGGGCGGCGATCCGGAGCCGTCAGAAACTTCCTCAGATCTCGCCAGACAGGCGGGTATAAAAACATCGCCACAGGCACCATCAGCGGCAATACAACCAGCATCCGCAGCCACAGAATCAGCAACGCATTACCCAAACCAAGCTGAATGAATCCACCGAGTTTGATGCCGCCACCCAGCCAGCCCAGAATCACGCTCTCTCGCCCAATAATACGCACGACGACGTTATGGATTGACAGTGCGGCTGTTGAGACCAGCACCAGTACCAGCCCTAACTGAAAATGAGACAATTCTCGCCTCGATTTTGCAGGCAGGGGGAGTGGTGCGCCCGGTACTTCTAACGGGATTGGGTGCGCGATCGGTGGCGATTGTGCAGAGAGATGATGGGGCGGTGGAGAGGGCTGACTTGATCGCGTTTGTGGTGGAGAGGGCAGTGATGGATAACCCTGAGTCGTACCACCATTGGTTGGAGAAGAGGAGTAATGGCTATCTCTGGGATGATTGCCTTCGGTTGCATACCCACTTTCTCTGGAATAGCCATTCTCGCGCGACGTATGAGGCGCAACCGGGCGGCTAGCTTCTGCCTGAAGCTGCTCTCGAAGGCGATTAATCAAGGCATCCAAAATGGCTTCGCCTTGCTGCTCCAGACTTTGCATCCGGTTTAGCTGCTGCGATAGCGAACTCTGATAGCTGTTCAGTTCCTGCTGCAAGGTTTTGAAGGTGGTGCTGAAGGTAGCGTCCAGCGATGCCAATAACCGATGGGCGCTGTCGCTATGTCCGTTGGCAGCAGACAGTGCGGCACCTGAATTGGTTTGCGACGTAGGTTGCGTTTGCTGCGTGCTGGCGACTTGATTCAGTCGCTGGATCATCAGTGCTTGCAAATGGCTTGCCAACACCTGAGCCAGTTGTTTTGCCCAAAGCTGTTGTTGTGCGATTTGCTGTTGTGACAGGGTTTCTAGCTGTCGTGATTGCAGTGTCTGGTAGTAAGACTGAAGCTTGTCAATATCCGACATCAGCCGTGTTTTTTCGGCTTGCAATCGGGCAACATCACGCGAAAGCTGACCAATGACTCCCTGCTGGAGGCTGGTAAGATCCTGTGTCACGGCTTGCAGGACACTCTCAACGGTACGATCGCTGTCTGCCCCAGGTGCTGACTGCCCATGCAGTGTATGCGATCGCGTAGTACGCCCTTCAGACATCGGAGAATCGCCCAGTTGCCCCATGAATGGTTTCCTCTAGTTTGCCAATCCCAAGTGCAAGTACCAATCGATCAGCGTCTAGCGATCAGCGTTCCCCATTTGTATGGTTAAACCAATACTTTAGGTTTAAATCATCCGTTCTTACGTTACTCGCCATGAAGCGAAACGATAACTAAATGGTGAAAAAATTTAAACGAAGACTGTCAATGTAGCGCAATGATGAACAGCTCATTTCCTTCGGTGGAAGCGTTGTGCGGTACAAGTTCTTTGATTTTAAGGCAGGAGGCAGAGGGCAGAAGCAAAGAGGATCATAGTGCTCCTTCTGCCTTCTGCCTCCTGCCTCCTGCCTCCTGCCTCTTCGCGACTGATGCTTGACGCTTGGTTAAAACCTCCGAGGTTTGCATAAGCCTTAATAATGGTTCTGCAGCCTAAAGAAACGGCAACAGCCAGCGACCGAGACTAAAGATTGTGGCTCCGAGCACCGCTGCTAGTGGAACCGTGACAACCCAGGCAAGACCGATCGCACCCAGGGTTTGTAGCCGAAGCGCTTGCATCGACTGTACCAAGCCAATACCAACGACACCGCCAACCAGCGCATGGGAGGTCGAAACGGGCAAGCCCAGACGTGATGCCAACAAAACGGTTGTCGCCGTTGCAAGCTCAGCACAGAACCCACCACTGGGCTGCAAGGGAATGATGCCTTCTCCGATCGTGGCGATCACCTTTTTGCCCCAAACGGCAAGCCCTACCACAATACCTGCTCCACCCAGCACTAAAATCCACAGCGGCACTTGAAAGCCTTCTAGAGGAACGGAACCTGTCCGGTGAATGTACGCGATCGCTGCCAGCGGTGCCACTGCATTGCCCACATCATTCGACCCGTGAGCAAAAGCAACAAAGCAGGCGCTGAAGAGCTGAAAGCGAGCCATGAGGGATTCGATGGGTGAGGTGTGGGGTGTGAGAGGTGAGGAGTTAGGGGGATGGGGAGAGGCGGAGCTAGGGAGAGGCGGAGTGCTGAATTGATTCTGACTGCTGACCGCTGACCGCTGACCGCTGACCGCTGACTGCTGACCGCTGACCGCTGACTGCTGACCGCTGACCGCTGACTGCTGACTGCTGACCGCTGACCGCTGACCGCTGACCGCTGACCGCTGACCGTTGCCTCCTGCCTCCTCCAAGTGCCGCCAACCAAACCCTGTCAAGCCAACCACCGCGATCGCGCCAATGATTAACGAAACGGTGTGAGACGGTAGCGGTAGAGATTCAACAAAGAACTTTTCTACAACGGTTGGTAAAACAAGGATGCCAAAAGCACTCAGCAACGCCACACTGAGCCAGGGAATCCATTCGTTGAGTGGCGCGATCGCATCCGGTTGATCAAGAATCCAACGTTTAATTTGGCTATAGAACAACGCTGCGATCGCGCCACTCACGATCGGGGTAACCACCCAAGACAGCGAGATAATCCCCAGCGATCGCCAATCAACTGCTTGCGGACTGATCGCAACACAGGCAAACCCAGCGATCGCGCCGACAACAGCATGGGATGACGAGACTGGCAAACCTCGACTGGTCGCAATATTGAGCCAAACGCCGCAGGCAAGCAGTACAGCAACCATGCCCACTACTAACGTTTCTGGCATCGGCGCGAACAAAGCCGGGTTGATTAGCTTCGTTGCCAACGTTGCCGAGACATCTTGTCCAAAGAGCACCGCTCCCGCAAACTCCAGCACGCCTGCGATCATCAACGCCTGTCGCATCGTCACGGCTTTCGATCCAACCGACGTGCCCATTGAGTTTGCCACATCGTTGGCACCCAAGTTCCAGGCAAGGTAGAAGGCGAGAAAGCTGGCGAGGCTTAGCATTGGCAAATTTACATTGGCAGGTGCGATCGTTCACTAGGTGCCATACTATCCCGACAAGGCACTCACATATGCGGCGCTCGATCGATTAGCCATCTCAATTTGCGTCCCACTACTTCCGCAGCTCGTGTGATGGCATTCCAAGTCTACGTAAAAATCCCGACGCATACTATTTCAACCTCTGCTAGGCTTACCCGTCAGCTATGGCAAAAACGGTCGTGAAAGGATTATCTGAAAAAGTTGTTGCAGGCGGTTTTGCCCTGGCGCTGCTCGTATTAGGTGGAGTGGCGACAGGTTCCTACCTGAGCGTCCAAAAACTGATCGCAAGTCGGCAATCAGTTGAGCATACCTTTGAGGTTCTGGATGCACTAGACAAAATCTTCAACGGCAGCACCACAGTTTCCAGCGGGCGCTATGGATACATAGTCAACCGCGACAAAACTTACTTGAACGATTATAAGGCTGGTCTACAAGCAACCGAGCAAGCCATCCAAGACACTCGGCGCTTAACAAGCGATAACCCCGATCAACGAGAGCGACTGGCAAAGGTAGAACAGGTAATAGCGGCACGAACCGCTGTGGCTCAACGGTCGATCGCGCTGATGCAACAGGGACAGTCAAGCGATGCAAGGCAAGATGCTTTTTCTGATCAAGGTTTTCGCCTGGGTCGGAAATTGCGGCTCCTACTCACCGTGATGAAGGACGAGGAACGTCGCCTATTGCAGCAGCGGAAAGCGGCGACCGATGACAGCGTACAGCAGGCAATCTTAGTGAATGGGGTAGGCTACCTTTTAGGTTTCAGCTTGCTTACAGGTGTCTTTTTGATGCTTCATGGGCAAATACGCATTCGTCAGCGTACCGAAGCTGCCCTGCAGAAGCATTCAGAAGCAGTCTCTGACCTCTACAACCACGCGCCCTGTGGCTACCACTCTCTAGATGCGGCAGGTAACTTTACCCATATTAACGACACAGAGTTAGACTGGCTGGGCTACACCCGTGATGAACTGGTTCATAAGAATTTTGCCGAAGTGGCTACAGCTCAGAGTGCAGCAGTGTTTCAGGAGAACTTTCCTAAATTCAAAGAGCAGGGTTGGATCAGCGATGTTGAGTTTGATCTGGTTCGCAAAGATGGCACACTGTTGCCTGTCAGCTTGAGCGCTACTGCCATTCAAGATGCAGAGGGTAACTTTCTGATGAGCCGATCGACACTGTTCGATATTAGCGATCGCAGACGCGCCCAAACAGCCCTCCAACAAGCAAACGAGCAATTGGAAGCACGTGTGCAGGAGCGCACCGTTGCATTATCTCAGGTCAATGCGCTACTCCACAGCGAACTCCTCGATCGCAAACAGGCAGAGCAAGCACTTTTAGAGAGCGAGAAGCAACTCCGCACCATCACCAATGCGCTGCCCGTACTCATTTCCTATGTCGATGCCGATCGACGCTACCGCTTCAACAATCGGGCGTATGAGCACTGGTTTGGCTACGATTGGACGACGCTATGTGGACAGCACCTCAGGGAGGTTATAGGAGAATCGGCTTATCAGGCGATCACCCCCTATGTCGAGGCAGCACTGTCAGGGCAAGAAGTGCTTTACGAAAACTCCGTGCCCTACAAAGATGGGGGTATACGTTGGATTCGTGCCGTTTACATTCCCGATTTTGGTGAGCAGGGAACCGTGAAGGGGTATTTTGCCCTGATTAATGACATCACCGATCGCAAACTGGCAGAGCAGGCATTAGCCGAGAGTGAAAAGCAACTTCGCTTGATCACCGATGCGCTACCCGTCCTCGTCTCCTACGTAGATGCCGACCAGCGCTATCGCTTCAACAATCAGACATACGAGCACTGGTACGGACAAACGCGAACGGAACTCACGGGGAAGACCATCAGGCAGGTGATCGGTGAGTCGGCGTATAAGCGCATTCAGCCACACGTTGAGGCGGCACTGTCAGGGCAAGCTGTCACCTACGAAAGTATCATGCCCTACACCGATGGCGGCACACGCTGGATCAATGCGACGTATATTTCCGATTTTGGGGAACAGGGGAACGTTCGAGGCTTTTTTGCTTTAATTGCCGACATCACCGATCGCAAGCTGGGAGAAGAAGCACTGCGCGAAAGTGAGCAACGCTTGAGTCTGGCAGTTGAAGGGTCTGGCATGGCAACGTGGGACATCAATCTGCAAACGGGCAACGCGCTGTGGTCTGCCCAGCATTTTAAGTTGTTGGGGTATGAGCCAGCACCCAGTGGTGAAGCAACCTTGTCGATGTGGCAGCGCTGTGTTCATCCAGACGATATTGAGTCAGTGATGCAGATTGCGAAACAGGCAATGCAGACGCGATCGCTCTATCGGTCAGAACATCGCATTCGGCGGGCTGATAATGGACAAATCGTCTGGCTGGCGGCGTTTGGTCGTGTGCTTTACGATGAGGCGGGTCAGGCAGTGCGCTTTCTTGGCATTATTCTTGACATCAGCGATCGCAAACGGGCAGAACTGGCGCTCCAGCAGGCAAAGGACGGGTTAGAAATTCAGGTGCAAGAGCGGACAGCCGCCCTCAAGCAGTCAAACGATGACCTGCGCCGCTCGAACCAGGAACTAGAGCAGTTTGCCTATGTTGCCTCTCACGATTTGCAAGAGCCACTACGCGCCATCATGGGGTACACGCAGTTGCTGACTCAAGACTACCGCGATCGTCTTGATGAGACTGCTCAAGGGTACGGCGGTTATATCGTCGAAGGGGCACAGCGAATGCAGCAGTTGATCCAGGATCTGTTGCACTACTCGCGTGCCGGCACTCGTGACCTTGAGTTTGCGCCCACTGACTGCAATGCGGTTTTAGAGCAGGTACTACGCGTTTTACAGGTGGCGATCGCCGAAAGGAACGCCAGTATCACCTATGATCCTCTACCGACCGTCATCGCTGATCAAAGTCAATTAGCGCAACTCTTTCAAAACCTCATCGGCAACGCGATCAAATTCTGCCATGACGAGACTCCCAGCGTTCATATCAGTGCGAGGCAAGCAGAGGGAAAGGGGGCAGAAGGCAAGGGTCAGCGGTCAGCGGTCAGCGGTCAGCGGTCAGCGGTCAGCAGTCAGAATCAATTCAACACTCCGCCTCTCCCTAGCTCCGCCTCTCCCCATCCCCCTAGCTCCTCACCCCTCACCCCGCACCCCGCATGGCTCTTCTCCGTCCGCGATAACGGTATTGGCATCAAGCCGCGCTACCTTGAGCGTATTTTTGAAATTTTCAAGCGGCTGCATACTCGTACTGAATTTCCCGGTACAGGGATTGGGTTAGCGATTTGCAAAAAGATCGTCGATCGCCACGATGGGCATATTTGGGCAGAATCAGAGCCAGGAAAGGGTACCACCTTTTACTTTACAATTCCTTACGATGACCGTTCAGAACCATGACGATTCAACTACTAAACTCGATCGAGATTTTGCTGGTGGAAGATTCTCCCAGCGATGCCCATCTCACCATCAAAAGCTTTGAGCAAGCCAAGATTACCAACAGCTTGCACTGGGTTGAAGATGGTGAAACGGCAATGGACTATCTACGACAGCAGGGTGAATATACGAATGCGCTTCGTCCCGATTTAATTGTGCTGGACTTGAATCTGCCGGGTATGGATGGTCGTGAAGTGTTAGCAGAAATCAAAGGCGATCCTGACCTTAAGCGCATTCCAGTAGTGGTTTTGACGACTTCAAGTAGCGAAGAAGATATTTTGCGATCGTACAATCTCAACGCCAACTGCTACGTCACAAAACCGTTTGATGTCCGGCAATTTATGCAGGTCGTGCAGTTGATCGGCGACTTCTGGTTAGCAGCGGTCAAACTACCGCCAGAGTAGGCTCAAACTCGCTGTCAAGCGAAACAAAGATGACAGTGAATCTACGGATGCCACGCTGATTTTGTGGAGGCATCGTAGGGAAGCCACTTCTGGAGCGTCAGTGTGGAGATTCTCCATTAGTCGATCGTGCTCACGGTAAAGCAGCCTTATGAACGAAGTACGGAAGCACGTGCTGCTAGTAGAGGATAGCCCTACCGATGCCGCCTTGCTGAGCCAGTCTTTTTTGCGCCTGGAGCAATCCAAGTGGACGCTGACTCATGTTGAATGTCTTAGCAGCGCTATTAACGCTTGCTTTGTACACGACATTGATGTTGTCTTGCTGGATCTTCGCCTGCCAGATTCAGATGAAGCAGATACGTTAATTGAGTTTCGTGCCAGCGTACCCGATGTTCCCGTTGTTGTGCTGACGATGATGGATGACGAGGCATTAGCGTTGCAAGCAATGGCGGGCGGAGCGCAGGATTATCTTGTCAAAGGTCAAATTACGCTATCCCTGCTGGCGCGATCGCTTCGTTATGCGATTGAGCGGGGGCAAATCCTGAAGCGGCTGAGAAATAGCGAACAAAGCATTCTTAAAGCCTTAGAACAGGAGCAAGAACTGAATCTACTCAAGTCAAGCTTCATTTCAATGGCATCGCACGAATTTCGCACGCCGATGACCATGATTCGCACGGCTGCGGAGTTGCTGCAAAACTTTTATCATGATCTGACTGAAAGCAAGCGACAGCAGTACTTCGATCGCATTAACACGGCAATTCACCAAATTACGGCATTGCTCGATGAAGTTCTATTGTTAAGCAGCACCGAGACTGGCTTGCGCTACAAACCAGAAGCCGTTGATTTAGTCGCGCTTTGCACGGAACTGACCGAAGATTTGCAGTTTAGCAATGCTGACAGTCACACTATTAGCTTTGTCCGTCAGGGAGACTGCTCTGAAGCTGTGATGGATGCGGCTTTACTACGCCATATTCTCACTAACCTGCTTTCCAACGCCTTGAAATACTCGCCACATGGAGGAGACATACAGTTCAAACTCTCCTGTCAGGAGAGCACCGCTATCTTTTGCATCCAAGACCAGGGCATCGGTATTCCCCTTAAAGATCAAGCTCATCTGTTTGAAACATTCTACCGCTGTGGCAACGTCGGCAAAATTCAAGGTACCGGACTAGGGCTAGCGATCGTTAAAAAATGCGTCGATCTACACCAGGGGCAAATTCAGGTTTGCAGCGACGGTGCTGGTACAACCTTTACAGTGGCGTTGCCACTACATCCGCGATCGCTGATTACCGTCCAGTAACGTCGTTTGTCGTTCGCCAAGAGCCGACCTACCGCGCTAAAACCTCAAGCCAACGCCAGCCTGAATCGATGCAGCAGTGTTACCTCCTTGACGGTAGGCATCGAAAGCGATGACCGCATTACCAAAGACAACCAGTTGACTATTAGGCAAAACATAGTCGATACCAGGTTGAATAGCAAAACTGGTTTTGTTACCCAGCGGCGTTGTGCGATCGTCATCCAACGGCACCGCAGCACCCACACCAATATAGGCATCGGTACGCCAGTTGATTGGTAGATCGTAGGAAACGGTTGGGACGAGTGTAGTGCGCTTACCAATCAACGCTTGCGCCCGAATGGAAACTGGTAGTTTGAGAAACTTATAGCGAGCCGCAACAACGCCTGAGGTGCGTTGGGGTTCTCCACCTGCGTCACCATCGGTTAAACCAACCGCAATGCCCGCACCCACATAACTACCGTAGGCAGCCTGTGCTCTTGCTGCTGCTGCTGTGGTCAGCGTTATGCCAACAGCGAGGGCAGCACCGCCCAGCAGCGTCAAACCGCACTGCCATACTGCTGTTGGCTTGTTGAAGATGATGCGCTTGAGACGGTTCATGTGGTTACTCCTTAACACTCACTCAGCAAGAGCTTTGTTCAATGCTTAAATTTAGCCCAATTCTTCAGCGTTGAATCACTTATTTGCTCACTGATGGGATCATGATTGTGTTTAAAGAATGTGTTTAGAATCAAAGAACGTCGTTCATTTCATTTATGTTGACCATGTTCTGCTTCAACGCTTGTCTAAAGCGATGGTTAAACGTTCAGCGATCGGCTGTGTCGTAGCAGATATCTGCAAAGGCAGCTTGATATTCTTTTCGCACTTGATGCTGTAGCGTGACGTAGAAGCGCTTCCAAGAATTTAATTTGCTTTACTTTTACCTTGCTGGTTTGTCTGTATGTCAGAGATTCTTTCTACCTCCGATCGCTACCTGCAACTGATTGACCAGATTGTGCAGATGACCCTGAAGGGCAACATCCGCTCAAAAGAACAGGTCTATCAACTGTTAGTAGAAGGAGTCACTGCGGGCACTGGCGAACTCTTTGAGCGCTCATTACAAAGCCAGATTGAGGCTGTGCAAGCACGGCTGGATACCGAAACGGATGAATTGAAGCAAGCAAAAGCAACCCGTAGTCGTCGAGCGCTCCAAACCATTCAAGGCGAATGGGAGCGCTGGCAGCAGCTGAATCAAGCCACCGAAGCGATCGCCAGCGTGATTCAGAAAATTACAACGGCTGACGCAGCACAACGGTTGCCAGAATTTTTGCGGGCGATCGATCCGAATCAACCCCAGTGCCTCACTACCAGCCAACTCAAACAGCTTGCAACCGCACTTCAGCAGCAGGGTGATGCCAGCAGCAGCGACGTGCAGCAAGAGCTATATCAGTTAGCAGCAGGTATCCGTCAAGGGCTGGCATCGTGGGAGCATGTGCAAGATCAGCTGGTCAGTTGGATCTATGACCAGGGACAAGCACTTGGGTTTGCTGGTACACCCGGACAGGGTAACCCGTGGGCTGTGTGGGCAAAACAGCTAACCAATCCTCTACTGATTCAACTCTTTCAGGCATTAGCGCTGAACGAGTCTGCCAGTGAATTCGTTGCTCGTGTTTCGGTTTTCGATCGCAGTACGTGGGTTGAATTAGCCATTCTTTTGCAATACCTTCAGCAGGGCTTAGTTGCCTGGTTCGATCGCCTGGTTTACGATGCCAAAGTCGGTGCCAAGCTATCGATTTCCACGTTTCTGGCGTTTTCCATCCTTTGGTCGCAGTTAGCACGCGGGTTTGCTCAGGCAACTGCGCTTAACTCGGTGCATCAAAGCCAATTTTCAGAAGGTGCTTTTCAGGTCACGCTGCAAATTTTGCGATCGTTCGCTCAGCGTCCTTACTTTCCCCTTTATGGCGGTGTATTTGCCTCCTTTCCGGGCAGTCAGTTACGCAGTGTGGTGAACTATCTGGATGAACCGCTCAAACGGGCAGACGGCACTCAAGAAAAGGCGCGCATTCTAACGTTGATTGGCTCTTCGGAACGGGCACAGGGGCTGCTCGATCGGGCAAAAGAATTTCACAGCATCGCCAGAGATATTGCCGCAGAAGCAGGCGATCGTCCCTGCGAGATCGCTAACCTCAACCACCTCAGCCGTACCTGCGTTGCTCAGAAAAACTATGGTGAAGCCATCAATTACAGCCAGAGGGCGCTAATTCTCAGCCGTCAGACGGGCGATCGCCTGGGCGAAGCCAATGCGTTGGTGAACCTGGGTTACAGCGAAGTCTTGCAGGCACAGCAGGTCGAGCAAACCGAGCCAGAGGTTTACGAAGCGGCTATTAGCTATTTACAACAGGGCTTGAAGCTGGCAGAGCAGCAAGGCGATCGCCAGAGTCAGGCGTTTGCGTTCAACAGTCTGGGCATTGCTCATGTCGTTCTAGAACGCCCCCAGGCGGCGATCGCCTACTTGTCAGATGGACTCAAAGCCTCTCAGGTTGCTGGTGATCTGTATCTACAAGGCTTGAATCTGGCGTATTTAGCAGAGGCATACTACCGCCAGCAAGAAACTAGCCGAGCCATCTATGCAGGCTGCCTGGGCATGTACCTCCTTGAAAGTATTGCCTCACGCGAGTGGCGACAACCCGCTGGGCTGCTGACTATACTCCAGGGGCAAATGGGCGCGACCTTTATGCTCACGCTTGCCCAACTGCGACCAGAACTCATTGCCACGATCGGGGTGGATGGCTACGATCACCTACCAACCTTGCTGGAACAGTACCGTCAGCCTGGGTAGAGAAAGGGAGTAGGGAGGAGTGGGGAGTAGGGAGTGGGGGGTAAGGCATTGAAACAACAGCTAAAAACTTAGCCTGCATCACCTGCTGCAAGCCTTCGTGCCCACACCTGACGCTCATTTTCTACGAGTGCCACTCTAGAAACAGGTACATTTGCCCAGTGGCTACGTTTGTTACTTGTAATACTGAATGTATTCATGTGTTTCAGGTGTCGGCGGAGATGAGTCAAATGAAAACCTTTAAGCGTTGGTTAGGCATTCCGATTGCAGTGGCGATCGCGTTGGGAACGGCATCCACGGCTCTCAGTCAGGTCGTTGCCATTACCTCGAACTCACAGACCATTCAGCTCAGCGGCACATCAGGCGGCAGCAAGCAAGATAGCAAAGGCTGTGCTGGTTCCATCGGGTCTACGCCCAACCATGTCGTTCAGGTGGCGGAAGATGCCAACCTGCAATTTACTCTGCAAGCCTCTGGTGAACCAGCCTTGTTGATCCGCAGTAGCTCCGGTCAAGATTTCTGCGTACCAGCAGACAGCTACTCCAACGGCAAAATCACGATTCCGGGACGATGGAGTAAAGGCACTTACTCGGTCTACGTGGGCGATCGTGCCAAGGGACAGCATTCCTACACGCTGTCGATTTCTCGCAGTTAGAGCAGCTTAGAACGGTCTAAAGGTCTCCAGGGACGTTGGATACAGCGCTCCTGAAGACTTTTAGAGCAGATAGTGGACTGTGTAAGATCGACTAACAGGCTAATCCTCGATTTTTTGGACGGGCACTTCGACAGCGCTCACGTCAATCGTTCCTGGCGGAGTGAGACGACTAAAACGCCCATCTTCCACCGTCAACGCTTCACTACAGTTGGGACAGCTAAACTCCGTTTGATTCAGACTGACAAACTCATAACGACAGACAGGGCAGTCTGCCTGAATCAAGTTGCGCTTCAGCCACCAGCGCAAGCCAAAAAAGGCAACCACAGGCGTGAGGAGAATTAGCCCAACCAGGATAAAAAACGATTTGACCAGCCAACCGAGACCGATCGCTCCTAATAGCCAAATGACGGCAAACGGTAAAAGTAAACGGCTGACTTCAGCAAAGCCAATTTGGAGATTCTTAAAACTGTCCTGGTTCATGGCAGTCTCCTGCACAACGTAAGCTTGAATACTCCCATCCTACTGAGAAACTGCCCTGGTGCCTGACGGCAATTCCCAACTCTGGTGGGCAGATATCCCTACTATAAGCACGCTGTCCTGTTAGCAAAACTGTTCACACGTCTAGCTAACAAATCGTCATCCAAAACACGACTCCTAGCTTCTACTGCTTCTCTCCCAAAATCAAACAACACCTGTCAAATTCTCCTACAGCCAATTGCTGTATCGAGAGCCTGACAGGTGTTGAGCGAAATTGACTGCGCGTGGTCTAGAACAAACCAAGCGTCAGAGACTTATCGATGGGAAACGTTGCACCAATACCAAGCCAGAGAGTCACCAGCGTACCAAAAAGGAACACAGTGGTTGCAACTGGACGACGGAACGGGTTCTGAAACTTGTTCACGTTTTCAATGAACGGAATCACGATCAGTCCCAGTGGCACTGAAGCCATCGCAACTACACCCAAAAGCTTGTTGGGCACCGTGCGTAGAATCTGAAACACAGGGTAGAGATACCATTCAGGTAAGATTTCGAGAGGGGTTGCGAAGGGGTCAGCAGGTTCGCCAACCGTCGCTGGATCGAGGACTGCTAAACCAACGTTTAGCGCGATCGTTCCTAGAATCACGACTGGGAAAATGTACAGCAGGTCGTTGGGCCAAGCAGGCTCGCCATAGTAGTTGTGACCCATACCTTTGGCAAGTTTGGCGCGCAACTGAGGATCAGATAGATCCGGCTTTTTAAGCGTTGCCATAGTAGTGTTGCTCTCCTTTTTTTCTGAAGTCAGTAGGGGATGGATTTTTAGAGCACAGTCTGCTGGTGCTATCCATCAAAGAGATGGTTTCGGAAACAGGTCGATCGAGCCTTACAAAGGACCAGAAATACCTTGCTTGCGAATCATCAGGAAGTGAAGCAGCATAAAGACCGCAATCAACCAGGGCAGGACAAAGGTATGAGCGCTGTAGTAACGAGTCAACGTTGCCTGTCCAACACTGGAGCCGCCTCGCAGCAAATCAGAAATGAGCACACCCACGACTGGAATCGCTTCGGGCACACCAGAGACAATCTTGACTGCCCAGTAACCAATCTGATCCCAGGGAAGAGAGTAGCCAGTGACACCAAATGAAACGGTAATCACAGCGAGAATCACGCCTGTAACCCAGGTCAACTCACGAGGCTTTTTGAAGCCACCCGTCAGGTAAACCCGGAAGGTGTGTAGCACCATCATCAGCACCATCATGCTGGCAGACCAGCGGTGAATGGAGCGGATCAACCAGCCAAAGCTGACTTCGTTCATGAGGTACTGAACGGATTCAAATGCCTCAGCAACGGTCGGTCGATAATAGAACGTCATGGCAAACCCAGTGGCAAACTGGATGAGGAAGCAAACCAGCGTAATACCGCCCAAACAATAAAAAATGTTGACGTGGGGAGGGACATACTTGCTAGAAATGTCGTCGGCGAGTGCCTGGACTTCTAGCCGCTCCTCGAACCACTGGAATGCTTTCGAGTCGGTCACCTGCTTAGTGAACATGAAGCAAGAATTCCTAAAAAATGTATGGCTGTTCCTAAAGAATGTAACACAGACGCAGGCTGGATTTCACCCGAAAGCAAATCATTTCTTGACGCGAACGGCTTGCTGCATCAGCGTCTACTCGCGATCGCAAACCAGCACTTTCAGTCTTTGCAATGCTTAAAACGGCATAAAGTTTTCTAACGCAAGCTGGTTGACTGGTCACCACGAGTTAGTAGCCGACATTTCACTGCTGACGTTAAGATTATTCACTATGAGCAAACATATCTCTTGGGGTCGGCAGTTCGCTGCTGTTCTGTTGGCGGTCTTCATTGTGTTGGGTTGGTCAGCACCGTCGGCGATGGCGCTGACGGATGAGCAAAAGTTGCTGGCAGAAGTCTGGCGGTTGGTCGATCGCGCGTACGTTGATGACACGTTTAACCAGCAAAACTGGTGGCTTGTGCGCCAAAAAGCGTTTAAGCAGCCATTGAGCGATCGCGAACAGACCTATACAGCCATCCAACAAATGTTAGCCAGTTTGGATGATCCGTTTACGCGGTTGCTGAAGCCAGTGCAGTATCGGAGCCTGCAAACGAATACGTCAGGCGAACTGACGGGTGTTGGGTTGCAAATCGCTTCTGACGCAGAAACGGGCAAACTGCGTGTGATTGCGCCTATTGCGGGTTCTCCTGCTGATCTTGCAGGCATTAAGCCTGCCGATGCCATTGTGAAAATTGACGGTGCTTCGACGGAAACGTTGACGCTTGATGAAGCCGCAGGACGTATGCGAGGCACGATCGGCAGCCATGTGACACTGACCATTCAGCGTGAAAAAGAGACGTTGTTCGACCTTGACGTAGTGCGCGATCGCATCGAACTGAACCCGGTTTATGCCGATCTGAGATTGCAACCGCCTGCGGCTAACACAGCTTCAGCAGGCACTCCTCTAGCAAGCACTTCGGCAGCCAACAAAAACACACCGACCAAAATTGGCTATATCCGCTTGAGCCAATTCAACGCGAATGCAACGGTTGAACTTACCCACGCCATTGAACGACTGGAAAAGCAAGGCGCAGATGCTTACATTCTCGATTTGCGAAACAACCCAGGTGGTCTGTTGCAGGCGGGCATCGAAATTGCGCGGCTTTGGCTGAACCAAGGAACCATCGTTTATACAGTCAATCGTCAGGGGATTCAAGGGAGCTTTGAAGCGACGGAACAGGCACTGACGAGCGATCCACTGGTGGTGTTGGTGAATCAGGGGACAGCAAGCGCCAGCGAAATTTTGGCGGGAGCATTGAAAGATAACGATCGCGCCACTATTTTGGGCGAAAAAACCTTTGGGAAAGGATTGATTCAATCGTTGTTTGATTTGTCCGATGGATCGGGTTTAGCTGTCACCGTAGCAAAATACGAAACGCCAGGTCATATTGACATCAACAAATTGGGCATTAAACCAGACGTGATTGTGCCGCTCGATCCCATTACTGGCGCTCAGGTGGGTACGTCTGCCGATCGTCAGTATCAAACCGCTGTGGAATTGCTAACGACCCATTCGATGCTTGCCGGTGCTGCTTAGTACAGAGCGAACCTATCACGATCCACTCCACGGGGCGATCGCGCTCGATGGCAGTGACCCTACCGAGGCGTTGCTCATCCGCCTGATCGATACACCCGCCTTCCAGCGACTGCGACGTGTCCGGCAGTTAGGTCCAGCCAGTCTGACGTTTCATGGAGCCGAGAGTTCACGCTTTACGCACTCCCTTGGGGTGTTGGCGATCGCTCGTCGTGCGTTCGATCGACTAGCCAGTATTGATCCTCAGCTCCAGCCCTATCGGGTCGTGGTGCTGTGTGCAGCGCTCCTTCACGATATTGGGCACGGTCCCTTCAGCCATACCGGAGAAGAGGTATTTGGTAGCAACCACGAGCATTGGACAGGGCGCATTTTGCAGGAGTCGGCACCGATTCGAGAGGCGCTAGATGCTGTTGCTCCAGACTTGCTTGAGCAAATCCTTCAGGTTTACCTCAAAAAGCACCCGATCCCGCTTGTCTGGCAGCTAGTTTCGAGTCAGCTCGATTGCGATCGGCTGGACTACCTGATGCGTGACAGCTACTTCACTGGAGCGTCCTACGGCAGAATTGACCTGGATCGGATTCTCATGGCAATGCGCTACGACCCGGTGACGCAGCAGCTCGTAGTTGCGCGTAAAGGCATGACAGCCGTTGAGCACTACTTGATTGTGCGGTACTTCATGTATGCTCAGGTTTACAACCACCCCAAAAATATTGCTGCCTGTTGGGTCTTGCAACAGGCATTTGTGCGTGCCCGTGAGCTTTTACAGCAGGGATTGTTAGACGCTGACGACACAGTCAAAGCGTGGTTGTCTGGAGGCTGCGATCGCCTGCCTTTGTCTCAGTATCTCGCTGCGGATGATGGCGTTTTCACTTATCATCTTCAACGTTGGCAAGCCAGTACGGATCAGATTCTGGCTGATCTATGCCGACGGTTCATCGATCGCGATCTGCCTAAAGCGCTTGATGTGACTCACTTACCTCAAGCTGAACGCCAAGCCCTTTTACAGATAGTGCATCAGTGGCTTACAACCACGCAGAGTAATGCTACGTACTATGCAGGTCTGCAAGTGTCACTCAGTCGTGGCTATACCCTCTATCAGCGTGGTATTAAATGTCAAACACCTAAAGGGCTACAGGAACTGAGCGAGCTATCACCATTGGTACACACCTTGACCAACCCCTATGAGCGGGCGTGGCTCATCTACCCACGCTCGATCGAGCCTACGCTGTCGGCGCGATTAGGGATGTCGTGAGAGTCAGTATCAACGGTAGCGGGAACGACCAATTCAGCCAATTGTCGGATTGCTTCTTGAGCCTGGCTCTCTATACTTGACCTCGCTTGCTTAAAGGCTTCTGATAATCAACTGCGAACATTAGCTGAGCTGAGAGGCAACGGTCATCATCTGTAGGGGCAGCTTAGCTTAAAGGGCGATTAGACTAAGACTATGAGTGAGCCATTCTGGGTTTGTCGTAGTTTTAGTTGAATTTATCTGCTGAATTGTTTGCTGTCATTGGTGTTAAATGCGTAATCTGGCATTGCTGGCTTGATGTTTTTAGTTCAGGTCTAGCCTGAACACCACCAGTACCCTTTTTGGTGTTTGCTCCCTTCTTCTGGTGCTATGCAAATTCTGCCAGTCCACGCAATGCAGCAGCCCCTCAGCTTAGCGCCAGAAGCGACGGTTCTGGAGGCAATCCGGTGCATGAGCCAAGGTCAGGTAGGCTGTGTTTTGGTGCTGGAACAGCAGCAATTAGTCGGTCTTTGCACAGAGCAAGACTGCTTACAGGCGATCGCAGCGGGCACCAATCCAAAAACAACGCAGATTGCAGCCCTGATGAGGCGATCGCCCGTTACGCTTAACGATTCGGAGGGAATCAGTGATGCTTGGCGGGTGATGCAACACCACCACATTCAGCACTTACCCATTGTTAACCCAAATGGGCAAGTGTTAGGAGTTGTCACAGAGCGTAGTTTGCTTCAAGCGCTTGATCCCGCAACCTGGCTGGAGCAGTCTGCCGAGCCGCTGCAAGCTGAGCGGTCTGTCTCTTGCCAGGACATCACGGAGCGCCAGCACTTCTACGACCACCTTCGACTCCAGGCTCAGCGTGAGCAAGCCTTGAATCGTGTGATTCAGGCAATTCGTAACTCACTGGATTTGAGCACTGTTTTTTCGACGGCAACGACTGAAATCGTGCAACTGCTTCAAGCAGACCGCGCCGATATCATTCAGTATTTACCAGCACGCCCTGTATGGAAGGTCGTGTCGGATAGTCACTACAACCCAATCGTCAACAATATTGCAGGGATGGAATTTGCGGATGATGCAAATGAACCGATCGCCCAACTGAAACGCCTGGAAGTAGTACAGCTAGAGGATGTTGCTCAATATCCCGACGAAACGGTCAGCCAGTATGCTCAATTCCTTCCTGGTACCTGGCTTTTGGTGCCGCTACACTTTGAGGCGAGGCTTTGGGGTTGCTTAGCCCTCATTCGGGATCATCAACAGCCGTGGCAAAAAGCAGAGGTCGAACTTGCCTGTGCTGTGGTTGATCAACTGTCGATCGCCATCCAGCAATCTCAGCTTTATCAGCAGGTGCGACAGCTCAACGAAACGCTGGAAAGTCAGGTACAGGAGCGCACTGCCCAACTCCGCAAAGCGCTTGCCTACGAAGCGTTGCTGAAGCGCCTCACCGATCGCGTGCGCGATAGTCTGGATGGGCACTACATTCTCCAGACAACGGTGCAAGAACTGGCGGCTGAGCTGGATGTGTTGTGTTGCGATACCGGGCTTTATGATGCCGAACACAGCACATTGACCATTGCTTATGAGGCGATCCGAGCGGAAGATTTTGCGGCAGTTAAGGGCACAGTTATCTCGCTCAATCCCCTATCTTCTGTAGATGAGCAAACGTTGCAAGGACAATGGGTGCAGTTTTGCTCTCTGTCTGATCCGTTCGATTCGGTGCGTCAGATTAGCTATCGGTTTACAATCCTGAGCTGTCCCATTACCGATGACCACGGCGTATTAGGCGACATTTGGCTCTTTAGACCGTGTAAAGAGTGCTTCTCTGAGTCAGAGATTCGTCTTGTGCAGCAAGTGGCAAATCAGTGTGCGATCGCCCTCCGACAATCGCGTCTTTACCAGGAGATTCAGGCGCAGATCAACGACCTGGAACAATTAAATTACCTTAAAGACGATTTCCTGAGTTCCGTTTCCCATGAACTGAGGACACCGATGGCGAATATTAAGATGGCGACTCAAATGTTGGAGATCCTCTTCAAGCAGGGGGAGATTCCCAATCACGATTCAAGCCGTATCTCACAATATTTCAAGGTGCTTCAGGATGAATGTCAGCGTGAAATCAATCTCATTAATGATTTGCTGGATCTCTCTCGTGCAGAGTCCGGAGACGATCCCTTAACACTGACCACCAAAGATTTGCAGAGCTGGATTCCTGAAATCATCGGAGCGTTTGCCGATCGTGCCGAGAGTCAGCAGCAAACACTCCTGGTTGATGTGCCTGATTATCTACACCCATTGACCACCGACTTTTCTTACCTGGAGCGAATTTTAACTGAACTTCTGCAAAACGCGTTTAAATACACACCGTCTGGTGAAACAATTTGCGTGTCTGCCATCACGACGGTAAATAGCTTGCAGATTCATGTCAGCAATACAGGCGTTGAGCTTGCGCCGAGCGAGTTAGACCGTATTTTCGCTAAGTTTTATCGTATTCCTAACAGTGATCCGTGGAAGTATGGCGGCACTGGCTTAGGTTTGGCATTGGTCAAACGTTTAACTGAGCATTTGGGAGCGGACATTCATGCGGAGAGCGCCAACCGTCAAACGACCTTCATTATTACGTTTGCAACGGGAAAAATGGCGTAGGGACATTGCACAGAACGCACTACAGAGCAGCAATTGCCTCCGCTACTTGTCGTGAAACAAACGGAAGAATGGCTTCATTCTGGCTGTGGGCAACGCCTTCTGTGAATACGACGAGCAAATAAGGACAAGCATTGGGCAGTTCAATATACGCCGCGTCGTGACGCACACGACTCATTAACCCTGCTTTAGACCAAAGCTGCGCGTTAAGCGGTAGCCCCGCGCCTAGAAAGCCAGTGACCTGATTTTCTGGATCAGCCGCTAGATCATCTGGTTTGAGCGATCGCTGCAAAAGCTGCATCATGGACTGCGATCGTGCCGCTGATACCGCCACTCCGCCCACAATGCCATGCAGCAGTCGTGCCGTTGCTGTCGTCGTCAGCAGATTACGGTTGTCCATCAACTCACCAAGGAATGCTCGTTCGCGTCCATAGGCACCATCGCACCAGGTTTTTTGGTTGACGTTGATAGTCTCTAGTTCTGTCCAGGCGAGAGACTGAAAGTAGCGGTTGATGATGTTGCGCTGCTGTTTCCAGGTTTCAAACGGTGCGGTTGGCAGTTCAGGTCCACTCGTCGTTCCCGTCAGCACATCGACGACCAGACTCGTCGCATCGTTACTGGAATCGACAATCATATCTTTCGTAGCTCGCTCTAATTCGGCAGACGGTTGCGCCATACCTTGCTCTAACCACTCGTGCAGTGCGACCAGATAAAACAGCTTGACGACGCTAGCAGGATAGATGCGCTCAATGCCGCGATAGCTGAAACCGCGTGGAGAATGTTTCCAGAATTCTTCAGCACTCAAGGCACCGCCTGTATTGACGACGATCGGTGGATCGTACACCAACCATGTCAGCGCAATCTGATTGCGGGCTAAATCGGGAAATTCCGCCCAGGTTGCCTCCAGAATGCGATCGCCTAGCGCGTTCAGTGACTCATCCTTGTGAAAAAAAATAGCCATCTAACGTCAGCTCACACGCTATCACTCTCTATTATCACTGCTCACGTCTTTGGAGTACCTTCACTCGTAGTCATGAAATAGCGATACTCATCCTCACCTGCCACTCTAAAGCCGAGTCGTTCGTACAGTGCCTTCGCTGGGTTGATTTTTAGCACGTTCAACTTGACAGGCAACCCCCTCTCAGCAGCTTTAGCCAGTACCTTGCGAATCAGCTGAGTGCCCAGCCCTTGACGTTGATGGGTTGGCAGAATAGCAATGTAGTGAAAAAAGAGCGCCTCCCCCTGATCAATCACACACATGATGCCAGCCGCTTCTCCTTGATCACAAATCATCTCATAGGGAAACGCGTGAAAGTCTTCACGCAGTTCCTCTTTCTGCCGCGCTTCATCCCAACTCCAGTAATGGTCAACGTAACCCCGGAATGTCTGTCGATGCACGTCCACTAGAAAGTCAAAATCCGTCTCTGTGGCAATGCGCGTTTCAATGGTACCCATGCTCCGACTCAGCCGTCTCCAGTCCTCGGATGAATGGCACGATCGCCTCTACGAATGCTGCCGTTGTTTCATAAGGCAGCACATTGCGTCCAGCAAGCTTCACACCTTCAGCATTTGGCAAGTGCGTCAAATAATCTTGCAACCGTTCGTCTGGGGTCTCTGACTTCCCTTTGCGGCTGATGCTCGATGCCTGTTCACCCATTGCAATGAACGTTGGCTGGGCGATCGTCGTCAGTTTGTCTGTGTAGTCTTGCCGCCAGAAGCCAGCCAGAAACGAGAAGACGGCATGACGACTGGCAGAATCAGCCGCTCCTTGCTTGAGCATCGCCAACCATTCAGCATCAACGGCATCAGCCGTCGCAAAGAGTTGGCGGATGGAAAAAGATTGGAGGAACTGCGATCGCCGCGCATACCGATAAAAGCCATCACCCAACGGCGAATTGAACAGATTCCAACTGACCTGCTGCCAGACTGGGGTGGTCTTGGCAAGCAGCGTACGGGCAGGCGGTCCACTCATCACCAAACCTTTTACCAAATTCGGTTGTAAGTGTACGAGTTCGATCGCCACTGGCAGTAGCGCTCCCTGCACCACCAGCACCACAGGGGTTTGGATGACGGTTTGCAAAAAGTACTGAAGCTGCTTTGCCCAATCCGATGGGTAGTAGGCAATTTGCGGCATGGCACTCTCACCACAACCCAGCAAATCAGGATTGTAAATCAGGTTGCGCTGCCCTACGCGATACCACTCGTTGCAAAAGCGTTGCCAAAAAGTGCGGGATAACCCTACACCGATCGGGTGGATCAGCAGTAGCGGTACACCATCTGGTGCGCCATCGGGAGCAAGGCGATCGTACGCGCAGCGGTAGTTTTGCCACGTGTAGAACAGCGTTGGTGTGCCTACTGGAATCGACATTGAAGGTTGAGCTTGCATGACTACTAGAATGCAGCATTTTGGTGTATTTTTGCTTGCGTAGTAGCCGCGTTACCTGCAACATCCTTACGGCTAAAACCCTACGTAGCTACTGAATGTTGCAGTAGTCAGATTGGTCGAAACTTTATATCAAATCGCAATCACGTAAAGCAACCATCAAATCTTGCGGTAAGACTGCGTGAACAGCTTAGGTGCTGCCGCTGGCAGGTTAACATCCGTTTAATCGAATTGTTCACCTGGTTCCGTTTGAGAAGCTGCTAACTTACCCCAGGGATCAGTATGGTTTCCATTAAAAATAGAACGGGCAAAGCGACGCTTGAGCGGGTGCGATCCCTCAAAACTCGCATTACCGAAAAACTGTCTTTTGCAACCCTGCAAGTGGAATCGCTGGCAGGCATTACTGTTGCGCTGGCGTTAATTCCAGAATCGCTTGCCTTTGCTGCGATCGCCAAAGTGAACCCGATGGTGGCGCTCTACACTTCTTTCAGCATGGCAGTTGTGATCGCCTTAGCAGGCGGACGACCTGCTATGATCTCAGCCGCTACGGGGTCAATGGCGCTGTTAATGACAACGCTGGTGGCAAAACACGGGGTTGAATACCTCTTTGCAGCAACCATTTTGACTGGCGTTATTCAATTTTTTATTGGTGTTTTTAAGCTGGGACGCTTCTTCAGTTTTATCCCTCAAACGGTCATTTCAGGCTTTGTGAACGCGCTCGGTGTTTTGATTTTTGTGGCACAGGTGCAGCAATTACCAGGAGAACCCTGGCAAGCTTATGTCATGGTTGCTGCAACGCTTGCCGTCGTTTACCTCTTTCCTCGCCTGACTAAAAGTGTGCCGTCGCCGCTGGTGGCGATCGTGGCAATGACCGTGGTAGCGATCGCAGCGCATCTACCGATTCGTCGCGTGGGCGATATTGGTGAAATCACGCGCAATCTACCTGGGTTTCATCTGCCGCAGGTCAGTGTCTCGTTAGAAACGTTGGCAATCATTCTGCCCTATGCTCTGACGCTGGCGATCGTGGGTTTGCTGGAATCGCTACTCACCGCTGCCCTACTGGATGATTTGACCGATACCCGCAGTTCCAAAGACAAAGAAGTGCGCGGTCAAGGCATTGCTAACGTTGTGACAGGCTTTTTGGGTGGTATGGCAGGCTGTGGGATGGTTGGACAGTCCATCATCAATGTGCGATCGGGTGCTCGTCATCGCTGGTCAACAGCCGTTGCGGGAGCCTTTCTGCTGTTTTCCATCTTCGTGCTGCGGGATGTCGTCCAGCAAATCCCGATGGCTGCTTTGGTTGGTGTGATGGTCATGGTGTCATTTGAAACGTTTGACTTTAGTTCGCTAAAAACGCTGCGAACGATGCCGCTGAATGAAGCACTCATCATGCCCTTTACGGCTGCGATCGCACTATTGACGCATGACCTGGCACAGGGCGTTCTGGCTGGAGTCATTTTGAGTACGCTGATGTTTGGTTGGCGGCTTGCCCAAACGCGTCTCACTGTATCAGTCGATCGGGATGGCACAACGCTTTACATGCTGTCCGGGCAATTGTTCTTTGGTTCTGCCGCTACATTTGTTGATTTATTTCAGTACAACGCCGATTCGCATCGCATCGTGATTGACTTTAGCCGTGCTCATGTATGGGATCATGCTGCTGCTGCTGCGATCGCCAAAGTCGTTGCAAAGTATCACCGCCTCGACACGCAGGTAACTCTAGTGGGGCTGAACCCAGATAGCTACCAGCCCATCCGCCGCGCAGGGGTACCAGAACACGCCATTCACATCAATGACGACGTTAGCTTGATCAAACTCCCGATCTGATCATTGTTTGACCACAGCAGTCCTAAACCATTTGTGAGCAAGACTGAATCATTTAGTGGTCAGCGGTCAACGATCAGCTCTTTTGCTGACTGCCGACCGCTCATATGAGCGTCATTCTCAGCAAAATAGGATCGCTATATCACGCTCACTCAGACAAAGCACTGAAATAGCTGACCATCATTGTGCAGAGCCGCTTATGGAACAATGAGTAGACGATCGCTGAACAACGCTAAACCATGAATCGCACTGGCTCTTTAGTTCTAACTGCGACTATTTTCTTCCTTGCGGGGTTGCTCAGCTATGCGGGGGGACAATGGTATCTCAAAACCTACCTTTTGCCGCCTGGCACCATCACAGTACGGGGCGTGCTCAAGTTTCAAACCCACAACAGCGATATAGGTAACAGCGGACATCCGCCCTATGGTTATTTTGTTGAATCGACAGCGATCGATCGCTTTTATATTGAAGGGGACTTAATGAAGTCCTATGTTGGCTCCTCCGTGGTGCTCCAGGGTAAGACGCTCTCAACGGTGTGTGGACCGGATATGTTTCCCTGCTACCCCAAACTGCTCGTGAAGTCAGTTACTCCAGTGCCAGGACAAAAGTAATGACAACAAGCCGCATCAAATTTTTGGGTAATCCGTGGGCAGATGGGCACGCCATCCAGGACTTTTTCTGGTCAGCGCGGCTGGAGCCATCAGGCATTTGGTTTGATTTGCATCTACAAACCGCAGAATACAGTGCAGAAGATACCCATCCAGAAGAGTTTGTGGATGAGTCGCAGGGCGATTGGCAAGCCAAAATTGTTTGGAACAATTATCACCGCTGCACGCTTTCCTCTAACTACTGGGACGGGACTGGCTTTCAAGTCGCTTCCAGAGCGCAACCGCTAGATTTTAAGACGCTGAGTGAACAAGAGTTTTTCGTTGATCCGCTGCCGATCGAGTTTGATCAGCCGCGCCCGTTCGATATCTATCTGCTGGGTCACGATTCTGCTGCCGACCATCGGATTCGCTTCACCCAGCGATCGACCCCCAACGGTTTCTCAGTTGATTGGCGCGGACGCATTGCGTTGTCTTACAGCGGTGATGACGAGTTTCGCTACGAGTTCGCCGCGCATGTAGAGTCTACAGAATTTGAGGGCATTGAGCTTCCCAAGGGTACACGGGAGCAGGAGGCTCAGTCACTGCTTGCGCCATTTGTCATTGATGTAGACGCGTTCACTTTAGTGCTCAGAGGTGAAGAACAATGGTTTCAGTTAAGGTGAGCGTTTACGGTTCCGATACTAAACGTCGCAACTCCAGCGCGTGAATGAGACTGAGAACGTCATGCGTCCATACAGGCAAGATCAGGGTCATCACAATTTCCTCCAGGCTATTGATCAGGCATAGCCCGATCGCGCCCCAAAGAGCCGTCGCATTGTCAAAGCCAAAGAGTCCGATCACCGCAATCAACAGCGAAAGTCCCCAGGCTTTGGCGGTGTAAGTGTGAAAGCTGGGAAACTTACCAAACTTGATCAGACTGGTAGCAAACAGCGTGAGCTGGGACGCGATCGCGACTAGCAGGGGCGTTTGAAACGCGATGATGACTGTTGGATAGACCAGCCACGTGCTGACTGCAATGCAGAGATACAAACTGATATCTGCCCAACTATCTGCTTGCCGGAGTGCGATGGTGCTAACGTTCAATTTGCGGGCAATGATGCCGTCAAAAATATCTGAGAGCACCGCGATAATGTAGCCGATGAGGAAACCAACGCCTGTGCTGCCATCCAGTGCATCTAACAGCAGCAGGGGGGCGATCGCAAACCGTAAACCAACCAGCAGCCAGGGAATATTTGTTCTCAACATAGGTTCTCGGAGCCTTGCCATAGAATTGAGCCAGTAACTACAAGCGCTGCCCCTGCTAAATCTGAAATATTAAAGAGCACTTGCGAAAGAGGTTTTGCAGTGGACGTTAGGACAATGGCTCAATGTCTAATCAGAACGGTCTCACCAGAACGGCATTAGGAGAGCAAGCACATGAAGCACTGGATTATTAGCGCTGTAGCTGGCATTGCCCTACTGCTAGTGCCCGTGAAGGTACGTTGTGGTAGTCCAGGAGCCGCCTGCGCCATGCCGCCTCTCCCTGGAGGTACTGCTCCTAGATACTATTATGAGTACGAGCCGTTGGGCATCATGGGGCTGGAGTTGCTCATGCAAGCAAATTTGCCGTTTTTCTATGCCAGTGGTACTGAGGATGGCTAACGAGGCAGAAATTAGCATTTGGACTGGCGACAGGCTGCAAGCGACAAGTTAAAGGCTGCTTTAAGTAGGAAGGTTCAATTAAATATAAAATCTGCGTCGGATGGATATAGCCTTCGGCATTCAAGAAAAGCGAAGCGTCACCCATGCTGCTAAAGGTTTTGATGCGTTACGGCTATGCTTAACACATCCTACGT